>JAGXIG010000029.1 GCA_024635815.1 Salegentibacter sp.
GATCAGGATGATGCTGGTGCCTAAAGATCCAGACGATGCCAAGAATGTTGTTATAGAAATTAGAGCCGGTACCGGTGGTGATGAGGCCAGTATTTTTGCCGGCGATCTTTATAGAATGTACACCAAATATGTAGAAAGCAAAGGCTGGAAGCATAATATTGTAGATTATAGCGAAGGTACCAGCGGAGGATTTAAAGAGATGATTTTTGAAATCTCAGGTGAGGATGTTTACGGCACTATGAAATTTGAAGCCGGTGTTCACCGTGTACAACGTGTGCCACAAACCGAAACCCAGGGTCGTGTACATACCTCGGCAGCAACCGTTATGGTTTTGCCTGAAGCTGAAGAATTTGATGTGCAAATTGATATGAAAGACGTAAGGATAGATTATTTCTGTTCTTCCGGTCCTGGTGGGCAATCGGTAAATACCACCTATTCTGCGGTACGTTTAACCCATGAACCAACAGGATTGGTAGCCCAGTGCCAGGATCAAAAATCGCAGCATAAAAACAAGGAAAAAGCTTTTAGGGTTTTACGTTCTCGTTTATATGAAATTGAACTGGCTAAAAAGCAGGAGGCCGATGCCGCTAAAAGAAACTCAATGGTTTCTAGTGGTGACCGTAGTGCCAAAATTAGAACCTATAATTATTCCCAGGGAAGGGTTACAGATCACCGTATAAATCTTACGTTGTACGATCTTTCCAATATTATAAACGGGGATATTCAGAAAATAATAGACGAACTGAGATTGGTAGAAAACACAGAAAAACTTAAAGAGAATTCAGATATATTTTAAACTGTCACCTCCGCGAAGGCGGAGGTCTCTTTTTTTTAAGTATGACAAATACCTTTTTTTAAGAATTCCTTTCCGCGAAAGCGGAATTTTATTTTTATATTTTGAAACATATTAATTACAAAACCTAACCTATGTCTCCACAAGAATTAACCGAACAGATCCTGAAAAAAAAGTCTTTTTTATCTGTAGGGCTTGATGTGGATATAGACCGAATTCCCACTTATTTATTATCGGAAGACGATCCTATTTTTGAATTTAATAAAGCGATTATAGATGCTACCCATAAATTTTGCGTGGCCTATAAGCCGAATATCGCATTTTATGAAGCCAATGGTGTTGAAGGCTGGCAGGCTTTGGAAAAAACCATAAATTACCTTCATCACGAATATCCGGAAATGTATACCATTGCTGATGCCAAACGCGGTGATATTGGTAATACCTCAAGGATGTATGCTAAAACCTTTCTTAGAGATCTTGGGTTCGATTCGGTAACGGTTGCTCCTTATATGGGAAAGGATTCCGTAGAGCCTTTTCTCGAATTTGATAACCGGCAGGCGATTTTATTGGCTTTGACATCTAATGAAGGTGCGTTCGATTTCCAGACGCAAAAAATAGATGGGGAAGAGCTTTATAAAAAAGTTCTTAAGACTTCTAAAACCTGGAAAAATGCCGACCGACTTATGTATGTTGTTGGTGCGACTAAGGCTGAATTTTTAAAGGAAATCAGGGAAATAATTCCCGAGAATTTCTTGTTAGTTCCGGGGGTGGGAGCCCAGGGCGGAAAACTAGAAGATGTTTGTAAATACGGAATGACTAAAAATGTTGGTCTTTTAGTGAATTCTTCCCGAAAGATTATTTATGCTTCAGAATCTTCAAATTTTGCTGAAATAGCAGGTGCCAAAGCGGAAGTGCTTCAGCAACAAATGGCCGAAGAATTGAAGCAGCTTTAATTCTCTTGCCATGGAAGTAAAGGATCAATTAGAAAGAAAAGTTTACCTTCCAACAATACCCAAACGAATTATCTCCTTAGTACCCAGCCAAACTGAACTTTTAGTCGATTTAGGCCTGGAGGAAAACCTGGTAGGAATCACAAAGTTTTGTGTGCATCCCGAATATCTTCGGAAAACCAAGACCATTGTAGGTGGCACTAAACAAGTGAAGCTGGAAAAAATTAAGACTTTAAATCCTGATATTATTTTCTGTAATAAAGAGGAAAACACCAAAGAAATGGTGGAGGAGCTAGAAGAAATTGCCCCCGTTCACGTTTCAGATATTGTTAAAATTGAAGATGCTTTTGAATTGATGTTTCAGTATGGTGAAATTTTTCAGAAAGTAGCTTTAGTAGAAACGATGGTGAATTCCATAAAGAGAAAAATAACAGCATTACAGGAGCAACTTAGGGATAAACCGGTAAAAAAAGTTGCATATTTTATTTGGAAAAAACCTTTAATGGTTGCGGGCCAAGACACTTTTATAGATGAACTTTTAAAGTTGAATAAGTTCGAAAATGTTTTTAAGGAATCGCGCTATCCGGAAACTACTTTTGAAGAAATAAAAGCAAAAAATCCTGAACTATTATTACTTTCCTCAGAGCCATTTCCATTCAAAGAAATGCATAAGGAGTATTTTTCAGAATTAAATATGGAAATTAAATTAGTGGATGGGGAGTATTTTAGTTGGTACGGGTCACGATTAGTAGAAGCAATTGACTATTTTAAAAAGCTCAGAACCTAATAATCTATTTTATTGTATCGCATTCTTTTAAGTTCTTCAAGGATTGTTTTCGCCTTTGCATTAAGTCGGTCGCTTTCTTCCTTGTCGGTTAGCGCCAATTTAAAAGCTTTGTGCATAAGATAGGTATACTTATCACAAAGGCATTCTTCTGTAGATCTTGTTTCAAAAATTTTGAACATAAGTCTGTATTCTTCTTTAATACAAAAATATGGTCTATAAGCACAAGGTTTTGCAAAGTCAGCGTTAAGTTTGATGTAAAAAATCCTTCTTCTTGCTTATAAATGTTAAAAAAGTTAGATAAACCTCTGATTTATGAGGTAGTCTAACTTTTAGCACAATAGATTAGAATATTTTATTTCGATATTCAAAAAAAAAATTAATATTGGCTGTCCTGTAATGCAAATACACGTTTTAAGAGATTGGTGGTTCTTGAAGCAACTTTTTCTCTAATTTCTTTTTCTTCAACAGCAATCATAGTATAGACTCCATTTAAGGCTTCTTTCGTCACGTAATCTGTAAGATCTGGATTTACATTATTAGTAAGGGGTAAGTTGTTGTATCGGTTAATGATATTAGTCCAAATTTCGGTAGCGCCAACTTTTTCCAGAGAAGTGGTAACAACGGGATTGAATTTTCCGTAAAGTGGTTCTTCGGTTTTCCCGGTAAGATACATGGTCGCTGCATTATTCTGGCCTAATAGAATATTCCGGGCATCGTCAAATGTAATTTCTCTCACGGCGTTTACGAATATTGGCGTAGCTTCTTTTACAGCTTCTTCGGCAGCACGGTTTAAAACTTTTAAACCTTCATCGGCTAAGGCATCTAAACCCACATCACGAAGTGTTTTGTCTACTTTTTGTAATTCGGGCGGGAGGGTAATTCTCACTAATTCATTACTGTAAAATCCGTTTTCTTCAGTCAGTTTTGTAACCTGCTTATCAATTCCCATATCTAAGGCCTGGCGTAAACCTGAAGCTATTTCAGTATTACTAACCCCTGCCGGGTATTGGCTGGCAATTTCTTGAAGCTCAGCACAGGATGAAAATAAGAGAATACTCAGGATCAGGGAAATTTTTTTCATAGCTTGGGTTTCTTGCAAATATATCATTTTTGGCACTAAAATAAATTTCAGAATATCAGGTGAAAATTATGGTCTTATTATTAAAAACCAGCGTTTTTCGTTCAATATGAAGTTTTATACCTCTGGCAAGCACAATTTTTTCCAGGTCTCTTCCTTTTAAAATAAGGTCTTTAATAGAATGGCTATGCGAAATCCGGGTAATATCTTGTTCGATAATGGGGCCTGCGTCTAGTTCTTCAGTCACGTAATGACTGGTTGCTCCAATTATTTTTACACCTCGTTTATAAGCCAGATGGTATGGTTTAGCTCCGGCAAAGGCGGGTAAGAAAGAATGATGAATATTAATGATTCGATTGGTGAAGGCTGTTATTAAAGGCTTTGGTATTATTTGCATATACCTGGCCAGTACAATAAAATCTATGTTTTCTTTTTGAAGCAATTTAAGCTGAGCTTCAGTGGCTTTTTCTTTTTTATCTGGCGCTATGGGAATATGATAAAACGGGATTTCAAAATTTTGTGCCACATGTTCAAGCTCCTTGTGATTACTAATAATTAAGGGAATAACCGCCTGAAGTTCGCCCGATTTGTACCTGCTTAAAATATCATAAAGACAATGATCATATTTAGAAACAAAAACAGCCATACGGGGCTTTGAATCAGCCGAATACATTTCCCAGGCCATTTTATACTTTTCTGCTACAGCTTCCTTAAATTCTTCTTTGGTGGCACTGATATTGGTTTCCGCATTAAACTCACATTCCAGGCGCATAAAAAAAACAGTATTTTCGACGTCTACATATTGATCTATATAAATAATATTGCCCTGCCTTTTATAAAAAAAAGATGTGACATGAGCAATAATTCCTGAAGTGTCAGGGCAATGGATAAGAAGCGTAACTTTTGACATAGCACGATTTTAGGAGGATAAAATTAAGCATTTTGGGCTGTTTCAACAGAACTGAATTTAGAATTATATTAATATTACGGAAGGCTCTTGAGAATTACAATTTTCGTAAATTGCAGTACCAAAAACACGATATCATTACAAATGGAACAACAAAAACCATATACCCCTAAAAATAAAATAAGAATCGTAACTGCAGCTTCGCTTTTTGACGGGCATGATGCAGCCATAAACATTATGCGCCGAATCATCCAGTCTACAGGAGTTGAAGTAATTCACCTTGGCCATGATCGTAGTGTGGATGAGGTGGTGAATTGCGCCATTCAGGAAGATGCACAGGCAATTGCTATGACCTCCTACCAGGGCGGGCACACCGAGTATTTTAAGTATATGCACGATTTGCTTCAGGAGAAAAATGCCGGTCATATCGCTATTTTTGGCGGTGGTGGCGGAGTAATTCTGCAGGAAGAAATCAAAGAATTGATGGATTACGGAATTACCCGAATTTACGCTCCAGACGATGGCCGTGAAATGGGACTGCAGGGAATGATCAATGATATGGTGCAGCGGGTAGATACAGAAACTCGAGATTTAGTTGAAGAAAAATCGGTTGCTGAAGATTTAAAAGATAAAAATGTAAATACTATTTCAAGGCTTATTTCCCTTGCTGAAAATAAACATGATTCTTTTCTTAAACATTTCGAGCCAATAAGAAAAGAAACCGAAAATAGTAAAATTCCTGTTTTGGGAATTACGGGAACCGGTGGCTCCGGAAAATCCAGTTTAGTAGATGAATTGGTACGCCGATTTTTAAGCGATTTTCCTGAAAAAAATATTGGGATTATCTCGGTAGATCCTTCAAAAAGAAAAACCGGCGGCGCTTTACTGGGAGATAGAATTAGAATGAATGCCATAAATAATGAACACGTTTATATGCGTTCTCTGGCGACTCGCCAGTCTAATCTTGCGCTTTCCAAACACGTGGCTGAAGCCGTTGAGGTTTTAAAAGCAGCTGAATTCGATTTGATTATTCTTGAAACTTCGGGAATTGGACAGAGTGATACCGAAATTATGGACCACTCTGATGTGGCTTTATATGTAATGACTCCTGAATTTGGTGCGGCTACACAACTGGAAAAAATCGATATGCTGGATTTTGCCGATTTGGTGGCCATAAATAAATTCGATAAACGCGGCGCACAGGATGCATTGCGTGATGTTAAAAAACAATATCAGCGTAACCACCAGTTATGGCATGAAGACGCCGATAAATTACCGGTTTTTGGAACTATCGCTTCTCAGTTTAACGATCCGGGGATGAATACCCTGTATCGTGAAATTATGGATACGGTTGCGGAAAAAACCAAAGCCGATCTAAATTCTACATTTGAGATTTCTGCGGAAATGAGCGAAAAGATTTTCGTGATTCCACCGAAACGAACACGTTATCTTTCAGAAATTGCCGAGAATAACAGAAGTTACGATGAAAAAGCTGCTAACCAGGCTGAAGTAGCCCAAAAGCTTTACGGAGTTTTTAAAACTATCGAGTCGGTTTCTGGTTTAGATATGACCAATAATCAATCCCAATATTTAGAAAAACACGGCATTAACCAGGAAGAAATAAATGATTCTACCGAAGATTCTCAAAAGGATTTTCTAAAGTTACTTTTTGCAGAATTTGATCGTGTAAAAATGGATCTTGATCCTTATAACTGGGAAGTGATACAAAGCTGGCAGGAAAAAGTTACCAGATATGTAGAGCCGGTTTATTCATTTAAAGTTCGTGATAAAGAGATCAAAATTGATACGCATACCGAGTCGCTTTCACATTCTCAAATTCCTAAAGTTTCTTTACCAAAATACAAAGCCTGGGGAGATATTCTAAAATGGTGTCTTCAGGAAAACGTTCCGGGAGAGTTTCCATATACCGCGGGGCTTTATCCGTTTAAACGCCAGGGTGAAGATCCAACCAGGATGTTTGCCGGTGAAGGTGGACCGGAGCGCACCAACCGTCGTTTTCATTATGTGAGTATGGGCTTACCGGCAAAAAGGCTTTCCACCGCTTTTGATTCTGTAACGCTTTACGGAAACGATCCCGATGAGCGTCCGGATATTTACGGGAAAATCGGAAATTCCGGGGTTTCTATTTGCTGTTTAGATGATGCTAAGAAACTGTATTCCGGCTTTGATTTGGCCGATGCGATGACTTCGGTGAGTATGACGATTAATGGACCGGCGCCTATGTTGCTCGGTTTCTTTATGAATGCCGCTATAGATCAGCAATGTGAGAAATACATCAAAGAAAATCAGCTTGAAGATAAAGTTGAAGAAAAATATAGGGAGCTTTATGACGAAAATGGTTTAGACCGCCCGGTTTATCGTGGCGAACTACCTGAAGGGAATAATGGACTTGGCTTAATGCTTTTAGGCCTTACCGGAGACCAGGTTTTGCCGGCAGAAGTTTATGCTGAAATCAAAGAACAAACCATTAGCGTAGTTCGGGGAACGGTGCAGGCAGATATCCTTAAAGAAGACCAGGCACAAAATACCTGTATTTTTTCTACGGAATTTGCGTTACGTTTAATGGGCGATGTTCAGGAGTATTTCATTAAAGAAAAAGTAAGGAATTTTTATTCGGTTTCTATTTCAGGATATCATATTGCTGAAGCCGGAGCCAATCCAATTACCCAGTTAGCATTTACGCTGGCCAATGGTTTCACTTACGTGGAATATTATTTAAGCCGGGGTATGGATATCAATAAATTTGGTCCCAACCTTTCGTTCTTCTTTTCCAACGGAATTGATCCCGAATATGCGGTCATTGGTAGAGTAGCCAGAAAAATCTGGTCTAAAGCGCTGAAACATAAATATGGCGCAAACCCAAGAGCGCAGATGTTGAAATATCACATCCAGACTTCCGGAAGGTCTTTGCACGCCCAGGAGATTGATTTTAATGATATTAGAACAACGCTTCAGGCGCTGTATGCGATTTACGATAACTGTAATTCCCTCCATACCAATGCTTATGATGAAGCGATTACAACGCCTACAGAAGATTCAGTTAGAAGGGCAATGGCGATTCAATTGATTATCAATAAAGAGCTGGGGCTTGCGAAAAACGAAAACCCAATCCAGGGATCATTTATTATTGAAGAGCTAACCGATCTTGTAGAAGAAGCCGTTTTAACTGAATTCGACCGAATCACAGAAAGAGGCGGCGTACTAGGTGCGATGGAAACCATGTACCAACGTGGAAAAATCCAGGAGGAAAGTCTGCATTACGAGACTTTAAAGCACAACGGCGATTACCCGATTATTGGAGTAAATACCTTTTTAAGTTCTACCGGTTCGCCAACAGTGACACCGGGAGAAGTAATTAGAGCAACAGAAGAAGAAAAACAACATCAGCTTAAAACGCTGAACACGCTTCACAAAGCCAAAGAAGATTCTGCTGAAGAAGCTTTAGAAAAAATCAAAGAAGCCTCCATTAAAAATGAAAATATTTTTAAAGAATTAATGGAAGCCACCAAGGTTTGTTCCCTGGGTCAAATTACCCAGGCTATGTTTGAGGTTGGTGGACAGTATAGGAGAAATATGTAAGCAGAGAGCCGCATTTCCAGGCGAAAAGCCTGGGAATGTGTGCGAATCGCTTATCCCGATGAGCTTAGCGAATCGGGATCTTTAATAGCCGAATGTTTTTGCTTAGTAGAATCCAAAAATTTATATATCCCGATGGCAAAGCACCATCGGGATTTTTTTATTAGGTAACCTTTATTTCGGTTCATCCTCATCAAACGGATTATCAAAAGGAATATCATCATCAGGGTCTTTATCGTCATAATTAATGCCGGGCGGATTAAATAACCCCCAGCGGTCTATAATGTAATTCCATTCATCAAAAGTTTTTACCCATTCAGCAAATAGCACACGGAATTCTTCAATAGTATCCCGTAAGAGATGCAGATATTCAGTTTCTTTAAAATCATCAGCAAAAAAATGATTGCAGGAAACATAAATATCCCTGGCACTTTTTCTAATTATCGCAGCATTTTCCATACGTATGTCATAAAGATCGGCACCTTCGGCACCAGCAATTTTAGCGGGTAGCCTAAGAGCATCGGCCATCATAAAATCCCCGGTGCTTTTCAGCATTTCGTTTTCTTCAGGTATCAATTCTATAATACGATGAACCATATTTAGGATTTCTTCAGCCTTTTTAAAAAGTGGTAAGTTTCTGTAATTATCAAGTTCCATAGTGCTTGAAAAATTTTATCCTTTTTATTGGGCAGGCCTAAATTTTCAGATTAATTTTGCAGCTTCTAATTTTTAACCTCTTAGGTGTCAAAAATATAAATCTATGGAAAATATCTGGTTATATGCCATAGGTGCGTTTACCGCATTTTTTGCAATAAATAATCCTGTGGGGAACATTCCTATTTTTTTAAGCCTAACCAAGCAGGCCGATGGAAAGAGAAAGCGCTTTATTTCGAAAAAAGCAACTTTTACGGCTTTTGTGATCGTGACCGGATTTATTCTATTGGGAAAATATATTTTTCAGCTTTTTGGTTTAACCATTCCTGCCTTTAAAATTACTGGGGGTATACTTGTGTTTTTTGTGGGTTTTGAAATGATTAGGGCCCAACAATCCAGTATTGACAACCAGACCGAAATTGACTTTAATGAAGGAATTTCTATTTCTCCGTTAGCAATTCCAATTCTTGCCGGCCCCGGAACAATTGTAACCGCAATGAATTACACAACTACCGCAAGTTATCTGGATATGGGGATTATTGTGGCAATGTTTGGACTGATTATGATTTTAAATCATCTGGCTTTTATTTCCAGTGATTATCTGGTGCGATTTATTGGTCAAAACAAGATTATTGTGATCGAAAAGATAATGGGGCTAATTATAGCAATAATCGGAACCAATATGCTGATTGAAGGAATTAAAATAGCTTTCTTTTAAAAAGAAGTAGCCTAAGATTTTCTTAGTTGTTGAATCCAGTCTGCGATCATTTTATCGAAGATTTGAATCTCTTTCTTTAAAAGTGCTAAAAATTCACTTTCCCGTACATCAGAAAACTCCAGATTTTTACAGAGTGATTTTAAGCTTTTACTTGCCCTTCTAATATTTCGAATACGCTCTAAACGCGAGCCAGAATTTTTTGCTGAAGCTACTGCAGCTACACCCGGCGCCAGCTGAAGTGATTCGGTTACAAGATCGCCGGCATATCTATCTTTTGGGCTGGCCGAAAATCCCATTTCCACCACGTGTTTATCCTGCGTAAAATGCACAGCCATTGCCCTGGAAAGTTTGAATATTTCCAGAGCTTTCCGGTAAACTGATAATTGATTGGTATTATGCGAAAAAGCCTGTGACATGGAAATTAATTTCCTATAAAATTAATCAGAAATTAAATATCTTATCTTTGTTTTTTAATCTCTAAATTAGATTTTACCTTTAAATAGAAGGTATTAATTAATTAAAACTTTAATATGCAAATTGACGAATTCAACTGGGCTATCTTAAATAGATTACAGGAAAATGCCCGTTATTCTTTCGCTGAGATTGGGCGCGAAATAGGATTAAGCTCTCCTGCAGTAGCTGAAAGAGTAAAGAAAATGGAAGATGCCGGGATTATTAAAGGATATAAGACCCAAATCTCTTATCATAAAACAGGGCATCAATTAAAAGCAATTATTACCCTGCGGGCATTTATGGGTAGGTTAAAACCATTTTTAGAAAAAGTAACGGATTTTAAGGAAGTAAGCAATTGCTATCGCATTACCGGAAATGAAAATATTATTATGGAAGTGGTATTACAAGATCAGGCGCATCTGGAGGAATTTATAGATAAACTTATTACATATGGGGAAACAAAAACTCATATCGTGCTTTCACAGGTTATAGAATTTGCTGCAATTAATAAAAATGGGGTGAGATAATCTTAATTTTTAGTGAACATCGATTTTGAGAAGTTTTTGACTTAATGAATTTTCACCGTTAAATTTTTAATTTTTGTTAAATCCAGGCTTTTTTGCACCATTTTTAACGAATTTCTAAAACCGATATTTGTTTTAGTTAAATTATAGCAAATTGTAATTTCCTTAATACTAATGCGACTACACTGTGCTTACCTTTATAAAAAAAAGAAATTACTTATGAGAAAGTATAGTTTAGTATTCCTTATCGTGGCCGCAGTAACTGGTGCGATAGGATTTTCCGGATTAAGTTTTGCTGGTATTGAAGTAGTAAGGGTATTATTTTTAATCTTTGCTGACTTACTTGTAGTCTCCCTAATAGCCCGTCTTTTATTGGGAAATAACAATTTGAGATTACAGCGTATAAAAAAGTAGAATTTAGACCTATATATTTATTAAGCCTTCATCGCGCGATGAAGGCTTTTTTATATACGGTTTTTTGATATCTATGCTTATATTTATGGTAATTATGTGATTTTATTATGAAAAAAATACCTTTCTTGATTTTACTCTTAGCTTTTATACCTCAATTTGGGAATTCACAAGATTTGGAAATTCCTTTAGGTAAAATTGTAGATTCAATTCCAATCACCGACACCACCGCAAATAGTTTTGCTTTATACCTACCCCAAAATTTTAACAAAGAGAAACAATGGCCGGTAATTTTTGTTTTCGATCCTCAGGGAAGGGGAAGTGGAGCTACACAACTTTTCAGAGCAGTGGCCGAAGAACAATCATATATTATTGCTGCCTCTAATTTAAACTTAAAGAAGGATTCTTTAAAAAACAATATTAATAAAATAGGACCATTTATAAATCAGGTAGACGGTATGTTGTCTATAGACAGGGAACAGGTTTATGTTGCGGGCCTTTCAGAAGGTGGGCAGTTGGCTGGGGCATTGCCTTTTATATATAATAATATTGCCGGGGTATTAGCTGTGGAAAATGCCTGGATAAACACTCAGTATCTAAATGCTAATAATAAATTTATGTTTAGCGCGGTGGCTTGTGATAGTAATAATACACTATTTGTTCTGGAGGAAATTAAAGCTTATTTAGATAAAAGAAACTTCCCGACAGAGATGAACTATTACTCTTGCGAGGATAAAGTAGAATGGCCTGTTGCCGATGTAATCCAGAATGCTGTTGCGGGCTTTACCTTGAATGCGATGAAAGAAGGGAAAAGGCCGCAAGACCAGGAGTTAGTAAAAAAACTGTTTACTGAGGAGGCCGAATATGCAGAGGTTTTAAGGCGCACCCGTAACTACTACCAGGCTTTTGAAAAGCTAAAACAAATTGAAGATAAATATGATGATTTTGATCTGGATATAGATTTACGCGACCAGATAAGGAATACCAGGAGAAATAAAGCTTTTAGGCAGCAAAGACGGGATTACCGAAGCGTTGTGGTTGAAGAAAAAAATAAACAGGAAGAATATATTTATTATATGGAAACCGATGTGGTGACTTCCAATTTTGAAAATATTGGGTGGTGGGCTGCCCAGGTGGAAGAATTAAAAGAAAATGAAGAAAAATATAGCGGCTCCAAACAGAAAATGGCCAACAGGCTTCAGGGATTTCTTGATAACCTAAGTAAAAATTATTATGATGCTTATGTAAATTCCCAGGCTGATTCCAGGTCTAAAATCTTCGTAAGTATTCTTAGAACTATATTCGATAAAGATGATCCTGAAGCTTATTTAAACATCATTAAGATTGCCGGTCACGATGGCGATCACGAAACTGCCCTTTTATATCTTGAAGATTTGCTAAAAACCGGTTTTGATGACTTGGAAGCCTTATATGATATAGAAGGAATCTTAGATCTTAAACTAAGTGAAGAATATAACTCGAAAATCAGGGAATATCTTGGGGAAGCAAAATATTATCGGGCTGAAAGTTAAATTGAAATTTGGTTTTTACTTGATAATCGAGATTTAATGCTCCGAGACTTGTCTTTAAATTAAAATATTTCCTATAATGGCTCGTGGGCTTGCTCCGAGGTAGTTTACTTATTTTAATTCTACCTGTTTCATTTGTATTAGGATGAAAAAAGGCGTTTAATTTTCCGAAAGAATAGGAAATCAGAATCTTCCGAGGTCTTATTCTTAGAATAAATATCTTGTCTTTCAACTAAATTTAAATTGAGCGTGGCAGAAGATTGTTTGGATTTTGCAGATATTAATAACAGCGAAACCACCAACTCCGGCGGACGGTATTCAGACTTAAGGATACCGGAGGGTGATTCCAATTTGTTAGATCTTAATAAAAGCATAATCCTTACTATGCTTATAATGGTAACTTTTCCTGTATTATAAGGCCTGCTGAAAATCATTTGGTAAAAGTCATTTCAGCAGGCCTTAAGAACTTTAAATAATTAGTTTTTAAAACGCATAAACTGCAGCCAGGACAAAAGACGAAAGATTATCGGTTCCTTCTAAATCTGAATTCACAAAAACCGGGGATGGCGTGTTAGAAACTTTATCCAAACGCAATTCAGGTTTTATAGTTAGGCTTCCAATCTTATAACTCCCGGTAAGAGTGAAGTCTATTGCTTCTGCATCAGCTCCATAAACAGGCCCGCCATCTTCTAATTCTTTAAAATATTCAGCTCTTAAACCAATAGCAAAACTATCGGATGTTTGAATTTGTGGATAAAGCGCAGCTCCATAAAACCCTTCCCCATCGGTAGTATTATAGGTGGTATTGAGTCCTAAATAAAAAGCTTCGGAAAAATCCCATCCTGTAGTTAAGTCTATCTGAAAAGTAGCTTCATCTGAAAGTGGCATTTGCTCTCCATATATTAGATTTAAAAATGCGCTGCCGTTTCCGGTAGAATAGCCCAGCTGGCCTCCAAAAGAATATTTTCCGTAGGGGTTGAACTCAGTCCAGTCTGTTGGGTTCATTATTGCCAACATTGCGCTCCAGTTATCGTCTATGGCAAAATCAGCTTTAATTCCAGTATGGGAGAATGGCCCATAGGAGAACATATATGAAGTGGAATAGTTGAAATTGGCAGCTGGTGAAATTACTTCATAACCCAGGAAAGTATTGAAATTTCCCAGTGTTAAAGTAACAGCATCTGAAACATTCCAGTAAGCATACAACTGATTAACAATATTATTAGGAGCCGCAGATGCAAAAACCGCATCTTCACCACGTGGACCGAAAACCAAATCGGCCACAAAACCTACTTTTTCACCTTCGTACCCTAAAATCACATTGGCCATTCCAATAGCAAAACCAGGATCGTTTGCAAAGGAAGAAGCTGGAGCTTGCGGACCTACAATAGGATCGCCAGCATCGTTATATTCGTATTTGTTTAATCCGTTGAAATTTGTTCTAAAATAAGTATCTACAGAACCGCTGATACTAAAATTAGACATAAAGCTTTCGGTTTCAGTTGCTTCAGCTTCCTGAGCTTGAAGGTTAGAACCGATAACAAAGCATATTCCTAAAAAGAATATTTTTTGGATATTTGCAGTAGTGAATTTTTTCATAATAAAAGTCTTGTTTAATGATTTGAAATGTGTTGAGCAAAGCTTTATGAGAGATTTACATATAGGGAGCGCTCCGCCAAGCGCTCCTTTTTTTTCTAAAAGCTTCAAAAAAAAATTTATCTATCGTGAGCTGTTCCAAATTCGGCATAGGCATCCATACCGTGTTCGTGAGCATCTAAGCCTTCAGTTTCTTCTTTTTCTTCCATCCTTAAGCCCATTGTGGCTTTAATAATTGAAAGAATTATAAATGCTGAAATACAACAGAAAGCACCAATGATCCCCACGCCCGCAAGTTGTACAAGCAATTGATCAAAACCAGCCATACTTCCGAAGATTCCTACGGCAAGCGTTCCCCAAATTCCACAAGCAAGGTGAACAGCTACGGCACCAACAGGATCATCTAATCTAAGCTTATCAATTAATGATACACCAAAAACGATAACTCCTCCTGCAACCAGTCCAATAAGAATGGCATCTAATGGGCTCATAAGATCTGCACCTGCTGTAATACCAACCAGGCCACCTAAAATTCCGTTTAGAAACATGGTAAGGTCATAATTCTTATAAGCAATTGTTGAAACCACAAAGGCTGAAATACCACCGGCTGCCGCAGCAAGACAGGTAGTTACCAGGGTGATGGAAGTTAAAGAAGGATCGGCAGAAAGCACTGAACCCCCATTAAAGCCAAACCATCCTAACCAAAGGATAAAAACTCCCGCAGTGGCCAGAGGGATATTGTGACCCGGAATCGCGTGAGACTGACCGTCTTTGCTAAATTTCCCTAATCTAGCTCCTAGTAAATAGATAGCAATCAAGGCTGCCCATCCACCTACGGAGTGTACCAGGGTAGAACCTGCAAAATCGTAAAAACCAAGACCGTCTAAGAATCCGCCACCCCATTTCCAGGAGCCTACAATGGGATAAACAAACGTGATATAGATCACAGAAAAAAGCATAAAACTTCCCAGTTTAATTCGTTCTGCAACTGCCCCGGAAACTATAGTTGCCGCGGTTGCCGCAAACATTCCCTGGAATAAGAAATCTGTCCAGTAAGTATACCCTTCGTTATAAGCTAAGTCTAAAGAACCGTCCGCCATAGGAGCACTTAATCCAAAAAGGTCGAAGAAATAATCCGGAATTATTCCGGCAATAAAAGAGCCTGGGTACATTAAGTTAAATCCAATAATAGAATAGGTAAGTAACCCGGCACAAATAATAAACACGTTTTTAAAGAGGATATTAATGGCATTTTTTTGTCTTGTAAGTCCAACCTCAAGGAGTGAGAAACCAAGATGCATAAAAAAGACCAGTGCGGTACACACCATCATCCAAACATTATTAACAGTAAGTAATTCCATAAAGTGATTTTTTAAAGAGTTGATTTTTTAAGAAAGGGAGTCAGTTCCTTTCTCTCTAGTTCTTATGCGATAGGCTTCTTCTACCGGCGACACAAATATTTTTCCGTCTCCCACCGAGCCGGTATGTGCGGCTTTTATAATAGTTTCTACGGTGCGTTCTACATTATGATCTGAGACTACCAATGAGATTTTACGCCGTTGAATATCGCTGGTGCTGTATGACACTCCCCGATATACGTGGCCTTGTTTTTCGTTACCAACCCCGGTAACATCCCAATAGCTGAAAAAGTTGACTTCGGTTTCATGAAGTGCTTTCTTAACTTCATCAAACCTGGATTTTCTAATAATGGCTTCTATTTTTTTCATAAAAACTTGATTTTTGATGGGTATAAATATATAAAAATATCACAACACCCTTAAAAAATTAGGGGTTATTGGTAAATTAATGTGAATTAAACAAAAACAACCCCTAAAAAATTAGGGGTTGTTTTAAAATATAGGCAAGTTTTGTTTAGTTTCTATTTTTATTGAACCTGGCTAAGTCAATTTAGAAAGAAAAATACCTAAAAAGACGGCCAAAATTCCAAGAATTATGCTTCCGAAGGCATAAAAGAAGAAATTAAGATAATAACCAGTGCGTAAAAGTGCCTGATTTTCCAAAGCGAAACTGGAAAAAGTTGTAAAGCCGCCACAAAAGCCAACGGCCAGGAATAATACAATATTAGAGTTGAAAATATCAGATCTGGCAGCGATCCCCAGAATTAATCCTAGTAGTAAACTACCCAGGATATTTACCGTAAAAGTCCCAAAGGGAATAAATGCCGTTTCAAAATTCAAACTTTTACTGATTAGGTAACGCAGAACACTACCTAGGCCGCCACCTATAAAAATCAATAATAGTTGTTTAAACATAGGTGTTTATTTAACCGGAATATAAAGGTGAGTAATCCATTTCGCAGGATTGGCCACTTGCTCTGGAGAAGTTAAATGAGCTTCAAAGTTATTAGCATCTTCCGCTAATTCAAGATCGTTTGCTTCAATATAATTATAGGCAGCATCCCAGGCTTCCTTTAAGTTTTTATAATCTCCTTTTAGAGTGGTTTTCAGAACTTTTTGGTTAGGCATAAACCCGGTTAAAATTTCACTTTTAGCGGGAGTGATTACCTCACTCGGTGTAAAGATCCCAGCTGAAAAAATGGCCGTGCCTGAAGTTTCGTTCAATTCATTATAAAGAACAAATGGATTTCCATTTTTCTCAATCGCATTCTCATCCATATAAGTAGAAACCTCTGCAAACATAGGGATCATCTTTTCGTCTATCTGACTTATTTTACTGGCAGTAGTAGTATACATATAATAGCCGCCACCGTGCTGAATAACTCCGTCTACATTAATGGTGTATTTATCCATTTTATTCAAAACAACGCTCTCCATATTATTAAGTCCTTTCTGGAACATTGGGCGCATCATTTGGGTTATGCTTTCTTCCTGGAAAGTGAAAGCCAGTTTTTCCATAAAACTTTGGTGGCCTTTCATTCCCCAGGTTACTTCAGTGCCATTTTCAATTTCATTGAATTTCCAGTAAACTTCGCTGGTAGACTCACCAAATGGTGTTTTAAAACTAATTTCCTGATCTATTTCAGAATAAGGTTTGGCTGAAATTGTTTTTATTTCTCCACTTCCGGAGCTTTCACTCTTCCAGGAATAAGAAGCACTATCTCCGCTAGTTTTTGCTCCGTATTCAATAATCATATCATCAGCTTCAGCAGACCAAGGCTCCCAATTCTCCCAGTTTTTAAATTCGTTTACTTCCTGAAACACCATTTCTACCGGGGCTGTAATTATTTTGGTTTCTTCTACCTGAAAATCTCCATCTTTTGTGGCGATATAAATAGAACCTGCAATTATTACTATTAAAAGTAAAAAGAATAGGTATTTAAAAATTTTCATAGTGGTTGGTTTATAAGCGAAGATACTTAATTTAACAATATTTGTTAAGCAAGAAATTTAGGGATTTAAAAAGCCTTTAAGCACAAAGAGCAAACCTATAAAAGCCAGGAAAGCCAGGAGAACCCAAATACTTCCTTTGTATTGTTTTCTGTGTAATAATGTATCTTTTTTATAACTAATCACGATAATTATTACGAAAGAGACTAGAAATAAACCTGCAAAAACGAGTTGGCCGGTGCTAAACATTTTATTTACTTTTATACAAAGTTAAGGTTTTAGGCTTAACCTGTAATTGATTTTAAATTATAACAAATGAAAAAAAGACTCGCCGCAGTAAAGGAATTTCATAAAACCTTTAATCTGGGAATAGCCGAAAACCCAAGGGCTTCTCTAGGAGCTGAAAAAAATCGTTTACGCTACGAATTGATGAAAGAAGAAAATCAGGAGTACCCTGAAGCAGCATCTAATGGTGATCTTACCGAAGTGGCCGATGCCCTTGGGGATATGCTGTATGTATTATGTGGGACCATTATTGAACATGGCCTTGAAGACAAGATTGAAGCTGTTTTTGATGAAATTCAGTGTAGTAATATGAGTAAGCTTGATGAAAATGGAAATCCTATTTATAATGAAAAAGGAAAGGTAATAAAAGGACCTAATTATTTCAAGCCGAATATAGAAAAGGCTTTAAAAAGTAATGACGATTATTAAAATAGGAAAGAGGCGGTCTGAAAAAGTTTTTTAAATCGTCATTCAGAACCTGCCCGTTCGTTCAGGCAGGTTTATTTTAGAATTTAAGATGTTGATAATCAAAAATTTTAGAAGCTGAAACCATCCCGAAAGCTTTCGGGATAGCTTGACGAAATTGGACTTTTCAGACAGACTCTTTATATTCTTAAAGAAATCAATTTATTTTACCTGGTATCTCCAGCCGTGTTTATCTTCGGCTTGGTTATATTGTATTTTCATTAAGCGGTCTTTAAAAGATTTTCCGTAGGAATCTTCCATTTTTGGAAGCTCAAATTTTTCGCCTTTATATCCAAATCCGGCGATAGGATTAATTACCGTTGCAGTACCTGAACCAAAGATCTCTTTTAATTCTCCTTTTCTGGCTGCCTCTACAATTTCAGAAACAGGTACCCTTCTAATTTCAACTTCAATATTAAGGTCTTTTGCAAGGTCTATAACGCTTTTTCGGGTTACACCATCCAGAATTCTATCACTGGTAGGAGCGGTAATAAGTTTGTCTCCAATTCTGAAGAAAATATTCATAGTTCCGGCTTCTTCCAGGTAGTCGTGTGTATTGGCATCAGTCCAGATTATTTGTTGGAAACCGGCTTCTTTTGCAAGATTGGTAGGATAAAATTGCGCGGCATAGTTTCCGGCAGCTTTGGCAGCTCCAACACCACCATCGGCAGCACGGCTGTATTTTTCTGAAAACTGAACCCTCACTTCGCCGCTGTAATAAGCCTGGGCAGGAGAGCAAATAATCATAAATTTATAATTAGTTGAAGGATTTGCAGATATGCATTCTTCTGTGGCAATTACAAAAGGGCGAATATAAAGCGAGTTGCCAAAACCTTTTTTGATCCAGTCTTTTTCCAATTTTAATAATTCTTCTAATCCGTTGAAGAAAAATTCTTCGGGGAATTCAGGTATTGCCAACCTGGCACTGGATTTATTGATTCTTTTATAATTTTCTTCTGGTCTAAAAAGCCAAATCTGGTCGTTTTCATCTTTATAGGCCTTCATTCCTTCAAAAACAGCCTGGCCATAATGAAATACTTTAGCCGATGGATCCAGTTGAATAGGCCCGTAAGGTTTAATTTTAGGGTTTTGCCATTGGCCATTTTCATAATCACACTCAAACATATGATCGGTGAAAATTGCCCCAAAAACCAGATTGTCAAAATTTACTTCTTCAATTTTAGATTTTTGGATTTTGGTAATATCGAGCTGGTCAGTATCGTATTTCATATTCATTAATTTAGTTAACAAATTTACCTAAATTAAAACAGAATCAAAATCTAAAGTTTTGGTAATTTTGTTTGCCTGCAAGGTTTTAACTAAAAATAGAAAATGAGAAAAATTGCGACTATATTGGCCTTCCCGCTAATTTTTGTTGCCAGTAAAAACGAGACATCTAATTATGAAACATAGGTTTTAGGCGAAGCCAATCCTGTTTCCTGTAATTCTATTGGAAAAAGTATTACTGCTGAAAATATTCTGAGTGCGGCCGAAGCGCTAGAGAAATTTACTTCGCTGAAACCGGGTGATACCTTATATTTTAAATTTGTTTCAAAAATTAACAGCGTTTGTAAAATGAAAGGTTGCTGGATGATTTTGGAACTTTCGGAAGAAGAAGATGTAAGGGTTACCTTTAAGGATTACGGATTTTTCGTACCAAAAGACAGTGAAAATACCGAAGTGATTGTAGAAGGAAAAGCATTTTTAAATGAAATGTTGGTTGAAGACCAAAAACACTATGCTGAAGATGAAGGAAAATCTGAAGCTAAAATAGCTGCAATTACGTCTCCGGAAATTACCAGAGCTTTTATCGCTAAGGGTGTACTTTTAAAATAATAATTTGGAAAGAAAAATAATAAAAACCGGGGATGGCTCTGTCACCATTCATTTAAGCGAATGGGATGAACAATACCATTCCAAACACGGTGCGATACAGGAAGCCAAGCACGTTTTTATAAAAATGGGCATGGAATATTGGATAGGGCAAAATAATGGAAAGGAAATCGCTATTCTGGAAATTGGTTTTGGTACCGGCCTTAATGCTTTTATCACTTTCCTTGAGGCTAAAAAACTTCAGCTCAAAGTAAATTATATCGGAGTAGAGGCATACCCGGTTTCTGAAAATGAAATAAGGGAATTGAACTATGCCGAAATGCTTTCCGCAGAAAAATATTTTGATTCTTTTAAGAAAATGCATGAAATTCCGTGGGATGCCCCCATAGCTATTTCTGAAAATTTTCAACTTGAAAAACAACAAAAGCGATTTGAAGAAATCGAAGATATCAACAAATACGATCTGGTATTTTTTGATGCTTTCGGTGCAAGAGTTCAACCCGAACTTTGGACAGAAGAAATCTTTGCTAAAATGTTTGC
>JAGXIG010000030.1 GCA_024635815.1 Salegentibacter sp.
GAATTTTTTCCGCGGAAAAATGAGCTGGAAACAGGGTTTCGTTTCGGGAGTAATTTTAAGTATCGTTATTGCTTTGCTCTCCCCTATCGGTCAGTTAATCACACATCATCTTATCTCTCCTGAATACTTTGAAAATGCCATTGAAAGCAGCGTAAAAAGAAACGCAATGAAGCGTGAGGACGCTGAAGCTTATTTTAGCCTAGGCTCATACATCGTACAATCTATAGCCGGTGCGTTAATGATGGGCGTGGTAACTTCAGCTATTGTAGCACTTATTTTAAAGAGAAAATAATCAGGCATTTCTCAATTTCAATAAATAATTAGGATCAGGACAATTTTGCAGATAAAAATCAAGTTCCCTTCTGGAAGTTACCCCAGGAAAATCCCCAATTTTTTCAACTAAATCTTCTATAATCTGAAAATGTAAATGGGGCGCATAATCGCCGTTTTCTTCAGGTGTTCCCAGTTCAGCAATTTTATCGCCTTTCTTTACAGGTGTCCCGGGAGCAAGACCGTCTAATGAAGCTTTACTTAAATGACCGTAAAGTGAATAAAACTTCTTTTCTTCAAATTCATGCTCCAAAATTATTGTTGGACCGTAATCTCCAAAACTGGAATTATCATTAAAACTATGAATTCTTCCATCTAAAACCGCTAGAACAGCGGTATTCGCATCTGCCCAAAAATCAAGACCTAAGTGAATGTTTCGGTTACTGTCTTCATCTTCAGAAGTTGTAAAAAGTTCACTTCTTTTGTAGAGTTTTCGCACTTCAGAATAACCACCGAAAGCTACCTTTTTTCCGAAAGCATTTAAATATTCAGCGATATAATCAGAAAAAGCCCGGGAAGAAGAAATATCTACTTTCCCGAGCTCTACATTATTTTCAGATAAATCTATAACTATATAGTCTTCCGCTTTTAAATTCACATCTAAAACCTGCGTAAACCCGGGGGTTAGTTGCGAAAGAAATTCAGAAAAATTTGTGGTTCCCATAAGCGATTTTCTAAACGATTTGCCGTTCAAGATTCGCAAAATTACACCTTGGAAACTAATTTAACAAGACATCGCTAAAATTAGCTTTAATACTTATATTACTTCCGGAATCTTTAGTTTTATGAAAACCCGTAAGCTTTTTATTATCGTAAGATTCGCTGGTCGTCAATTTTAAAGCATTGGGATGCTTGATATCACTCTGAGTGCCGCTATACATAAAATTAAAAGCCGAAGAAGGCAAACCTAATTCCAATTCACTGTTTTCTAAATTAATATCCAGGTTTTTAAAATTAAGGCCAAGTTTTGCGATATTCAATTCCCCAAAATTGCCCGATAAGATCCCGGTATCTTCAAGCTCATCAATATTTACATTACTGGAATTAGAACTCAATTTGATACTTTTCACCTTCTTAATTTTAAAGTTTTTTACATACTTGGCATCCATTATTCCGTAAGACCAATAGTTGATATTCACCGGCGTATAAGCTGCTTCTACATTCGTGTTTTTTCCATTTATTCTATCGGCGGTTAGTTTACTATGAGAAAGATCGGCGCGAAGATTATTGGTAGTTCCCGAAAGATTTACATCTCCGTGGCGAACATCAAGATTAAGTTTTCCGTTCCTTGGCATTTTCAACTTAATAGTCTTTTTAGCTTTGGAGTTATTTAGGCCAATAATTTTAGGGTCTCCATCTTCCATATCTCCAAAACGGGCTTCCATTTGCGCTCCAAAAGATTCGCCCCAGGCTTCCATATCTTTCCCGAAACTTTCTGCCCATTTTTCCATAGACTTTTCAAGCTCTTCACTGTTTATTTCCATCTTCATTTCAAAATTCTTCTCCCATTTTTCGGCATTCTTCTCAAATTGCGAAGCCCACTTTTCCATATCTTTTTCAAAATCATCACCAAAATTCGCCTCTATCTCTTTTTCAAATTTTGCGATGTATTTATCCCCATCTTTTTCATAGGCTTCATAATCAAATTTGATTTTCCCCATTTTCTCACTGAATTCCGGCGGAAGCGGTGCTCCCATACTTTCGCCCATACTTTGCATCAAAGGCGTCACCAAGTTATTCATTAGCGGCTCCAGCATCTGCGGAAGGCTGGCCAAAGGTTTTTCAAGTCCGCTAAGGTCTATATCTCCGTTCCACTGCATTCCTCCACCGGAAGATATTGTTACTTCCGAAGCATTTCCTGAAGTATTGAGTTTCCAGGCAGCAAGAATATCTTTCACTTCGCTTTTTTCAATTTCATCGGTTTCTAAAGTGGCTTCAATTTGCACTTCATTTCTATCCCAATAATCTACAATAATATTGGTATGACTGGCATCTATTTTCACTTCTACATCGCCGGAAGTTTTATAAGTTTTGTCCAGCTTCTTCGTTTGTGCGCTAAGTGTTACCGGAAGGCAGAGCAGCAGCGCAACTATTAAATTATACCTCATAGTTTTCATATTCGTTGTCCTTTGATTGTTTGATTTCTTTTAATTTGTTTTTCAGCTTATACAACAGATCCAGTCTTAGCTGAAGATTCGCGATCATCGCCTCCAGGGTTTGCTCGTTTGGCCCGGCTTCTTTAATTTCTGTATTTAAACGTTGGTATTCTTTATCCAGCTCGGCCATCTGGTTCATAAAAGAATCGATAAGCGCTTTATTTTCCGGTGTAATATTGATCTTAGAAAGTTCAATATTAAGACTCGCCATATAATAATCTTCAATTTTCTTGAATTCTGGCGAAACTTCACTTAGCTGAAAATTATTTTCAGTTGGTGTTTCCTTATCTTCTTTTTCTTCTGAAGTTTCAGTTGGAGTATCGGCTAGCGTTGGTTCATTATTAAAATTATCTCCACCTAAATTCAGAAAAAAGAATCCAACGCCCAGTGCTACCACCAGCACTGCTGCTATCTTCAGGAAAAAGAAGGTATTATTCTTTTTTTCCGAGGGAATTTCCATTTCTAGGCGATCTTCAAATCGCTTTTGGTGCCCTTTGGGTAAAGTATTTGGTTTGGGCTCCTTATCATTTCTGAACATTTCTCTAATATCCTGTGCCATTTTTTATAGTCTTTAATTCTTCCTGTAATTTTTTCTTACCTCTGTGTACTAAAGTCCGCGAGGCTACCGGACTTATCTTCAAAATCTCTGATATTTCTTCGTGGTCATAACCTTCCATTAAGAATAACATCAGTGGGTATTTATATTTCTCTGGAAGTTTTTCTATACATCGCTTTATTTCTTCCATTCCTATTCCCTCGTCCACCTGCCAATTGTCGTCTTCTTCGGCAGTGCTCAATACCTGTTCGTTAATAGCGACTAATTCCAGCTTTTTTGCTTTTAACTTGTCAATACATTTGTTGATCACGATGCGCTTAAGCCAGGCGCCAAAAGTTACTTCTCCCGTAAATTGCTGCAGTTTTGCAAAGGCTTTTATAAAAGCTTCCTGCATCGCGTCTTCTGCCTCATAAGGATCTTTCAAAAAACGCAAGGCCACATAATGCATTCCCTGGCAATATTGATTGTAAAGCTTCAGCTGGGCCCTGCGATCATTGTTTTTACAGGCTTCTATTAATTGATGCTGTATCATTTCTTTTGATTGGTTGTACTATAAAGACGAAACTATTTCTGCGATGTTGCAAGCTTCTGATAAATTTCACTTGAAATTACGTTTTTTCTCTTTTAAAGTCTAAAAATGAAGTTTGCACGCTTTTTGAACTATAGTATTTAAATTGAATTAATAATGAAAAAGCCGGTAAAAACGTTTTTAAAGATTTTCGGTACACTTATCGTGCTGGCTGCGGTAATAATTTTTATTACCCGATATAGTACAAAGGCCCACAGCCCGGAAGACACGGTTACTTATACTCAGGAAGACCTTAAAATGGAAGTTTTTTATAACCGCCCCTACAAAAAAGAGCGGATAATCTTCGGAAAATTAGTTCCTTATAACGAAGTTTGGCGAACTGGTGCCAACGAGGCTACAACTTTTGAAACCAATAAGGATATTATGGTTGATGGCTCTCTCCTAAAAGCCGGGAAATATACCTTATGGACTATCCCTATGGAAAATTCCTGGAAGGTGATTTTTAATAAAAATATGTATCCCTGGGGAATTGACCTCGATGAAAAAGCCTATCGTGACCCTGCATTCGACGCACTTATACTGGAGGTTTCAACCAAAGATTTGAAAAAGACACTGGAACAATTTACCATAGATTTTAAAGCAGAAAATGAATTTATAAATTTAAATCTCGCGTGGGATGCGACGCTGGTTAGCGTCCCTATAAAACCCGAAAAAGCATAAAATAAAAGGATCGCAGCCCCCTGAGTTTATTTCAGGGTCTAAGAGGAATGAACTTTTGTATTTAAAGATTCTAATTTCTTTTAAAAAGTCTCAGTAAAATAAAACCTCACAGGTTTCAAAACCGGTGAGGTTAATCATTTATGTCACCCTGAACTCGTTTCAGGGTCTGAATTCTTAGAAATTCTTAAAGTCTTAGATGCTGAAATAAATTCAGCATGACGATAAGAGAGTTTTAAACAATTCCAACTTAATCTTCGTCTACCAAAAGATTCAGCGTTACATCAATATTATCTCTGGTTGCTCTGGAGTAAGGGCATACTTCATGAGCTTCGTTTACAATTTTCTCACCGGTTTCTACATCTACGCCAGGTAAATAGCAGTCTAGAATCACGGCAAGTTGTAAATTTTCGTCTTTTGTTTGGCCCAATTCTACTACTGCACTTACGCTAAGATCTTCGCCTAGTTCTATATCGTGTTTTTTAGCTACAACCTGCAATGCACTTCCAAAACAAGCGGAATAACCGGCTCCAAATAATTGTTCAGGATTAGTGAAATTGCCACCTTCACCACCCATAGATTTTGGTACACTTAGTTTCACATCAAGTATCCCATCGTCACTTTTCGCGTGGCCTTTTCTCGCTCCTTTCG
The DNA here is from genome assembly GCA_024635815.1 of Salegentibacter sp. The sequence goes on from JAGXIG010000030.1 coordinate 4,940, forward strand.
TAGTTACCGTTGTTTTATACAAATTTTTCATCTTTATTTAAGTATTTTTAATTAGGCCTGAATATACCAAGCAAAAACAAGGCTCACAAAGATCGAATTCATAAATTTGTCATAAATAAGTAGAGTTTGAGCAAGAAGAAACACCAATCGGCATTGAGTGAATCTGGCACTAAGCCGGCATCAGCAAATGTAAATCCTAATTCTGCTCAAAAAATCAGAGCTTCCCGAAAAAGTAAGTTTTCAGAGGAAGACCTGCTTCAACAATTACTCGATGGTAATAAAACCGCTTTGGGACGTGCAATAACTTTAGTAGAGAGCAGTCAATTCTCGCACCGCCAAAAAGCCATACAACTTTTGGAAGGTGCCCTGCCCTATTCCCAAAAATCTTTCAGGATTGGAATTACGGGTGTGCCCGGAGTTGGTAAAAGTACTTTTATAGAAAGCTTTGGATCATATTTAATTCAACAAGGAAAAAAAGTGGCCGTGCTTACGGTAGACCCTAGCAGTAGTGTTTCTCACGGAAGTATTTTAGGCGATAAAACAAGAATGGAAAACCTGGTAAAAGAAGAAAATGCTTTTATAAGGCCATCGGCTTCCGGTTCTTCCCTTGGCGGCGTAGCCAAAAAAACCCGTGAAAGTATTATTCTCTGTGAAGCTGCAGGATTTAATGTGGTGCTTATTGAAACTGTAGGTGTTGGCCAAAGTGAAACCACGGTACATAGTATGACCGATTTTTTTTTATTGCTGAAACTTGCCGGAGCCGGAGACGAATTGCAGGGCATAAAACGCGGAATTATTGAAATGGCCGATGCGATTGTGATCAATAAAGCTGATGGAGATAATATAAAAGCAGCACGCGATGCAAAACTAGAGTTTAATAGGGCACTTCAACTTTATCCTTCAAAAGAAAGCGGCTGGAAACCAAAGGTTGCACTTAGTAGCGCTCTGAAGCAAACAGGAATAGATAGTATTTGGGAAGTTATTTCTGAATTTCAGAATATTGTCAAAGAGAATGGATATTTTCAGAAAAACAGGAAAGAGCAGAACAAATTCTGGCTTTTACAAACTTTAAATGAACACCTTAAAAACCGATTTTATAGAAATCCTGTGATGAAAAAGGAATTGAAAATTCAGCTGAAAGCTATTGAAAATAATAAAATTACGGCTTTTGCCGCAGCCGATCTTTTAATTGATAAGTTTGAAAACCTAGATTAATCTTTTTTAAATATTTTCTCCTGCGCCCATTGGTGAAGTTTATAAAAAATATAACCTAAAAGCGCACCAATCAACATTCCTACTATAATATCGCCGGGATAATGTACACCCAGATATACACGGCTATAAGCTACCAGCAAAGCCCAAGCTACAAGCCAAAATATCATTTTTGGATACACTTTTCTAAATAACAAACCAAGAAAAATAGCTACACCCATTGAGTTGGAAGCATGTGCAGAAAAGAACCCGTAAGAGCCGCAACGAACAGCGACAAAACGGGTATATTCCATTACGCCTTCCTGCCGGCAGGGTCTTAAACGTTCAAAAGCATCTTTAAAAACATTCCCCAACTGATCTGTGGCGGTAATTAATAGTGCGATAAAAACAACAGTTACCAGGCTGGATCTCCAACCGAATTTCCTAAAAATCAGGAATAAAAGTAACGCGTATAACGGGATTGCCGTCCATTTATCGGTGATGAGCAACCAAATCCAATCCCATGATTCGTTACCCAGGTTATTCAGCCAAAGAAATAATTGGTGGTCTAATTCTATTAATTTGTCCATTAATCTTCCTCGTATCGCGCTATTTCCCTATCATAAAATTCTGAAGCTTCTTTAATCAGGCCTTCTGTTTCATTTTCCAGCTCCTCTTCATCGTGCTGATCAAATTCTTCCAGCCATTCTACTTCATCATTTTCAAGATTAATTATAAAACGCGGAAATTCGGTATGTACTACGAAAATAGCAGTGGGGTAATCTGTGTTATCGCCGAGAAGAAATTTAGGGAAATCCATAATTAAATTTTTGATTGAACAAGACTAGATTCTTGCAAAATAAGTTTTTTTGTTAAATAGTTAAATCGAATGTACAACATTAATGCCGAAACAGAGAGCCCAGCAAGGAGTCCGAGCCAAATTCCCATACTCCCAAGATTTTCTGCTTTTCCGAAATACCAGGAAACCGGGAAGCCAATAATCCAGTAAGAAATAAAACAGATGACCGTTGGAATTTTTACATCCTGAAGCCCTCTTAAAGCTCCCAGGATAACAACCTGTAAACCATCACTAAGTTGAAATAACGCAGCAACAACTAGTAATTGTGCTGCCAGTAAAATCACTTCAGCATTATCTATATAAAATGTGGGCAGCCAATCTTTCAGTAAAATAAAGCCTAGTGCAAATACAGCTTCAATTAAAAACACCAAAAGAAAAGTAGAGAGCGCTATTCTTCGCAAATCTTTAAAATTCGCCAGGCCCTTTTGATTTCCTACCCTAATAGTAGCAGTAACACCAAGTCCCACAGCGATCATAAATGTCATTGAAGCGAGATTTAAAGCTATTTGATTGGCCGCCTGCGGATTTGTTCCCAGCAACCCGGCGAGAAATACCGTAGCAGTAAAAATTCCTACTTCAAACAGCATTTGTAGTGCCGTTGGAAAACCGAGATTGAGTAACCTTTTAAATATTTCGGAATTCAAGGATTCCTTCTTTCCCCATTTAAAATATTCAGCGAATTTCTTTTTACGTCTCAAGATTTCCCAAACAAACCAAAGCATAAAGAATCGGGAAATCAAAGTACCAATCGCTGCACCTTCCAGCTCTAATCTTGGAAAGATCCATATTCCGTAGATAAGAAGGTAATTAAAAACCACGTTTACCACGTTAGCGATTAAAGTCGCATACATGGCATATTTTGTTTGTGAAAGTCCGTCCGCAAATTGCTTAAAAGCCTGGAAGATCATTAACGGAATCATAGAAAACGCCACAATATTGAGATAAGGAATGGCAAGTTCTACCACCTCTGGCGGCTGATCTAGATAATATAAAACCGGTTTTGCAACAAGCAAAGTGAGGAATAAAACAACCCCATTAATGGCACATAAAATAACACCATGGTGAAAATAGCTTCGGCCTTTATTAATATCCTGTGCGCCATCGGCTTCAGCAATTAGAGGTGTAATGGCAAAGGAAAATCCAATTCCCAGTGAAAGCGCAATAAATACTAAACTATTACCCAAAGAAACCGCAGCGAGTGGTGCAGGTCCCAGTTGACCAATCATTAAATTGTCTACCAGGCCAACCATAACATGGCCTAATTGACCGAGCATTACGGGAAAGGAAATATTTAAATTCTTATTGAATTCTTTAGTGTAGGCGCTTAGCTGCAAAACATAAATTTAGGCGGCAAAGATAATAGGATTTTACCGCCTGAAGATTTAAATCGGGATAAAGAATTAATTAAATTCGACCTAAAGTTTTTGATCATTTTTAAGATTAATACGCTTCATTCCATACTTATCAACGAGATATATTAATGATGTCATTGTCGCAGCTCCAAGTTCCAACTCCCGTTTGTTTACATGTTCAAAAGTATCTGTTGCAGCGTGGTGGTGATCAAAATATCTTTGGGAATCCGGTCTTAAACCGGCTAACACGATATCACCTTTTTTTAAAGGACCAATATCTGCACCGCTACCACCTCTTGCAAAATAATGGATTAGATAAGGTTCAAAAAGTGGTTTCCAGCTTTCAATTTGTGCAAATTGTGCATCATCGGATTCAAAAGAAAATCCTCTTGGAGTAAATCCTCCCGAATCGCTTTCTAAAGCAAAAATGTGATGTTCATTTTTATCCTCTGCAACCTCAGCATATTTGTTTCCACCACGTAAACCGTTTTCTTCGTTCATAAACAATACAACTCTTATTGTTCTTTTAGGCTTATAACCGATCTCTTTAAATAATCTCAAAACTTCCATTGACTGCACCACCCCGGCGCCATCGTCGTGAGAACCGTCTCCCAGGTCCCAGGAATCTAAATGACCGCCAACAAGCATAATTTCTTCCGGAAATTCACTTCCAGTTATTTCGCCAATTACATTATAAGATTGCACTTCGCCATGATTTTCTGAACTTAATTTATAATAAAATTCCAGGTCTTTTTTCAGCTTTAAAATCCCGGAGAGATATTCAGCATCTTTGGTACTAATCGCAGCGGCCGGAATCCTTTGACTATCCGGTAACCCGCCATAACTCATAGAACCCGTATGCGGATATTCATCAATTTTATGGCTTAAAGAACATACGATTACTCCGGATGCACCATATTTTGCTGCTGCTTCGGCACCAGAGTAGCGCTGATCTACACATCCGCCATAAGCTTGGAACGTGTGAATTAATTCAGGTTTCATTGGGCGGTTATAAAAAACGATTTTGCCTTCTATTTCATCTTTATAATTTTCCAGGTCCTCAATTCCCTGTACTTCTATAACCTGAGCTTTTAAACCGCTGGCAGCTGTAGCTATAGAGCCTCCTAAAGCAGTTATATTCACTTCGGTAGTCATTCCCGGACCGGTTTGGATATACGCGTGCTCCCGCGCACCGCGTGTCCATTTTGGAACCATAACCGGTTGCAACCAAACTTTATCCAAGCCTAATTCTTCTAATTGTGCTTTGGTATATTCAACGGCCTTTTGTGCGTTTAAAGAACCAGATAATCTTCCCCCAATATTATTTGAAAGATGATCAAGCCAATCATACGCCTGCCCCTTAATAAGTGCTGCATCATATAATTTACGAATTTGAAGAGAGTCTTCCTTAGAATTATTATCCTGAGCACTTAAACTTAAGGTAAACGCGAGGCAAAAAATGGCGAAAATATATTGTTTCATTTGGGAAATGGGATTTAATTTTTCATTTATTAACTACGAAAATAATTATTCCTTTGGAAGCTCTTATTTGAATGCCTTAATTTTTCTCAAAATTGTTTAAAATATTAATTGTATATCCGCTAAGAGACCTAAAGGGCTAAATTGAACTAAAAGTATCATGCCGAGCGCAGTCGAGACGTTTTTGTTCGACCCTTCGACTGGGATCAGGGAGACAAGACTCTTTTTAGGTTATTAAACGGATAAGCACTAAATATTATTCTCCGAAAATTGATAAGCAAAGAATATGCCTCAAAATAACAATGAATATTAAGCCTCTTACATTCAATTGTAAAAAAGATAAATTTTATATCTTCGCCGCTAAATTATAGCAGTTTGGATAAAGCAGAGAAAGAAGAGATCATCACGAAGGTTACCAGCCTTTTAAAGGAAATCCCATCCTCTATGGATGTTGTTAAAAAGGGAAGAGACCGCCATAAGCGATTTAGATATCTTGCCACGCATATGGTGGAAAAAGCCATTGAAAAAGACGCTCTTATTATCTCAGAAAACCGAATGGGAATTGCTATTTTATTTAAAACCAGCAAGAAAGAAGATAGTTTCCTGAAAGATATCTGGACGCAAATTGGTTTGGTTTTAAATGTTACCGGAATAAAAAATGCTTACCGTATCGTTAAAAACCAGAATTACATTAAAAAGCAACGACCCCAAAACAGTGAATATCTTTACTGCTGGTTCTGGGGAATTTTGGCTGAATCCCGTGGCGCCGATACGCAGGTGGGAAAAGAGATGAAAGACGAATTTTACCGCCAGGCAAAGGAATATCAAGTTCCGCTTTATGCTGAAACCAGAATGCGCAAAAACGCCCTTGTTTATCAGCGTTTTGGATTTAAGTTATTCCACGAATGGCAACACCCAAGCGGGGATACTATGTACTTTTTAAGGTACACTCCGCCGCCAAAAGATCAAAATTAATTTTCTTTAAAATTTACTTCCAAAGAGTTTTACGTCTTCTTCGGTTATCTTTTCACCACCAAGAATAATAAGTCGTTCAACTACGTTACGAAGTTCCCTTATGTTTCCGCGCCAGTCATAATTCTTAAGGATCTCTAAAGCATCTTCGGTAAACTCTTTTTTGCTCGAACCGTGTTCCCCTGAAATTTTTTCGCTAAAATAATCTATAAGCAAAGGAATATCTTCACGACGTTCGTTTAGGGACGGCACTTCAATTAAAATAACGGCCAGCCTGTGATAAAGGTCTTCCCTGAATCTCTTTTCTTCAATTTCCTTTTTCAGGTCTTTGTTAGTTGCGGCAACCACCCGTACATCTACTTTTATATCTTTTCCGCTACCTACACGAGAAATTTTATTTTCCTGCAGCGCGCGTAAAACTTTAGCCTGAGCCGAAAGACTCATATCACCAATTTCATCCAGAAAAATTGTTCCGCCGTTGGCTACTTCGAATTTCCCGGCGCGATCTTTATTCGCTGAAGTAAACGCACCTTTCACATGACCAAAAAGTTCACTTTCTATTAATTCTGAAGGAATAGCCGCGCAATTAACTTCTACCATTGGGCCTTTAGAGCGATCACTTTTTTGATGTATCCAGTGCGCTACTAATTCTTTCCCTGTACCATTCTGGCCGGTGATAAGAACTCGGGCGTCTGTTGGTGCTACTTTTTCTATAAGTTCCTTGATTCGCTGAATTTCTGGAGATTCGCCAATCATTTCAAAATTCTTGCTTACTTTTTTCTTGAGCCGCGTATTCTCTACAACAAGTTCTTTTCTATCCAGCGCATTCCTAACCGTATTTAATAAACGGTTAAGATCCGGTGGTTTAGCGATATAATCAAAGGCGCCCATTTTCATTGTATTTACAGCAGTTTCCAGATCGCCGTGCCCTGAAATCATCACAACGGGGATTTCAGGCTTTATTTTCATAATAGCCTCCAGAACTTCTACCCCATCCATTTTGGGCATCTTTATATCGCAAAGTACAAGATCGAAATCTCCATCCTTTACTTTTTCAGTTCCTTCAAGACCATCTGCTGCTTCTTCAACTTCATAGTTTTTGCTTTCTTCAGTAAGAATTTTCACTAAAACCCTTCTTATTGCTGCTTCATCTTCAATTAATAAAATACGTGCCATATTATAATATACTAAATTTTAAGCCGCTACGGGCATAGAATGTATTCTTGTCGTCTATTGTATACAGGTTTTCCCTGTCCTTATCTCTTAGACGAATATCATTCATAAGCGTGTATCCGGCATAGAGATAAAAAGAGATATGATCGGTAAAGTTATATTGGTATCCTAAACCACTTAAAACAATGGTCATAGACATACTCTCTGCAAGCCTGTCTGCTCCCGGATTTGTTTGAGGATAAGGATTAAAGTTTTCCTGAATATTAGCAAAAAAACCGTCTAAGGTTACAAAACCCTGTACCTGATGTTTATCGTTGAAATAATACTTAAGATTTGTTTTTGGTATTCCCAGACCATAAGACCATTTTTTATCAAACCGTTTATAATAATTTATAACTGGCAATGGAAATGGAAATCCTGTAGTGGTAGAATAGCTTAGCCCTAAAATTAGCCGCCATGGTTCTATATAACGTTCGTCTTCTTTAATTTTTATAAAATAAACAGACCCAGTATAAATAAAGTCGTCTTTAACCATTTCATTGGTCGCAAAGTTAGAAGCGATCTTCACTCCTGTCTCAGCGCCAAAACGCCATAAATCGTTCATTTTGAAAGTATAGCCTATTTTACCGGTAAAAGACTGGAAGCGATCCAGATTATTGGTAGAAAAAGCTTCATTATTTTCATACTTAAAATTCACGTTTCTGTATTCCACACCCGGGATCAGGTAAGCATCATTTTCGTTAAGTTTTATAGGAAAATTTACAAACGTCCTAAATCTTCGGAATGAATTATCTGAGTCTGATTGCGGAAAATAAGTGTATTCGATTCGGGCTAAATCGGTAGATTGAGCCAATGCCGGAAAAGTTACAGCTCCCAGCAAAAGGAAAGCTATAAATTTAAAGGTCTTATTCATTTTTAGATAAATTATGGGTTAAGTTTTGGGTAGGATAAAAATGCACATCCCGCTGTGGAAAAGGGATTGTAATATTATTTTTTCTGAATTCTTCATCTATTTTAAATCTAAGTTCACTCTTTATTTTTGGATCTACAAAACTATCGGTTACATAAAAATGTAAGGAAAATATTAAAGCTGAATCTCCAAAATCATCAAAAAGTACAAATGCTTCCGGGCTTTCCACAATATTATTATTCTCCCTAGCACATTCTAGCAAAACTTTCTTTACTTTTTGAGTATCACTACCATAAGAAACACCAACCTGAACTCCCTCCCGGGTAGTTGCGTGGTTTTGGGTATAATTATAGATTACATCACTAATAAATTTGTGATTAGGAATAATCATTACCTTATCATCTCTCGTTAAGGCCCGGGTTGTTCTCAATTTAATTTCAAAAACACGGCCAACCCTGCCTTCCATTTCAATAACGTCTCCTACCAAAAGTGACTTATCTAAAATTATAAAAATCCCTCCAATAATATCCTGAAAGAGCTCTTGTAAAGCTAAACCTATACCAACAAAAAGTGCAGCAGAGGCTGTTAAAAGTATGGTAATATTTATTCCCGCAGAGCTTAAAGTAATAAGGATCACCACCAAATACACAAAGTACTTTATAAACTTAAAAACGCTTATAAATTTATGCTTGTCCTGCTGTGCAAGTTTTCCGGTAATAAAAGATCTAATTAATCTTAGAACAATACTGGTAATAACAAAAGCGAAAACTACCAGTAAAATTAGACCAACAGTTATTTCTATTGGCGTACCACTAACCTCATATTTGAAAAGGATGAGATTCCAAAAGTCCACCAGGCTACCCCAGATATCTTCTTCCACCACTTCTTTTATCGCGTCTGATGTGTCTGATTTTTCCTGTTCTTGCATCTTTAATATTTAAGCCATTTAAATAATTCCTTATAACTCGCCTTTTTACCATACATAAGAATTCCTACCCTATATATTTTAGCCGCAAGCCAAATCACACCAAAGTTAGTAATAATCAAAAGTCCAACAGAAATTGCTAATTCCCACCAGGGCACACCAAATGGAATACGCATTAACATCACTATGGGTGAAGTAAGCGGAATCATAGAAAAAATAGTTGAAACGCTGCCGTGCGGGTTTTCTATTACCGAAAAGAAACCTACATATATTCCCAACATTAAAGGCAGTATTACCGGAAACATAAATTGTTGGGTATCGGTTTCGCTATCTACTGCCGCTCCAATTGCCGCATAAATAGCGCTATATAAAAAGTAACCGCCAATAAAATATATAAGGAAAAATATAATTAAACTTAAAATCGGTAAATTAAGTACATCCATTACCAATTGGGCAATTTCGGGCTGTGCAATCTGCTCAACGGTTTCCAATTGTGATTTCTGAACTGTAAAAATGTCTATTCCTAAAACGTAAAAAGAAGTCATCGCCAAAACCCCCGCAAGGAGAACCCAAATGGTAAATTGCGTTATCCCGGCCAAAGATGTTCCTAATACTTTACCCATCATAAGCGTTATGGGTTTTACTGAAGAAACTATAATTTCAATTATCCTGTTTGTTTTTTCTTCGATAACACTGCGCATCACCATATTACCATAAATAATAATGAACATCATCAATAAATAACCTGCAGCTCCACCGAAGATCATTTTTATATAATTAGACATTTTAGAAGTACGCTGCCCGGAAAAGTTCTGAATTTCAATTCTAACTTCAGTTTTGGCCTCATTTAACTGGTTAACATCAATCCCGCGTTCAATTAGTTCTTCGCGAGTAAGTCTATCAGCAATAGTTTTTTCTATCGCCTGAATAGTTCCTAAACCGGGCGCCTCTTTACCAAAAAACTGAACGCCCTCCACATCTCTGTTAATATTTTCAGGAATATAAATAAGTCCGTAATAATCCTGCTCATTTACCATTTGTTTTGCTTCCGCAAACGACTTTCCCGAAAGGTCTAAATATTGAACCTTTTCCTGATCTTCAAATTCTGAAGCAAACATATCGGTTTCGTCATACAAACCAATAATGCGCTGTTCATTGCTATTCAGCATACTCAAATAAGCGATAAGCGCAAACATTCCTACCAAAATCAAAGGACTCAGGAATGTCATTATAATAAAGGTCTTATTCCTTACTCGCGCTAAATATTCTCGCTGAATTATAAGCTTTAAATTACGCATTCTGAGTTACTGTTTTAATGAAAATATCGTTTACGGAAGGAATAACTTCTACAAAATGATTTATGCGTGATTTACCAATAAGGTAATCTAAAAGTTGATTTGGGGTTTCACCATCTTTAAGCTGAATTGTTAATTTTAAATCATCATTTATACTTTTAAAGTTCGTGGTACCAATCACAAATTTTTCTTTTAATTCTGCTAAAAGTGCGGCATCATTTTGAGTTTCCAAACCTACCTCGTAGGTATTCGATTTGTATGCTCTTTTTATTTCTGAAACTTTACCGTCTAGTAACTTATTAGATTCGTGTATTAAAGCCATATAATCGCATAACTCCTCTACACTCTCCATTCGGTGGGTTGAAAAAAGGATCGTTGCCCCTTCTTCTTTAAGTTGAAGGATCTCATTCTTAATTAAACCAGCGTTTACCGGGTCAAAACCGCTGAATGGTTCATCAAAAATCAGCAATTTAGGTCTATGTAAAACCGTAATTATAAACTGAATTTTTTGCGCCATTCCTTTAGAAAGCTCCTGTATTTTTTTATCCCACCAACCTTCAATATGTAGTTTTTCAAACCAATATTCCAGCCTTTCTTTGGCTTCCGCTTTAGAAAGACCTTTTAACCTCGCGAGATAAAGCGCCTGCTCCCCAACTTTCATAGATTTATAAAGTCCGCGTTCCTCAGGGAGATAACCTATATGTGCAATATCGTCCGGGTGCAAAGGTTTGCCATCAAGAAAAACCTGGCCCTTATCGGGCATAGTGATTTGATTTATAATTCGAAGTAAGGTCGTTTTTCCCGCTCCGTTAGGTCCTAAAAGACCAAAAATGCTCCCACGGGGAATAGCGATAGACACATTGTTTAACGCAGTAAAATTGCCAAATTGTTTGTAAATATTCTCTGCTACTAAGAGATTTTCCATATAAAAAAGTTAGTAAAAGTAAACTGCCCTGGGACACCTGTCAGGCAGCAAGTTGAAAACTAAAAAGTTCAACTCAATTATCAGAAGTTTTTAAATCTGACTTGGTGAGTAAATATATTGAAATCGTATGAGAGATATTTTGGATTAAGAAGAAATTATAATTTCCTAAATACCCTAAAAAGCAAAACCCACCCTTAAAAATTAAGGATGGGAAAAAAATTGCTATGAAAAAGAAAAATTGTCACTAAAAGACTTAGTGATAATCAAATATATAAATTTTTTCTTAAAACCGGAGTGCTAAGAAAACATATCTTTTACTTTTTCAAAGAATGATTTATCGCTTTTCTCCGGATTCGGCTGGAAATTCTCGTCTTCAGCCATTCTTTCAAAGAAATCGCGTTGTTCTTTATTTAAAGTTTTCGGGGTCCAAACATTTACGTGAACCAGTAAATCTCCTTTTCCGTAGCCATTAAGATTTCCAATTCCTTTTCCTCTAAGCCTAAGAATTTTTCCGGATTGTACTCCTTCTTCAATCTTAATTCTAACTTTTCCGGTAACGGTATCAATTTCTCTTGAAGACCCTAAAACAGCTTCAGATAAACTAATGTACAAATCGTAATGCAGATTGTCTCCTTCACGTTGCAGGCTGTGGTGTTCTTTTTCTTCTATGGCTACTAATAAGTCTCCCGGAACCCCATTTCCCGGTGCATCGTTTCCTTTTCCGGCTACTTTTAACTGCATCCCATCTTCAACTCCTGACGGAATTTTAATAGAAACAGTTTCTTCTTTCTGTACCAGTCCGTGGGCATCTGCCTCCGGTGGTCTTTTATCTATTATTTGTCCAGAACCACTACAAGCTGTACATGGCGATGCAGTTTGCATTCTACCCAATATGGTATTAGTTACCCGAGTTACCTGTCCGGTTCCTTTACAAGTGGTACAGGTTTTATACGTAGTACCCGGCGCCTGAACTTTTCTTTTTACTTTTATTTTTTTCTCGGCACCGTTAGCAATTTCCTCTAAAGTAAGACTTACCCTAATTCTAAGGTTGCTTCCTTTAACGCGTCTCTGGCCACCGCCAAAACCGCCACCAAAACCAGAGAAGCCTCCGCCACCGCTGAAGCCACCTCCAAAGATGTCTCCAAACTGGCTGAATATATCATCCATATCCATTCCGCCGAAGCCACCGCCACCGGCGCCACCTTCAAATGCCTGATGACCAAACCTGTCGTAACGGGCTCGTTTATCTTCATTGCTCAGTACTTCGTAAGCTTCAGCCGATTTTTTAAACTTTTCTTCAGCCTCAGCATCTCCCGGATTCTTATCGGGGTGATACTTTATGGCCATTTTTCGGTATGCTTTCTTTATCTCGGCGGTTGAAGCACCTTTACTTATGCCTAATATGTCGTAATAATCTTCTTTCATGGTCTCGTTTTGCGAATTCTAAAAAAGCTTTTATTTGCCGGTTACTACTTTAGGAAACCGAATAATTCGTTCCCCTAATTTGTAACCTCGCTCTACTACATCAACTATCTTGCCTTTAAGCTTATCTTTAGGTGCAGGTATTTGAGTTATAGCCTCATGAATTTCAGAATCAAAGTCATCTCCTTCTTTCACCTCCATTGGTTCAAGACCTTTACTGGTAAGCGTTTCTTTAAATTTATTGTGGATAAGCTCAACCCCGTGCACTAAATTTTCATCTCCAGATTTGCGAATTTCTTTCAAAGCCCTGTCAAAATCGTCTAATACTGGCAACATGGCTGCCATTACTTCCTGGTTGGCAGTTTTAAATAGCTCTAAACGTTCTTTTGAAGTTCTTCTCTTATAATTTTCAAACTCGGCGAACAGACGTAGAAATTTATCTTTTTCCTTCTGAAGATCCTCCTTTAGCTTTTCTTCCTCAGTAAGCTCAGTTCCATTATCTTCATTCTTACTTTCTTCTTTTTCCTTTTCTACCTCGTCTATAGCTTCATCTAAAATATCCTCAACCTGATCTTTTACAGGCTGATCCTGTTGCTCTCCTTTTATATCTTTTTTCTTATTGCTCATTTTTATGCATTTTAATACAGCTTGAACGGGTCAAAATCATTGCCAATTATGATTCGGTGTCAAAATGTCACTCATATTTGTTCCTTATAATTTTTAGTAAATATTTAGCATTTGCGTGTTTTTAGTTTATGTAATTTTGCAGACTAAAATAAAACTAAATTTTAACAGAATGAGAAAATCAATTTTAAGCACTTTTGCAATTGCAGCTTTTTTAACTGTAGTTGTAGGATGTAAGAACGATAAAAATCAGGCAGAAACTTCAGAAGCTCAAGATGCAGCAACTGCACAAACCGAAGCTATGGAGTTTACAGTAGAAACTTCAGCTTCTACTATTGAGTGGAAAGGAAGTAAACCAACCGGAGAACATACCGGTACTATAGCACTAACTGAAGGTACTTTTAGTGCCAACGATAGTATTATTGAAAGCGGTAATTTCGTAATCGATATGCAGTCTATTAAGGTTACAGACCTTGAAGGAAAAGATAAAAAAGACCTTGAAGCTCACTTAATGGGAACTGTAGAAGGTAAAGAAGGTGACTTCTTTAACGCTACAAAATATCCTGAAGCTTCTTTTGAAGTAACTGATATTACTGAAGAAAACGGACAGAAAATGTTATCTGGAAACCTTACCATTAAAGAGGAAACCAAAAACATTACTTTCCCGGTGAGTATTAACCAATCTGATGACAGCATTGAAATTATCAGTGAAGAATTTACTATTGACAGAACAAACTGGAAGGTGAATTTTGGTTCTAAATCTGTTTTTGACGGACTTGGAGATAACTTTGTAAGCGATGATATTGTTTTAAAGATCAACTTAAAAGCTACTAAAGCTTAAGAAGATTCATAGTCTCAAAGAAAAAGCAGTTAAGCGAAAAATTCACTTAACTGCTTTTTTTATATCTCTTCTTTATCTACTTTCATTTGATTTTCATAACCTTTAAATGGTCTGATTATCAGACGGGCAGCTTTATCGTAATTCCAGTAATTATAAAGCCAGTTAAAGAAAGTTACCAAACGGTTTCTAAAGCCAATAAGGAACCAAAGATGAACGAACATCCAAATAAACCAGGCGAAAAATCCGCTAAAAGAACCCTGGTCTAAATCTACTACTGCACGGTTTCTTCCTACAGTCGCCATAGTTCCTTTATCTTTATATTTAAAAACTTCCATTTTCTTACCTTCTACAATATTCATAATATTTTTGGCCAAATGCTTTCCCTGCTGAATTGCCGGCTGGGCCACCATAGGGTGTCCTTTTGGATAATCTTCAGTTTGCATTAGCGCAATATCCCCAATAGCAAAAATATTTTCATAACCATTTATTTGATTAAAAGCGTTCACTTCATACCTATTTGCCTTTTCAACCATCGCTTCGGCCTTTAAACCTTTTACAGGTGCACCGGTTACCCCGGCAGCCCAGATAAAAGTTTCGGTTTTTAAAGAAAGATCGGTGTTAGTAGTTACCAAATGCCCGTCATATTCTTCCACCATAGTATTTAGGTGAACCTTAACACCAAGTTCTTCCAGAAATTCGTGGGCTTTTCTTGAGGCTTTTTCGCTCATTGGTGGTAATACCCTGTCAAGGCCTTCCAGGAGATGAATATTCATCTCGGTAGGATTAATATCTGGATAATCGTTGGGAACAATATGATTCTTTAATTCAGCAATTGCGCCGCTAAGTTCTACTCCGGTCGGGCCAGCTCCTACTAATACAAAATTTAATAGGGCCTTTCGTTTTTCAGGATCATCGGTAATTACGGCCTGTTCTAAGTTTTCGAGAATTAAGCTGCGAATATTCAATGCCTGCGGAACCGTTTTCATCCACATTCCGTTTTTCTCAATACTTTTATTTCCGAAGAAATTAGTTTTAGAACCGGTTGCGATCACGAGGTAATCATAGATCAAATCACCAATAGTAGTTTCAATAAAACTCTTTTCGGGATTTATAGATTTTACCTCGGCCATTCTAAAAAGGCATTTCTTACTATTACGCGTAATCTTACGCATAGGATATGCAATAGAATCTGGTTCTAACCCAGAGGTGGAAACCTGGTAAAGCAATGGCTGAAAAGTATGATAGTTGTGCCGATCCAGGATTACAGTTTGCACATCTTCGCTTAAAAGTTTACGTACAAGCGCCATTCCCGCAAAACCGCCACCAATTATAACGACTCTCGGTAAATTTGTTCTTGGAATATTCATAAAGGTTGGTTTTACTCAATAAGTGAGATTTAAAATCCCCCCTGTTAAAGAGTTATCTATCCAAATTTAAGTTTTCTCTTGCTTTGCCTGAAAAAATAAGGCATCATTAACTATACTTTATACTTTTTTGTAACATTGCAGGCACTTGGACTACATATAAGTGCTAACCAATTATTGTGGATAAGGAATTAGAACATCAGTTTGTAACAAATCTGGAAAAGCACCAGAATATTGCGCATAAAATTTGCCGTATCTATACGAACGATCAGGACTCGCACAACGATCTTTTTCAGGAAATAACCATTCAGCTTTGGAAAGCTTATCCGAAGTTTAGGGGCGAAGCAAAATTTAGTACCTGGATGTACAGGGTCGCCCTAAATACTGCAATCACCTTATACCGAAAAAAGAAAAGAAGCATAAGAACCCAGGATTTCGATACTGTAGACTTTAAGATTAAGGCGGAAGAATATGACGATGAAGCCGAGCAACAGCTCAAAGTGATGTATTCTGCAATTCAGGAATTAAATGATATTGAAAAGGCCCTCGTTTTTTTATATCTCGAAGATAAAAATTACAGGGATATTTCTGAAACCCTTGGTATTACTGAAGTAAATGCTAGAGTGAAAATGAACAGGGTAAAAACAAAATTAAAAAACATTTTAAATCCGTAGAGAATAATGGATGGATTGGATTTATTAAAAAAAGACTGGAAAAAAAGGGAAGGCAGCATCCCGCAGCTTTCCTACGACGAAATTTATAAGATGCTGTGGAAGCGTTCTTCTTCTATCGTTAAATGGATTTTTGTAATTAGTATTCTGGAATTTTTATTCTGGGCACTTATTACCATTTTCTGGACAGATGACGAATATTGGAATAGTGTTGAACGTGTTCACCTCAAAGAATTTACGGTGGCAACTTATTTAATTAATTATGCCATCACTTTTTTCTTTATCTATTGCTTTTATAAGAATTACCGCAGAATATCCTCTACGGATAATGTGGCAAAATTGATGAAAAACATTTTGAGAACCAGAAAGACAGTCAAATATTACATAGGCTATATTTTGATATCTACAGCACTAATTACACTTATTTACACCTATTTTATGATGGACTATCACGTCACTAACACGGTCGTGGAAGATGTTGAGAAATATAACTTTACACCAGTTCAATGGGTGAAATTTACTGGAATAATAATAGGTGGGTTAGCTGTTTTCCTAGGCTTAATATGGTTATTCTATAAAGTCCTTTACGGAATTCTACTGCGAAGATTAAATAAAAATTATAAAGAATTAAAGAAACTGGAACTTTAGAAAGTATATAAATTCCATCTAATTAAATCAAAAAGTGGTTGATCAAAAAGCTTTTATAACTTTTTAATCAACCACTTTTTTTGTTTTTATTTTTATGAACTACACGTGAAGCGCACGATTATCGGTTGCGGCCAGGGCAGCTTCCTTAACGGCTTCTGCATAAGTTGGATGAGCGTGGCTCATTCTGGCGATATCTTCGGCAGAAGCGCGGTATTCCATTGCGGTTACAGCTTCAGCAATAAGATCGGCAGTACGGGCACCAATCATATGCACTCCTAAAACCTCATCGGTTTTTTCATCGGCAAGAATTTTTACAAATCCGTCTGTATCTCCACTCGCTCTGGAACGTCCAAGAGCACGCATTGGGAATTTCCCTTCTTTATATTTTACACCTTCTTCCTTAAGTTCTTCTTCGGTTTTACCAACCGCGGCAACTTCAGGCCAGGTATAAACCACACCAGGAATAAGATTATAATCTATATGCGGTTTTTGTCCGGCAATAGTTTCAGCAACAAAAGTTCCTTCTTCTTCGGCTTTATGAGCCAGCATGGCACCACGAACAACATCCCCAATGGCGTAGATATTATCTACATTGGTTTGCAAATGCTCGTTAACCTCGATCATTCCTTTATCGGTAACTTTAACTCCGGCAGCATCGGCATTTAAACCGTCAGTAAAAGGTCTCCGTCCTACAGAAACCAGGCAGTAATCTCCTTTAAATTCTACTTCCTTATCTTTTTTATCATCAGCTTTAATGATAATTTCGTCTCCCTTACGCTCTACCGATTTCACTTCTGTAGAAGTATGGAATTTCACGCCTTGTTTCTTTAATACTTTTTGTAGTTCTTTAGAAAGCGCGCTATCCATAGTAGGAATAATTCGGTCTAAGAATTCTACGACAGTAACCTCAGCTCCCAAACGGCGATAAACCTGACCTAATTCCAGTCCAATTACTCCACCTCCAATCACGATCATGTGCTTAGGGATTTCCTTAAGTTTTAAAGCTTCAGTAGAAGTGATTATTCTTTCTTTATCAAGTTCGATAAACGGCA
Organism: Salegentibacter sp.; assembly: GCA_024635815.1. Next base: position 22,643 of record JAGXIG010000030.1, read on the forward strand.
GATTAGCCGGTTTTGATCCGGTAGCAATAATAGTTTTTGCAGCTTCAATGGTTTCAGTTTCCCCATCATTCTTTTCAATATTGATGTGGGTTTTATCTTTAAATGAACCAACCCCTTCAAAAACATCAATTTTATTTTTATCCATCAGGAACTTCACCCCGTCGCAAGTTTGACTTACAACCGAAGATTTACGTTCCATCATTTTCTCGAGATTTATTTTTACTTCGCCGGGAATTTCAATTCCGTGTTCTTCAAAATGTTTTACCGCATCGTGGTAATGATGCGAAGAATCCAGCAAAGCTTTACTCGGTATACAACCTACATTAAGGCAGGTCCCACCCAAAGTTGAATACTTTTCTATGATAGCAGTTTTCATTCCCAGTTGCGCGCAGCGTATAGCGGCCACATATCCTCCGGGGCCCGAACCTATAACTGCAACATCATATTTACTCATAATTCTATGTTTTATGTTGATTTTTTAACAAAGTGAACACAAAAGTACAACTATTCGGGGCAATGACCAATGCTGATAAAAGCATGATTTAGGCTTTAACATAAACTGTTTTCTTATTAACAAACTCCATCATTCCCTCTTTGGCTAACTCACGTCCGTAGCCGGAACGCTTAGTTCCTCCAAAGGGAAGTCGGGGATCAGATTTTACCAGCTCATTTACAAAGTAGGCACCATCACTTACGCTACCGGCCATTTCCATAGCTTTTTGGATATTTTTTGTAAAGACCGTTGTTCCCAATCCAAACTTTGATTTTTCTGAAAGTTCAAAGGCTTCTTCTATACTCTTTGCTTTTATAATTGCTGCAAGTGGTCCAAAAGTTTCTTCGTCAAAAGCTGCCATTCCCGGTTTTACATTTCCTAAAATTGTTGGCTGGTGAAAACAATTATCCTGTTCGCCGCCGAGTAATAACTCTGCTCCCTGTTCAACTGATCTTTTTACCTGACTTTGAAGTTGATCAGCCAGATCTTTCCTGGCGAGCGTTCCTACCTGCGTGTTATCGTCCATAGTGTCTCCGGGTTTTAATTCGTTTACGGCAGTTTTGAATTTCGAAACAAATTCCTCGTAAATTCCTTCCAATAGAATAAAACGCTTCGCCGCGATACAGCTTTGTCCGCAGTTTAACATCCTGGCAGAAACGGCTGTCTTTACCGCACGATCAATATCTGCATCTTCCCAAACAATAAATGAGTTATTACCGCCTAATTCCAGCAAACTCTTTTTTATATATTTTCCCGAAAGTTCTGCCACCGCCGATCCTGCAGCTTCACTACCGGTTAAAGTAACCGCCTGAATTGTATCGTGAGCAATGATCATTTCTGTTTGGTCGTGATGTACAATTAAATTCTGAAAAACACCTTTTGGATATCCTGCTTTTTCAAAAACGTCTTCAATCTTTTCAGCACAGCCAAAAACATTTGGTGCGTGTTTTAAAATTCCGGTATTTCCAGCGGTAAGTGTTGGTGCGGCGAACCTAAAAACCTGCCAGAATGGAAAATTCCAGGGCATAATGGCGAAAACACTTCCTATGGGATCGTGCCTAACATAGCTATTGGTGGCATCGGTTTTTATTTCTTCCGGAGCGAGAAATTCTGCAGCATTTTCTGCATAATAATCACAAACCCAGGCGCATTTATTAACTTCAGCTCTCGATTCAGAAATTGGTTTCCCCATTTCTTTAGTAATCATTTCGGCATATTCTTCTACATTATCTCTTAAAACCAGCCCGGCCTTTTTTAAAAGATCGGTTCTGTAAAAAAGCGGTGTTTTTTTCCATTCTTTAAAAGCTTTTCCTGAATTGTTCAAAACCGCTGTGGTTTCCTCTTCAGTTTGAGCCGTATATTTTCCAACTTGCTCCCCATTGTAGGGATTTGTGCTATAAAATTCCATTGTGTTTTCTTTTTTTTACGGACTATTGAACTATAATTATCTGGAAGAATATTAACCAAGAAACCTGATGAAATAAATAGGAAAAAATCCATTATTTATAGCATCAGGTTCAATA
>JAGXIG010000031.1 GCA_024635815.1 Salegentibacter sp.
CCCTATATCCGCATAAATGCAAAATACCGTGACTCATCACTCGTTTAAGCTCTTCAGAAAATTCAACATTATATTCATTAGCATTTTCCGTAACACGATCGGTACTAATAAAAATGTCACCATTTAATTCGTTTCCTTCCGAATTATCGAAAGAAATAATATCAGTATATGTATCGTGCTCTAAAAACTTTAAATTGATCTTATACAAATAATGATCGTCACAAAAGATATAATTGATTTCACCAAGGTCTTTCCCCTCGGATGTAATCACTTCCCTGATCCATTTACCAAAAGACTTTTCATCCTCTAATTCAAAATCATTTTCTGAATAAAAATTAATTATCTGTTCGCTCAAAATAAGACTTTACTTTCTGTTTATAAATTTCGCGCAAAGGTAAGCTTTGTCTATTTAAAATTTCGATAGAATTGAAATATTCTTTAGCCTTAATACTTTGATCTTTAGTCGTGTTATCAAACTCCTGAAGATTGGCTTCAGACTCCCGTTTATTATTTTCTCCTTGCTTCAATTTCGCGTCTTCAAATTCCATCAATTCATGTTCCAGTTGTTGCAGTTTCTGAAGGTTTTCAGGATCAAATCCTTTCTCCAGAAGTTGTTCCTCTGCATCCTTCATCTGTTCCTCAATTTGCCTTCCTTGCTGAGAGCCATCCTTTTCATTTAATTCCTGCATACGCTGTCTGAGTTCCTGCTGTTCCTTATAGATTTCGAAAAGCTCTTCCATTTCGCCTTCTCCCATTCCTTCCCCGGGCTTCTTCCCTTCTTCCTGCTTTCCTTTTTGTTGTTCTCCTTTCCCCCGAAATTCCTTATTGATTTCCTGCTGTTTCTTCATAATATCCTGAAGCTGAAATTCTGAATCTCTACCCTCGCCTTTTCCCATTTGCGGATTGGCTTGTTGCTGCATCATGGAAAGAATCTCACTAAGCATATAAGCCAAATCGTTGGTGCCGGTTACTACATACTGCTGGCTCGCGGTTCCCTGGGGAAGTTCGTTTTCGGCAAGGCGCTCCAGCGATTTATCGATATCAAATTCAATATCTGTTAGGCTTTTAGTAATGTTCTCCGTAATCATAGGATTACTTAGCGCAAGGGAATACAGACTATCATCTATATGTCTAAAATTCTCACGCAAATCACTTTGCCTTCGAAGCTTAGCAGCATACCCGGGATTATTCATTTCTATTTTACTAAAATCTTCCAGAAGCTTCTCTTGCTGAAAAGAAAAGGTGACTAAATTATCCAGAATTTGCCGAAGCGTTTCAATATCGGCTTTTAACTCCTCCCCACTTTGCTGCATAGAATTTTGCTGCATTTTCTGACTCATTTCCTTCATTTGCTGTGCGGCATTTTTCTGTTTTTCCTTAGCCTTTTGTAGATCCTCTTTTTCTAAATTTTCCTCCGCATCATTTAGCTCGTTTTTTATACTTTCTTCATCGACACCATCACGGGATAAGTCGGTGGGTTTTTGCAGTTCGTTATTATCCCTTTCCAGTTGATTCATTTCTTCCTGAAATTCTTCGAATTCCTTTGAAATTTCCTTTTGTTCATCTAAAGAATCAGAATTTTCTGACAATTCGTTTTGTTTCTCTGAAAGTTTATCCAAATCCCTGGCCAGTTTTTGAAGCTTTTCTTCTACATAATAGCGCTTGGTTAATTCTAAAAGCTGCTCCAGGTTTCGCTCTTCACTCTGGTTTCTTTTAGATAATTCTTCTAACTTCTCCCCCAATTCTTCCCGATTAATCTTATCGGCTATTTCCTGCAGTTCTTTAAGTAAAGCCTCATTCTCTTTTAAGCGTTCTTCGTTTCTATCAAGGCGTTTTTTTAGCTCATCTTTTTCCGGGGAATTTGAATTTAATTCGTCCTGCTCTTCCTGAAAACTCTTCTTTAGTTTTTTAGAATAATTACGCATAATTTCAGATTGTTGCTTTTGACGCTGAATAAAATTTTCAAGTTTTTTACGCTGATTATAATCCAGGTTTTGGTTCTCTTTTTGCAAGCGATTTAGCTCATTCAATTCTTCTTCGGAAGATTTAATATCCCTTAAACTTTTACTTAGATTATTTATAGATTCACCTTGCTGTTTTAGCTTCTCTTCCTCAATTTCATCTGCTGTTTTCCTGCGGAAACTGAAGGTTGAACTCTTGGTACTTTTTGATCCATTAACCCCATCGTTATCCCAAAGCTGAAAATAGAAATTATAGGTTTCTCCGGGTTCCAGATCCAAATCGCCCGGGAAAGTGTAATGAAATTCGTCAAAAGCAGCTTTGGAAATGGCAATTTCCTTCTTTTTAAGGCTATCTTCTTTATTTTCAATATGATAAACGAGGTTTAACCGGTTTAATCCGTAATCATCAGATAGTTTTCCGTAGAAATATTGTGTGCTGTTATCTATACTATCCAGTTTTTGCTGAATTTCCATTTCCGGATATTCATCCTTAATAACACGTACGGAATAATCTAAAGCTTCAAAATTTTTAATTGCATTATTTGAAGTACTCACGCGATAATCCAAACGGGAATAAACAGCTTGTGAATACTGAAAATCTGTATTTTCCGCGGAAAGTTTTACCAGGGAATCTTTAGTTGAAAAATTGAGAATTTCAGTATTCCTGGTATTAAAATCCCAGGTGATTTTTGTTCCTTCAGGGACATTAACATTTCCGGTTCCGCTTAAACTATCCTCCACTTTTCTTATATAATCCGGATAATCAAACTTCATATCAAAATCTAAAAGTTTCGGTACTTTAAGGGTTTCCAGCTTATATTTTTCAGAAGAAATTCCATTGGCACTCAATCTGAAATTCACATCAGTTTGAAGTCTTTTAAAGGTATATTCAAAACTGCCGGGAGCGATTTGTTTAAGAAAATAGGTTTGTCCGTTATAGGAAATTTCAGGTTTTTCGGGAGTGATATTTCCTTCGGTTTTTACCAGGATTTTATACTCGGTATTTTCCCTTGCCTTCAACGAATCGTTTAAAATTAAAAACCTGAACGGTGTGGGAGCTTCAAAAGCGGTATTGTGCTTGGCAAGCCGATCTAATGGCGCAGCAACAAGATTGATATTTCCAGTAACTAAAAGTCCTAAAATCAGGATTAGCGGAAATAACGCATATTTTAAATATTTGCTATTCTCTTTATAATCTACCGCGCGAGTGAAAGGCACTTTATTTAATTCAGCCGATTTTTGCTCGATTCCAGCCAGTAATAATTCAGATTGATGCGCATCCTTTTTAAGCTGGAGTACATTCAATAGTTTATCGTTTACTTCAGGAAAATGAGCACCGATAATTTTTGAGGCCTCTTCATCATTTATTCCGTTGGAAAATTTAAAAAGCTTCGCGAGCGGAATTAATATAAAATACCCAAGCAGCATCACCTCTACCCCAACAAAAATCCAGAATAGAAAAGTACGGCTAGTAGTATCTAACCATAAAAAATGTTCAATCGCCAAAACCGCTAGGAAATAAAGCAACCCAATGGCGAAAAATAATATAAGTCCTTTCAGCAATTTATTCAGGTAAAACTTCCTGATAAACGCTTCAAGTTTCTTTCTAATCTGTTTGTAACTTTCCATAACTGAGGCTTAAAAATACAACAATTTTAGCGGAGTAATTTACCACGGGATTGGTAATCCACACATTAGGTTTCGTTTAATAAGGTTGTATCTTTGTGTTCAAAAACAAAATTAGATATGTCAGCTAAAGTTCGCGTGCGTTTTGCACCAAGTCCAACCGGCCCTTTGCATATTGGCGGGGTAAGAACAGCTTTATATAATTATTTATTTGCCAAAAAACACAAGGGCGATTTTGTATTGCGTATTGAGGATACCGATCAAAACCGCTATGTAGAAGGCGCCGAAAATTATATAATTGAATCGCTTAATTGGTGCGGAATTCCTTTTGACGAAGGTCCCGGAAAAGAAGGTGATTACGGCCCTTACCGCCAGAGTGAGCGCAAAGATATGTACCGAAAATATGCCGAAGAACTTATTAAAACCGATAATGCCTATTACGCTTTTGATACGGCTGAAGAATTAGACGCCCATAGAAAAGACCACGAAGAAAAAGGAAAAACTTTTATCTATAATTGGCATAACCGTCAAAAATTGAAGAATTCGCTCGCACTTTCTGAAGACGAGATCAGGGATAAATTAGATGCCGACGAAGATTATGTGATCAGGTTTAAATCGCCAGCAGATGAAAATCTTCATATTAAAGATGAAATTCGCGGCGATATGGAAATTGACACCAGCACTTTAGATGATAAGGTTTTGTTTAAAAGTGATGGAATGCCCACCTATCACCTGGCGAATATTGTAGACGATCATTTAATGGAAATTTCCCACGTTATTCGTGGTGAAGAATGGTTGCCTTCCCTGGCGCTCCACTTTATGTTATATCGAGCTTTTGGATGGGATGCTCCTAAATTTGCGCATTTACCACTGATTTTAAAACCCCAGGGTAAAGGAAAATTAAGCAAACGTGATGGCGATAAACTAGGGTTTCCGGTATTTCCATTAGAATGGAAAGATCCAAATTCAGGCGAAATTTCTGCGGGTTATAGGGAAGATGGTTATTTCCCGGAAGCCGTGACCAATATGCTGGCCTTTTTGGGCTGGAACCCGGGTACCGAACAGGAATTCTTTAAACTGAACGAACTTGTTGAAGCTTTTGAAATAAACCGTGTACATAAAGGCGGTGCTAAATTTGATCCGGAAAAAACAAAATGGTTCCAGCAACACTATATGCATGAAGCCGATGATAAAATAGTTGCTGAAAAGCTTGAAAAAATACTTCAGCAAAAGGAAATTGAAACATCCTCAGACTATGTTCTGGAAGTAGTGAAATTGATGAAAGAGCGTGCTATTTTTATAAATGATATTTGGGAACAGGGCTATTTCTTCTTCGTGGCCCCTACTTCATACGATCCTAAAAATGCTAAAAAGGCCTGGAAAGAAGATACTTCAGATCTTATGCAGGAATTGATTGATGTTCTAAAAGAACAGGAAGATTTTAAAGCTGAAGCATTACAGACAAAAGTAAAAGCCTGGATCCAGGAAAAGGAAGTCGGTTTTGGAAAAGTAATGCAGCCATTTAGGTTAGCCCTGGTAGGCGCCATGCAAGGCCCTGACCTATACGAAATTGCAGAAATGATTGGAAAAGAAGAAACCATTTCCCGACTTGAAAATGCGATAAGGACTTTGGGGTAAAATATTACTCCTAAAAGTAGGCTGTTTGAGAAGTTTTAAGGACGTCATCCTGATTTATTTCAGGATCTAATATCTGGATAATTAATTCATGCTAGAAGCTGAAACAAGTTCAGCTTGACGAAAACAATACTTTTCAAACAGCCTATTTTTGTTTATATCATAGTCTAAGAGCTAAGCAAAGTTTTACTATCTTGGGAGAATCAACTTATATCTCTTTAGAATTATGATTAGCTACGTTTTTATTCCAATTATTATAGTTCTGGTACTTGTAATTCTCTTCAGCGGGATTTTCACAGTCCGACAACAAAAAGCAGCGATTTTAGAGCGCTTTGGAAAGTTCAAAAGCATCAAGAATTCAGGGTTACATTTAAAGATTCCTATAATTGATCAAATCGCTGGCAGGATTAATTTAAAAGTACAGCAACTGGATGTTCTAGTTGAAACCAAAACCAAAGATAATGTATTTGTAAAGCTGAAAATTTCGGTACAATTCCAGGTAATTAGAACGAATATTTATGATGCTTTTTATAAGTTGGAGAGTCCTTCAGATCAAATTACTTCTTATGTTTTTGATGTTGTAAGGGCTGAAGTTCCTAAAATGATTCTTGATGATGTTTTTGAAAGAAAAGATGATATCGCCATTGCAGTGAATAGAGAACTTAACCAATCTATGCAGGATTACGGTTACGACATCATTAAAACGCTTGTAACAGACATTGATCCCGATGAACAGGTGAAACACGCTATGAACAGAATAAATTCAGCAGAACGCGAGAAAGTGGCTGCAGAGTACGAAGGGGAAGCTGAAAGAATACGAATTGTAGCGAAGGCACGTGCCGAAGCCGAAAGCAAACGCTTACAGGGACAGGGAATCGCCGACCAAAGAAGGGAAATAGCCCGCGGACTAGAAGAAAGTGTAGATGTACTTAATAATGTTGGTATAAATTCTCAGGAAGCTTCTGCCTTAATTGTTGTTACTCAGCATTACGACACATTACAAGCCATTGGCGAAGAAACCAACAGTAATCTTATTTTATTACCAAATTCGCCCCAGGCAGGAAGCGATATGCTGAATAATATGGTGGCTTCATTTACAGCTTCCAACCAAATTGGAGAAGCGATGCGTAAGAAAAATGAAGAAATTGAACAGGAGAAAAAGAACAAGCCTAATACTGGACGTAAATAATTCGCTATACAAATTGTCTCCCGTATCGAGACAATAATGGATAAAGGCGGGATTAAAATATCTAATAAAACAAAAGGGTTTGAAGAATTAAATCTTCAAACCCTTTTTTATGTAATAAAAGATCTTATTTCTTTATGGAAGCGGTTACCTTTTTTAAGCCGGTAAACTTCGTTACGGCCTTAAGTATAAAAGCTTTCTGCAATATAGATCCC
>JAGXIG010000032.1 GCA_024635815.1 Salegentibacter sp.
CAGTAATGCTATTTGATGAAGCAGGCTGGAAGTAGTCATATATTTTCTTTAAAATCTAGGCTAAAACGCCTGAAAAGAGATACAAATCGATGGTCAATATTTACGTTGGCCATCGTTCTTTTTATTGCCCTACCCGTAATTGCCATCGCGGTAAAATTACTGGAAGGACCCGGAGAAACCTGGGGGCATCTTGTAGATAATCTATTGGTAGATTATATAGGAAATTCCTTTTTCCTGATTTTTGCCTGTAGTTTGTTGGTGCTTATAATGGGAGTAGGAGCCGCCTGGTTGGTAGCCCGGTTTGAATTTCCCTTTAGAAAACAACTGGAATGGTTGCTTATTCTGCCTCTTGCCATTCCTTCTTATATTGTGGCATACGCCTACGCCGGTGTTTTTGATTATGGCGGAAGCCTTGAGCTAATTTTAAGAGGATTAAACCTAGAATTTACTCGGATAGATATTATGAATAAATTCGGATTGGCATTTGTGCTTAGTATTTCGCTTTTCCCTTATGTATATGTTAGTTCCCGAGCATTTTTTTTAAATCAGGCTGGGAATTTATTGGAAGCTTCAACTATGCTTGGAGTAGGGGAATTTAAATCTTTTTTTAGATTGATGCTGCCCCTGGCAAGACCGGCAATTATCGCGGGACTTATCCTGGTTTTAATGGAAGTTTTAAACGATTATGGCGCTGCTCAATATTTTGGGGTTAATACGTTTACCACCGGAATCTTTAGGGCCTGGTTTTCTTTAGAAGAGCCCGAAACTGCAGTCTACCTTTCGGCATTGCTTATTTTTATTGTTTTTGCCCTTATTTTATTCGAAAAATGGCAGCGAAAAAACATACGGGTTACTGGAAATAAAGCCTCCGGTCGTACCCATAGAAAATTAGGAACCAAACCAATGCAATGGTTGAAGTTTATCCTGGTTTTGATCCCTGTAATCTTAGGTTTTTTTATTCCGGTAGGGCAATTGATCTATTGGGCATTTTTAACAGCAGAAAAAGTATTTGATCTCGATTTTATAATGCTCTCGCTGCAAAGTTTTGGTATCGCTTTAATTACTTCATTGGTAACTGTTCTTTTTGCAACTTTACTTATTTATTTTGCCAAATGGAGTAGTATAAACGGCATTAAAAGCATTTCCAGGTTAGGAATTTTAGGTTATGCTATTCCAGGCGCTGTTGTTGCGATTGGAATCATGATCCCTACCCTGGCTTTTGATAAATGGTTTATCAATACTATGGATACTGTTTTTGGCGTAAAAACCGGCTTTTTGTTCAACGGAACTTTAGTGGCGTTGGTCTATGCATATAACGTTAGGTTTTTGGCGGTGGCCTATAATCCTATAGAATCCACGGCTTTAAAAGTAAGCAACAGTATCCCGGATTCTTCTAAAATGCTGGGTGTTGGGAATTTTAAAACTTTTTTTAAGATAGAATTTCCACTGATTAAAACAGGAATTTTAAGCGCGGTAATCCTTGTGTTTATAGATGTTTTAAAGGAATTACCCTTAACTTTAATCTTAAAACCATTTCATATTAACACACTTGCCGTGAAAGCTTTTGAATATGCAAGTGACGAAATGGTAATGGAGGCTGCAATTCCTTCTTTATTTATTATCTTCACGGCCACCATTCCCGTGATATTTTTAAACAAGTTATTGATAAAAGAATAAGATGCTAAGCGTAAATTCCATTTCCAAAAGCTTTGATAAAGGCAAGACTTTTGCCCTAAAGGAAGTTTCTTTTAATCTAAAAGAGGGAGATGTTTGCGCTATTGTGGGGGAAAGCGGAAGTGGGAAAACCACACTAGTTCGACTTATCGCCGGTCTGGAACGACCCGATCACGGAAGTATTATTCTCAATAACAAAGAACTTTCTTCAGTAAAAAAACTTGTACCGCCTGAAAAGCGTAAGATTGGCCTGGTATTCCAGGAATATGCATTGTTTCCCCATTTTGACCTTCTTAAAAATGTGAGCTACGGAATTTCGAAACTGAAGAATAAAAAAGAACGGGCTATAGAAATGCTAGAGCTAGTTGGGCTTAGCGGACTGGAAAAGCGCTATCCTCATCAACTTTCAGGTGGGCAGCAGCAACGCGTGGCACTAGCAAGGGCTTTGGCGCCAAATCCATCTTTGTTGATCCTGGACGAACCTTTCAGCAATCTTGACGCTATGCTTAGAATGCAATTGCGTAGCCAGGTGTTTGAGATTATAAAAAAAACAGGGGTTACGGCTATTTTTGTAACTCACGATACGCAGGATGCACTTTCTGTAGCCGATGAAATTCTTATCCTTCAACATGGAAAAGTGATTCAAAAAGACCAGGCCTCAAATTTGTACATCAAGCCTAATTCGGTTTATGTAGCTTCTCTTTTTGGAAATACCATTCAGCTTAACAAAGAATTACAAACGGCTTTTGATTGTCCATTAAACCCGAATTGTAGTCACGCCATTCGCAATGAAAACCTTAGTATTAATGAGGAATGTGAATATGTAACCCACGCCAGGGTATTAAAGAAGACCTTTATGGGAAATTCCACCCAACTGCTGCTTAAACTGGATAACGGGCATCAAATTTCAGTAGTCACCAAAGACACCAATGTGGCGGACCGTATAAAGATTGGTTTTAATTCTACCGACGTACTGGAATTTGCCGGATGATGCTTCCGAAGTAATTTTCTGAATACTAAATAGTTTTAAGGCTGTTTTTGCTATAAAAAGCTTATATTTGCACGCAATTAAATCTTTAATTGCTATGATCGCACACGAATCCAAAATTCTAGGAGAAGCCCTTACTTACGACGATGTACTGCTTGTTCCTGCTTACTCTGAGATATTACCTCGAGAAGTAAGCATTCGCACCAAATTCACCAAAAACATTTCTATAAACGTACCTATAGTTTCTGCAGCTATGGACACGGTTACCGAATCCAGAATGGCCATCGCTATGGCTCGTGAAGGAGGAATTGGTGTTTTGCATAAAAATATGACAGCAGAGCAGCAGGCGCTAAAAGTTCGAAAAGTGAAAAGGGCAGAAAGCGGAATGATTATAGATCCCGTTACTTTGCCAATTACGGCTAATGTGAGCGATGCAAAAGCGAGTATGCGTGAACACAGTATCGGCGGAATTCCTATTGTTGATGAAGAAGGAAAGTTGCTGGGAATTGTGACCAACAGGGATTTGCGTTTTGAAAAAAACAACAAGAGACCAATTGCTGAGGTGATGACTTCAGAAAATTTGGTAACTGTTGCTGAAGGTACTTCTCTGGACCAGGCAGAAGATATTTTGCAGGAATACAAGATTGAAAAATTACCTGTTATTAACGATAACAAAAAACTGGTTGGGCTCATTACTTTTAGAGACATTACTAAACTTACCCAAAAGCCCAATGCCAATAAAGATAGTTTCGGAAGACTTCGTGTAGCCGCTGCCATTGGCGTAACTGCTGATGCCGTAGATCGCGCTGAAGCTTTGGTCAACGCCGGAGTAGACGCTATAATTATTGATACAGCCCATGGACATACCAAAGGTGTGGTTTCGGTTTTAAAAGATGTAAAAGCAAAATTTCCAGATTTGGAAGTTGTAGTAGGAAATATTGCTACTGCTGAAGCCGCTAAATATTTGGCTGAAGCAGGAGCAGATGCGGTTAAAGTAGGAATTGGCCCCGGTTCAATTTGTACGACAAGGGTTGTTGCAGGAGTTGGTTTTCCTCAGTTTTCTGCGGTGCTGGAAGTGGCTGCGGCCTTAAAAGGAACTGGTGTTCCGGTAATTGCCGATGGTGGGATTCGATACACAGGGGATATTCCAAAAGCTTTGGCTGCAGGAGCCGATTGTGTTATGCTTGGTTCATTGCTTGCCGGAACCAAAGAATCTCCGGGTGAAACCATTATTTACGAAGGAAGAAAATTCAAATCTTATCGCGGGATGGGATCGGTAGAGGCGATGCAAAAAGGCTCTAAAGATCGGTATTTCCAGGACGTGGAAGATGATATTAAGAAACTGGTACCCGAGGGAATCGTTGGCCGTGTTCCTTATAAAGGGGAACTTGAAGAAAGCATCCACCAGTTTGTAGGGGGCTTAAAAGCAGGAATGGGCTACTGTGGCGCTAAGGATATTCCAACGCTAAAAGAGAGTGCTAAGTTTGTGAAAATTACCGCTTCGGGAATTCACGAAAGTCACCCGCACGATGTAACTATTACCAACGAATCGCCTAATTATAGTAGGTAGTTTGTTGCTTTAAAAAGTAAAAGGCCTCACAGATTTTGAAATCTGTGAGGCCTTTTACTTTTTAAAAAGCTTGTAAACCTTACTCTTCTTCAGTATTAACAGGGGCTGAAGCTTCAATTCCCATTTTATTCATTACTTTTTCAGTAATATCATAATCTTCGGCGGCAAACGCAAGACTGTTTCCACCGGCGTGTAGAATTTGGGTGAAGCCTTCCTCTTCAATTACAGCCCGCATTGCGCTATCAATTTTTTCGTAAAGCGGGTTTGTTAGTTCGTTTCTTCTCATCTGCATCATTACCTGCGCTTTTTGCCTATATTGTTTAATTTGATTTTCCAGTTCAATTATTTCAGATTCACTCTGCTGGCGGGCTTCATCAGAAAGGCTTTCGGCATTGGCCTGATAGGTTTTTACCAGGGTATCGTATTGTTTAATATTCGCTTGAAAATCCTGTTGTAACTCCTGGTCGTAGGCTTGCATCCCGGCATTTACGCCTTCCATTTCAGGCATTTGTGATAGGATGTAATCAGTGTCTATAGTTCCTACTTTGGTTTGTGCGCTTGCAAAAATGCTAAAACATAAAAATGCAATTAATAAACTGCTTCGTGTCATGATAAAATTGTTTTTGGCAAATATAATAGCAGCTTTTAATTATTCATATTAAATCTTAAAACTATTTCTCCTTTAAAACACTTTGATTGTTTTCTAAAGGCGCCGGGCATAAAAAGCCCCATTAATTTAATAAATCCACTAAATCTAAATTCGTTGTGGGAGATCCAGAGAGTTTCATCTCCGGGAGTTTCTTCAAAGAAATTTTCTTGGATATTATAAACGCCTTTAGCTGTTTAATTGACGTGAAATTGCTCAGGAAGATCGTTTTTGTAATACCTTCTTCCATTTCTATTTCGCGTTTCCCCATTTTATATTTCAGCTTATTTTTGAGCTTTCTTCTCCTAAGTTTCCGATAATATGTTCCATTGAAATAAATCCTTGTTGCCAATGCTTCATATTATCGGGATCACTAAATTTCTCAATCACCTCTGTATCGTGCTTTTCTATTTTTATTACACTGGTATATTTCATGGTTTATTTAATTTAAAATAAAGTATAATCTTCTATTTTTGGATGAAAGAGTATATTAAGAATACTTTTTAATGACTTATAATCGTTTAAGTATAAGCTTGTAGAACCTAAATGAATTCTTATTTTTGCTCGCGCGCGCATTGCAGGCTGTTAGTCATTGTAAAATGGTATGTAAATTGCTTTCTCAACCTTGATGAATTTGAAAATATCACCTGTTTTTGTATGTTTCTTTCTCGCCGGTTTTTTACTTGCCGGTTGTTCTTATTTTGAGAAAGAAGAAGGTCGTAAAGTTGTGGTAAGGGTTAATGATTCCTATTTATATGAAGAAGATATTAATGCTTTAATAAACGAGAACACCTCTCAAGAAGATAGTACTATTATAGTTTCCAATTACATTACCCGCTGGGCTACGCAGCAATTACTTATAGACAGGGCGCAGTTAAACCTTCCTGAAAGTCAGCAGAGAGAATTCAGGGATCTTATAGAAAATTATAAAAATGAGCTTTATACCAGCGCATATAAAGATGCAGTAGTTGGCAGGCAGTTGGATAGTACATTAGCAGCCGAAGAAATGCAGGCTTATTTTGAAGAAAACAAAGGCAACTTTAATCTTACTGAAGATTTACTGAAATTAAGATATGTAAACCTGGCAGAAAACAACACCAATGTAAACGAAATAAAATCTTATCTCACCCGCTTTAATGATAAAGATAAAGAGGAGCTTGATAAAATTTCACTTCAGTTTAAAAACTATTCTTTGAATGATTCTGTTTGGGTAAAATTAAAAACGGTTTACGATAAGATTCCTGCTCTTTCTTCAAATCATAGGGATAAACTTTTAAACAAATCTAATTTTCTTCAGGTAGAAGATTCATTAGGTGTATATTTGATCTATGTAAAGGATGTTTTAGAACGAGGGCAGGATGCTCCTTTTGAGTATGCTGCGCCTACCATAGAAAA
>JAGXIG010000033.1 GCA_024635815.1 Salegentibacter sp.
AATAAATACCAAATCGTAAGTGTCTATCTCGTGAATAAGGTACTTTTTAATGTCTTTGTACTCTATAGCGTTTTCCTTCTTCGGAAAAAGACTGTAGTCTTCTTTTAAAACCGATTTAAGGGAAGTGTATTTATAATCTTCCTCTTTTCGGCTTGGGAAGCCTATAGTCTCGAAATCCTTAATCGCCTGATTTCTTATTTTATGAAGATCATCGTTAACTCCTGTGTACTCTTCTTCAAAAGCCAGGAAAGATGATACTAATTTCTCTTTTAATTCCATTTTTAATTCTTTTGTCATTTCCGCAAAGGCGGAAATCTTCTTATTTGAAAAGGTTTGATTGTTCTTTTCATTTCTATTCAAAACTTTTTAAACCTTGAACCGGAAACTTTAAACCTTCTCAGCTTTTACCCATTCGTAACCTCTTTCTTCCAGCTCGAGCGCAAGTTCCTTGCCGCCAGATTTCACAATTTGACCATCTATCATTACGTGAACCACATCTGGAACAATATAGTTAAGCAAGCGTTGGTAGTGTGTAATTAGCAATACTGCGTTGTCTTTACTTCTTAATTTATTCACGCCGTCGGCAACAATTTTAAGTGCATCAATGTCCAGACCTGAATCGGTTTCATCAAGAATAGCTAATTTTGGCTCTAACATTGCCATTTGGAAGATCTCGTTCCTTTTCTTTTCTCCCCCTGAAAATCCAGCATTTAACGATCTTGATAAAAATTTACGATCAATTTCAAGAGCTGCAGATTTCTCACGAATCTTTTTCAGCATTTCATTAGCCGGCATATCTTCAAGTCCGTTAGCTTTTCTATGGGCGTTGATCGCGGTTTTCATAAAATTTGTCACTGAAACCCCGGGAATTTCCACCGGATATTGAAAAGAAAGAAAGATGCCTTTGTGTGCCCTTTCTTCCGGATCCATTTCTGAAATCTCTGTGTTTTCAAAAAGGATTTCCCCTTCGGTTTGTTCAAATTCCTCTTTTCCGGCAATTACCGAAGAAAGCGTACTTTTCCCTGAACCGTTTGGTCCCATAATAGCATGAACTTCTCCCGGATTAATTTCAAGGTTAATTCCTTTCAGGATTTCCTTATCTTCTATACTCGCGTGTAAATTCTTTATTTTAAGCATAAATTCTCTGTATGCATCCCTGTTGATTCTGGGATTGGTTTATTATTCTTCTTCCTGATCTTCTGTAGCCTTATCAGACTCCAAAATATCTATAATTTCTCTTATTTCTATATTTTCGTCCCAACCATCCTGTCTGGGGTTTGGAACAATTTTTCCTTTTACTCTTACCGAAACCATATCAAACTCTTCTTTTTGAAATGGTTGAACTTGTTCAGACAATACTTTAGACATTGAGTCTATTGTGACTCCGTAAACAAAATCGCTTCCCCTTAAAATCGCTGCATCTCCTGCATAGATAAATTCCCCGGTTAGCGTTTGAATGCTATCGGGAACTTTTTCTGTTTCAGGCTGATTCATAAGATCCTGGCGGCCTTCGTCCTGGCAGGAAAAAACCGTAACAGCAAGGGCAAGGATTAGCAAAAACTTCTTCATTTGTTCAATCTTCATTTTCCCTGATTATCCTACAGATCCTTCAAGGGAAATTTCTAATAGTTTTTGAGCTTCCACCGCAAATTCCATAGGTAGTTTGTTCAATACCTCTTTGCTAAAACCGTTTACAATAAGGGCAATGGCTTTCTCGGTATCAATACCACGTTGGTTGCAGTAGAAAATCTGGTCTTCCCCAATTTTACTGGTGGTAGCTTCGTGTTCTACCTGCGCCGATTTGTTTTTAACTTCAATATATGGGAAGGTATGCGCACCACATTTATTCCCCATTAAAAGGGAATCACATTGTGAAAAGTTACGGGCGTTTTCTGCTCTACCGTTAATTTGCACAAGTCCGCGATACGAGTTTTGCGACTGTCCAGCCGAAATCCCTTTGGAAATAATGGTACTCTTGGTATTTTTACCAAGGTGAACCATTTTTGTACCGGTATCTGCCTGCTGGTGGTTGTTGGTAACCGCAATTGAATAAAATTCACCGATAGAATTATCTCCTTTTAAAATACAGGATGGATATTTCCAGGTTACTGCCGATCCGGTTTCAACCTGCGTCCAGGAGATCTTAGCTCCTTTTTCACAAATTCCACGTTTTGTTACAAAATTGTAAACGCCACCTTTTCCTTCTTTACTTCCCGGGAACCAGTTTTGAACGGTACTATATTTAATTTCAGCATCGTCTAAAGCTACTAGTTCTACCACGGCCGCATGCAATTGATTTTCATCACGAGTTGGCGCAGTACAACCTTCAAGATAACTTACGTAGCTTCCAGCTTCAGCAACTACGAGCGTACGCTCAAATTGCCCGGTTCCAGCCTGGTTAATTCTAAAATATGTGGAAAGTTCCATTGGGCATCTTACGCCTTTTGGAATATAGCAAAATGAACCATCACTAAATACTGCAGAATTTAATGCCGCGTAAAAGTTATCGGTTTTAGGCACTACCGAACCGATGTATTTTTTAACAAGCTCCGGATGTTCCCTTATCGCTTCAGAAATAGAACAAAAAATAATTCCTTTCTCAGCAAGCGTCTTTTTAAAAGTTGTAGTTACTGAAACAGAGTCCATTACTATATCGACAGCAACGCCGGCAAGTTTTTTCTGCTCGTCTACCGAAATTCCAAGCTTTTTAAAAGTATCCAGCAATTCAGGATCTACTTCATCTAAACTATCGTATTTCGGTTTTTTATTGGGAGCCGAATAGTATGAAATATTCTGAAAATTTGGTTTTTCGTAATGTACATTGGCCCATTCCGGTTCTTTCATAGTTTCCCAATGGCGATATGCTTCCAGTCGCCATTCAGTCATCCATTCGGGTTCTTCTTTCTTTTTAGAGATCGCTCTAACAATATCTTCATTTAATCCTACGGGAAATGTATCCGATTCTATATCGGTATAAAACCCATACTCATATTCTTTCGTTTCGAGCTCTTTTTTTAAATCATCTTCAGTATATGCCATCTCAATTTTTTCTAAAATTATTCAAGGTTCAAAGCTTAAAAATTCAAGGTTTACTTCTCGTTTTTAAATTTTGTGCCTTCTAATATTATTTACAGAGAAAAACTTTCTCCACATCCACATGTTCTTTGGGCGTTTGGATTGTTAAATACAAATCCTTTGCCATTTAATCCACCGGAGAATTCTAAAACGGTACCGGCCAGGTATAAAACACTGCGTTTATCAACTACTATTTTTACTTCGTTGTCTTCAAAAAGTTTGTCGTCTTCGGCTTTGGCTTTGTCAAATTTTAATTCATAAGACAAACCAGAGCAACCTCCGCTTTTTACACCCACACGAACAAAGTCCTGTAAATTGTCAAAACCTTCTTCAGTCATTAAAGCGGCAATCTTTTTTTTAGCGCTTTCGCTTACTTTTATCATAGCTTAAAAAGATTAATTCTAAATTGGGTACAAATATACTATAAAACAAGCGGTTTACCATAGAGTTAGTATATGTTTTAAGAATACATTGATAGTTCCTACTAATTCTAATTTTTCAGGGTATAACACTCCTAAACATCTGTAAATTAAATAGTTTTGTATTGTTTGCTTTCCTGTTTTTTATGCAATAATCATCATTTTTTAATCTATCGCTATCTTTATAATGGCAGTTGAATAATATTCAGTTATTTTGCAAATTAAAACAATGAATTATGTTTCAGGATAGTCAGGATATGCGTACAAACCTTTCAGAATTAGGTGAATTTGGTTTAATAGACCACCTCACCAAAGGTTTTGAGCCTAAACTTTCATCCACGGTAAAAGCAATTGGAGACGATGCCGCGGTATTGCATTTTGAAAATAAACACACCGTGGTTACTACCGATCTATTGGTTGAAGGCGTGCATTTTGACCTTGCATATATGCCGCTGAAACATCTGGGTTATAAAGCTGTAATGGTAAATTTATCAGACGTTTACGCGATGAATGCTAAGGCTACTCAGATTACCGTTTCTATTGCTGCTTCCAACCGGTTTCCGGTAGAAGCTTTGGAGGAATTATACTCTGGAATCGAGTTGGCTGCAAAATTATATAATATAGATGTTGTTGGTGGTGATACCACTTCCTCAACTTCAGGCTTGCTAATTAGTATTACTGCAATTGGAGTAGCTGAAGAAGAAGATGTTGTTTACCGAAGCGGTGCAAAACCCAACGATCTTTTGGTAGTGACCGGTGATATTGGTGCGGCCTATATGGGATTGCAAATTCTGGAACGTGAAAAAGAAGTTTTTAAAGTGAATCCAAACGCTCAACCAGATCTTGATCCTTATACTTATTTAATTGAAAGACAATTAAAGCCTGAAGCCCGAAAAGATATTGCTCCTCTATTAAAAGAACTCGGTGTAAAGCCAACTTCCATGATAGATATTAGCGACGGACTCTCTTCGGAAATTATCCATTTGTGTAAAAACTCGCAGGTTGGTGCAAATTTATTTGAAGAGAAAATTCCTTTAGATCCGGCTGTGATTTCGGTTTGTGAAGAATTTGATATAGACAGCACCACCATTGCATTAAGCGGTGGCGAAGATTATGAATTACTATTTACAGTTTCTCAGGGTGATTTTGAAAAAATAAAAGCCAATCCTAACTTAAGCATTATTGGGCATATGACCGATGAAAAGGAAGGTATGCACTTAATTACCCGCGGTAATCAAAAACTCCCGCTAATTGCACGTGGCTGGAATTCGATGGAAAATAAAAATGAAAAGTCTGAAAAGAAGGAATAAGATTTCGAAAATTTAATTTCGCAACAAAATATTAAGAAGCGTGGGCGAAATGCTTTCGCTTTCTTTTTTGATGTATTTTAGAAATATAATCGTTTGTTTCTCTGAATTTTGGAGTTAAGCGGGCTAAAAAGCCATTCGCGGTGTCTGTCATTTCCATTCCGCATTTCTCGCACTTATATTCGTGTACGTGATCTGTAACATTTTTTGATACACGTAATTTATGTCCGAAAATGCTGCAAAAAACC
>JAGXIG010000003.1 GCA_024635815.1 Salegentibacter sp.
AGTTCGTCCTGCAGTTTTTCGTGCAACTGAGTGTGGCCACTCATCATTCTTGCACCCATTGGGTAAGCCGAGCCATATTCTGCAGCGGCTTCAGCATCTACTTTTCTTACTTCGGGATGATTGGCAAGCCCCAGGTAGTCGTTAATACTCCAGGTTATTACTTCTTTCCCTCTAAATTTCATTCGGTTAGAAATTGGCCCTTCCAGCTTAGGAAATACAAAATATCCTTCAGCTTGCTCGGCCCATTTTCCTAATGGTCCTTTATCTTTATATATTTTTTCAAATAAATCCCTCATCGATCTTTTTTTAGTCGAGCCGCAAAAATACTTAAAATTGGCTCAATTGCACAAAGTTATTTATTCAGCAAATTCAAATAAAAGAAAAGCATCCTACGCGGGATGCTTTTGTAAACTTTATTTCTGAATAAATTTCAAAATACTGGTTATTTTATAAATTCTATAGGCTGTGCCTCAATTTCATTTTTAGTATCAAAAAAGCCCTGTTCTTCCATCCAGTCATCGCTAAAGACTTTCCCCATATAACGGGAGCCGTGATCGGGAAATATTACAACAACCTTACTATTTTCATCAAACTCTCCTTCTTCCGCAAGTTGTTTTAATCCCTGTGTTGCTGCACCACTGGTATAACCTACAAATAATCCTTCAGTTTTCGCAAGTTCTCTGGCGCTATGCGCACTGTCTTCATCACTAACCTTAATAAAACGGTCAATAATTTCAAAATCTGTGGCTGATGGAATAAGGTTTTTTCCCAGCCCTTCTATTCTGTAAGGGTAAATTTCCCCGGAATCAAATTCTTTGGTTTCGTGATACTTCTTTAAAACAGAACCGAAAGCATCAATCCCTATAACTTTAATTTCTGGATTTTGTTTCTTCAAATATCTTGCTGTTCCAGAAATTGTTCCGCCGGTACCACTACAAGCAACCAGGTGAGTAATTTTTCCTTCGGTTTGCTTCCATATTTCAGGACCCGTAGAATTAAAATGAGCATCAATATTCAGCTCATTAAAATATTGATTAATATAAACCGAACCTTTAGTTTCTGAATGCAACCTTTTGGCTACCTGGTAATAAGATCTTGGATCGTCTGCTGAAACGTGGGCCGGACAAACATACACCTTGGCACCCATTGTTTTTAGCATATCAATCTTATCGTTAGATGCTTTAGAACTAACTGCAAGAATGCATTCATAACCTTTTATAACACTAACCATTGCAATACTAAAACCGGTATTACCAGAAGTAGTTTCAATAATAGTATTTCCCGGTTTAAGAATGCCTTTTCTTTCGGCTTCTTCAATAATATAAAGTGCAATGCGGTCTTTAGCGGAGTGTCCCGGATTAAAGGCTTCTACTTTAGCGAAGAATTCCCCTCTATATCCCTGGGTTATTTTGTTAAGTTGTATCAACGGCGTATTGCCTATAAGTTGCAATACGTTATCATATACTTGCAAATCTTCTCTCATAAATCGAAGTTCTTTACAAAATTAGGGTTAATTATTCCACTCTTTTAAGAAGTGAAAATCCCCCAAATTTAAGGCAAATTTTTTAATTAGTGGTCAATTCCTTCTAAATCCAGTAAAAATGCATATTCTTCAGCTACTTCTTTTAAAGCTTCAAAACGTCCTGAAGCCCCTCCGTGCCCTGCATCCATATTGGTATGAAACAACAATAAATTCCTATCGGTCTTTAGTTCCCTTAATTTGGCTACCCATTTTGCCGGTTCCCAGTATTGAACCTGGGAATCGTGCAAACCAGTTGTTACCAGTATATTAGGATAATCTTTCGCAAACACATTATCATAAGGCGAATATTGCATCATATACTCGTAATAATCCTTTTCATTCGGATTTCCCCATTCATCATATTCTCCCGTAGTTAACGGAATACTGTCGTCTAGCATTGTTGTCACCACATCTACAAAAGGAACTGCAGCTATAACACCATTGTAAAGTTGCGGCGCCATATTAGCGACTACTCCCATCAGTAATCCACCGGCCGAGCCACCCATCGCGTAAAGATGGGATGCGGAAGTATATTTTTCCTTAATTAAATATTCTGAAACATCTATATAATCGGTAAAGGTGTTCATTTTATTGAAAAGCTTCCCGTCTTCATACCAGTTACGTCCCAAATATTCCCCGCCACGAATGTGTGCGATTGCATAGATAAATCCCCGGTCCAGTAAACTTAGCCTTACAGTAGAAAAATAAGGATCTATGGTTGAACCGTAAGAACCGTAGGCATATTGAAGAAGTGGACTATTCCCGTCTAATTTAGTTCCTTTTTTATAAACCAAACTCACGGGAATTTTAGTTCCGTCTTTTGCGGTAGCCCAAATTCTTTCTGAGAGGTAATTATTTTTATCAAAAGTTTCATCTAAAACTTCCTGCTCCTTTAGAACCGTTTTTTCACGGGTTTCCATATTAAAATCTACTACCGAAGTTGGCGTGGTCATAGAATTATAGGTAAACCTTAGAATATCGGTATTAAAAGCGGGATTTATAGAAGTATAAGCGGTATAAGTTTCATTATCAAAAGGGATATAATATTCTTCTGAATCATCCCAGCGAATCACCTTTATTTTATTCAAACCATTATGGCGTTCACTTACTACCAAATATTTTTTGAAGATATCTATATCTTCCAATAAATAATCTTCCCGGTGAGGAATCACGTCTACCCAGTTTTCTTTTGTAGTTTTATCAACCGGGGTTTTCATCAATTTAAAATTGGTTGCTTTATCTTTGTTGGTCATTACATAAAAATCACCTTCGTAATGCGCAATGCTGTATTCCAAACCTCGCTCTCTAGGCTGAAAAACCTTAAATTCACCCGACGGATTATCTGCTTTTAGAATTCGATATTCGGTAGTTAAAGTGCTGTGACTTCCTATAATAATATATTCCCTGGACTTCGATTTATATACGTAGGTATTGAAAGTTTCGTCCTCTTCTTCAAAAACCAATTCATCTTCAGCCGCATCTGTTCCTAAAATGTGTTTGTAAATCCTATAAGAACGTAGTGTTTGCTCGTCTTTCTTCGTGTAGAAAAGCGTTTTATTATCGGCTGCCCAGGTAGAACCTCCGGTGGCATTTTCTATTTTATCAGGATAAATTTCGCCGGTTTGAAGATCTTTAATTTGAATAGTATATTTTCTTCTGCTTAAAGTATCTACCCCAAAAGCAACCATTTTATTATCTGGACTAACATTTAATCCGCCAAGGCTGTAATATTCGAAACCTTCAGCCATTTGATTTACATCAAAAAGCAATTCTTCAGGAGCTTCGAGTTTCCCCTGTTTCCGGGAATATATTGGATAATCCTTTCCGGTTTCAAAACGGGTTAAATACCAGTAATTATTTAATTTATATGGAACCGACTCATCATCTTCTTTAATTCGGCCCTTCATTTCCTCAAATAACCGCTGCTGAAAATCTTTGGTGTGAGCAGTCATTTTCTGGTTATACTCGTTTTCCTGATTTAGATAATCAATCACCTCCGGATTATCGCGATTGTTCATCCAGTAATAGTTATCTATTCTCACGTCTCCGTGAAACTCCAGGGTTTTAGATATTTTCTTAGCTTTTGGCGGTAAAATTTCTTTTTTCAAATCTGCATTATTTTTAAGCGCTTGCAAAGATAAGGCTTCCCAACTAAATACATAATTAGTCACTTCATATTAACAGGATTAAACCTGTAATTAGTAAATTTGTGTTTATTAAATTTTAAAAAAAGAGACTATGTTTGGAGATATGATGGGTATGATGAATAAAATTAAGGAAACCCAACAAAAAGTTGAAGAAACTAAAGAACGCCTAAAAACAGTAACTATAGAAGAAAAATCCAGCGACGGACTTCTAAAAGTGACTATTAGCGCTACACGTGAAATTAAAAATATAAGCGTTGCAGACGAATTGATGGAAGATAAAGAGCAGCTTGAAGATTACCTGGTGTTGACATTAAATAAAGCAATAAGCAGAGCTTCAGAAATCCATGAAACCGAACTTGCTGCAGTGGCAAAAGATGGAATGCCAGATATTCCTGGTTTAGACCAGTTAAAATAAGTTTTCTTTGTATAAAATTATAGACCTCACGGATTTTTAAAATCTGTGAGGTCTTTTTATTGCAACAATTAAGATATTTCTTCTATAATTTTGTTTCCCGAAGCACTTTTAAGAATTTCTGATGCATTTCTTCGGAGTAATCTAAATGGGTAACTATCCTTAATTTTCCCTGTCGCATATTGCTTATTCTGATATTTTCCTTCTTTAGGTCTTTCATAAAAGCGGCTTCACCTGAAGCATTCTTCAGGTAAAAAATAACAATATTGGTTTCCACTGGCTCCACCTCCCCTACATAGCTCGCAGCATCAAGGGTTTTAGCTATTTCTGAAGCTCTTTTATGATCTTCAGCTAATCGTTCTACGTGGTTATCTAAAGCGTAAATTCCGGCTGCAGCCATAAAACCAACCTGTCGCATTCCGCCACCTAAAACTTTACGTATTCTTATGGCATTTTTCATGATTTCCTTGTCTCCAATAAGCACCGATCCCATTGGGGTTCCCAGACCTTTAGAAAGACAAACCGAAATAGTATCAAAAAGTTTCCCGTAATCTTTCGGGTCTTCATTTTTGGCCACCAGGGCGTTAAATAATCGAGCACCATCTAAATGTAAACCGAGTTTATGCGTATTGCAAACCTTTCTTATTTTCTTGATTTCTTCCAAATCGTAGCAAGCTCCGCCACCTTTATTTGTGGTATTTTCCAAACAAACCAAACTCGTTAACGGACTATGATAAAAGTCCGGCGGATTGATATTCTCTTCTACCTGGGTAGCGGTGATCATTCCGCGATCGCCATCTACCAGTTTGCAGGAAACTCCGCTATTAAAAGAAGCGCCGCCACCTTCGTAATTAAAAACGTGCGCCCATTTATCACAAATAAGCTGTTCGGCCGGTTGAGTGTGCAACTTTATGGCTGCTTGATTGGCCATACTTCCCGTAGGAAAAAATAAGGCCTCGTCTTTCCCGAACATTTTGGCCAGTTTTTCTTCCAAAGCGTTTACCGTAGGATCTTCCTTATAAACATCGTCACCAACTTCAGCGCTAATTATTGCTTTTAACATTCCGCTCGTAGGGCGGGTCACTGTATCACTTCTTAAATCTATTTCTTTCATAAACTAACTTTGTCATTTCCGCGAAGGCGGAAATCTTCTATTTATTTCATGCCATTTCCTCAAAGGAGGAAATCATCTATTCAACTCCACTACTAAACTCCATCCCATCACACTTAAAACTCCCAATAGGACTTCCATCAGGGATTGCAGGAACATTTAATTTGGTTTTATATTCATTGGGATTTTCCCTGTAGTTTTCAATTTCTCTAAACATTTGCTGATGCAATGCTCCATCTTTATCACTTAACCAGTCTTTTAATTCATCAATTTGAGCATTGGCAATCGCTTTTACTTTTGCTGTAGCCGATTCATTTTCAGACAGTTTTATTAACTGAAGTAAAACATGGTAATTCACCGTTTGTTGCACTTCATTTAAATAATCGTCCCGATGCGACTTTTTTATGGTTTCGCCAATTAATTTCTCCAGAACTTCTTCCGGTCCTATCTGTTTTTTATCCATTGCTTTTTGCTGAACCAGTCTTGCCATTCTTTCCGGATGCAATAATAATGAAAGTGATAAATTAGCTAAAGTTTCCGGAGCGCCAAGCGCATCAAACGCAACGCCGGTATTGCTTTTAAAAGATTCCCGACTACGATTATAACCAAAAGCACGCGGCGGAAATAATTCCAGTTTTTCCTTCGGAATTGCAATTACTTCAGCATCTAAGGTTTTTAAAATTGAGTTTAATGCATTTTCCTGCATCTTTGAATCAGCGCTTTCCCACAGCTTATCTTTTCCTCCTTTAACTGCATAATTATAATCAAGTCCGCCGATGATTTTCACTGCGGCTTCAACCTGGTAACGGTGTAAAAAGTATAAAGGCACAAAGACATCTTCCAGAACCGAATAGGGCTCGTTGGTTCTAATATTATCTTCCGAAAAATTTTCAATCCCCTTTTTCCTTATTTTCAATATCTCTTCCAGCTCTTCAATGGTACTTTTACCATTATCCCATAAATGCGCATTAATATGTGCACCGCCCTGCGCCCGGGCATCGGCATCGGAGATAAACTGCAGTCCTTTTTCCTGTGCTTCTTCTAAAACCGAATTTAGAAATTCCCTTTCTGAAGTATTTTCAGGAATATCATCATAGGAATATTTCACAGTAACTTTATCCCACTCACCAATTCCGGTATCGTAAGCATTTGCAATACTAATCTCGTCATTCTCCAAACTGAATTGCGGATGCGGATAATCCATTACCGAAGCATTATCGTTTACACTTGCTGCAAAATTATGGGCAAAACCAATGGTGTGACCAACTTCATGCGCAGAAAGCTGCCGAATTCTGGCAACCGCCATTTCCATCATTTTTTCGTGATTTTTATCACTTTCAGCAAAAGGTTTATTCAGTAAAGCCTGGGCAATCATAAAATCCTGGCGAATTCTCAAACTCCCCAAACTCACGTGTCCTTTTATAATTTCACCGGTTCTGGGGTCTACCACGCTAGCGCCATAGCTCCAGCCCCGCGTTGAGCGATGCACCCACTGGATCATATTATACCTCGTATCTAAAGGGTCGGCATCTTCAGGCAGCATTTTCACCTGAAAAGCATCTTTATAGCCAATTTCTTCATAAGCTTCGTTCCACCAGCGTGCTCCTTCCAGCAAAGCCGATTTTACCGGCTCGGGCGTTCCCGGATCCAAATTATAAATAATGGGTTCTTCGGCTTCACTAATTTCAGCTTCGGGATTTTTCTTTTTTAATCGGTGGCGAATAGCAAATTTCTTTTCTATAGGCTCATAAACCGGTGTAGAATAATCTAAATAGGAAATAGAAATTGCACCACTACGTGGGTCAAATAGTCGCTTTTCATAATTATCGTCGGGTAATTTCACAAAAGAATGATGTTGCACTACACTAAGATTTTTGACATTGGGAGCTACACTTTGAAGTGTGCGGCCTTTGGGTTCGCCTTCAAATGTTAGTAAAGCTTCAAATTCTACATTTTCAGGAAAAGCTTTGGTGCGCTCTAAAGACAGTGCACTTTTAGATTTGTCGAGTTTATAAGTTCCGTAGTCACCTTTTTTGAGTCGGCCGGAAACATCGTGCGCATCTTCTATTAAAAATGGCGTAAAATCTATAACGAAAGTCGAATCTTTTTCTTCCTTAATTTCAAAACCAAAAATAACCGATTTTGCAAAAGCCTGCTCTACACTACGTTTTTCCTGCTCATTAGTAGTTTCAGCCCTGTATTTTTGATTTGGTTGTACCAGCAATAACTTATTCCCCGCTTTCTCAAATTTCACCACTGCTTCATTTCCCAACTGACCACGATCTAAACCAATATCGTTTGAACCGAGACCGCTGGTTAGGGCATGGACATATAAAAATTCCGTATCCAGCTTATCTACTTCAATATAGATTTCATCTTCGTCTTCATTATAATGAAAATTGAAAAAGCCTTCATATTCCTGAAGATTTTCTTTTTCGGAAAGAAATTGAGCTGTTCC
>JAGXIG010000004.1 GCA_024635815.1 Salegentibacter sp.
ACAGGTAAAATTGGCCGAACTTCAAAACTGATGCAAACCGGTGTTAAGTTAGGAGGCAATTACCTTAAATATTACAGCAAAAGAGCTTTTAATTCTGAACTTACCCGCGATGAATTGGACCAAAGCAATGCCGATGATATTTACGATAGCCTTAAAAGCTTAAAGGGAAGCGCGCTTAAAGTAGCACAAATGCTTTCTATGGAAAAAAGCCTTTTGCCAAATGCCTATGTAGAAAAATTTAGCCTGGCGCAATTTAGTGTGCCACCGCTTTCTGCACCTTTGGTTAGAAAAACTTTTAAAAAATATAACGGAGCCTAACCTGAAGACTTGTACGATAAATTTGCTTCTCAATCTGTGAATGCGGCCAGTATAGGCCAGGTTCATAGAGCCGAAAAAGATGGGAAAAAACTTGCTGTGAAAATCCAATATCCCGGCGTAGCAGATAGTATAAGTTCAGACCTTGCAATGGTAAAACCTATTGCTACCAGGATGTTTAATCTTCAGGGTAAGGATTCCGCTAAGTATTTCAAAGAAGTAGAGGGAAAACTTTTAGAGGAAACTGATTATATTTTGGAAGTAAAACAGAGTAAAGAAATTTCTGAAGCCTGTGCACACATTCCAAACCTTAAGTTCCCGAAATATTACGAAGATCTATCTAGTGAGCGAATTATCACTATGGATTGGATGGATGGAAGGCATCTAAGTGAATTTGCGAAAGAAAATAATGATCAGGAGAAAGCAAATAAAGTAGGGCAGGCGCTTTGGGACTTTTATATGTACCAGATGCACGGCTTAAAAGAAGTGCACGCCGATCCTCACCCGGGAAACTTCCTGATTGATAAAGACGCTAACCTTATCGCCATAGATTTTGGTTGCATAAAGCAGGTGCCGGAAGATTTTTATGTGCCTTATTTTGAATTAGCGAAAAAGGAAAATATTAATAATCCTGAGTTTTTCAACGAGAAACTATTTGAATTGGAAATATTAAGGAAAGATGATTCTGAACGGGAAATCAAATATTTTTCAGAATTATTTTACCAAATGCTGAATTTATTTACGAGTCCGTTTCACGAAGAAACTTTTGATTTTGCTGATGAAACATTTTGGAATTCAATAACAGCATTGAGCGAAAAATACAGTAAAGACACCGAATTGCGAAAAATGAACGGAAACCGAGGAAGCAAACATTTCCTTTACATCAACAGAACATTTTTCGGTCTATATAATTTATTGCACGATCTTGAAGCAAAGATCGAGGTTAACAAGTTCCGCGATTATATGTCATAATTGTTGGTTTTATTTATTGGTTAGGTTGTGGAAAAGCGTTATTACCGTCCCTGGTAATGGCGCTTTTCCCGTTATTTACCAAGGATATTTAAATAAAAAGGCTGTTTGGGAAGTATTTTAAGAACGTCATCCTGAACCTGTCCGTCCAATCAGGCGGGTTTATTTTAGGATCTAATTTTTGATGTTCAAAATATATTAAGTTGGATCAAGTTTTTTTAGATTTGACGAAAAGAAGGCTCCTCAAAAGGCTTACAGGTTCTTCTTTCCATAAAATGTGGTTTTTTGAAATGAAAATAAAAATGCCCCTAAATCGCAGTAATGTTAATCTTTACTATATTGCGGAGCCACTTTTTTTCAAATGCTTAAATTGAAAGATCTAAATATAACAAACAATAGAATATGTATCAATCTAAAATAGCCGGAGTTGGTAGTTATGTGCCAGAAAATGTTGTTACAAATGATGATTTGGCAAAAATTATGGATACCAATGATGAATGGATTCAGGAAAGAACCGGTATCAAAGAACGTCGCCATATTAAAAAAGGCGATGGCAATTCTACCGCCAAAATGGGTGTTAAAGCTGCTAAAATAGCTATTGAACGTGCTAAAATTGATAAAGATGATATAGACCTGATTGTTTTTGCAACCTTAAGTCCAGATTATTATTTTCCTGGTTGTGGAGTGCAGGTTCAGGAAATGCTTGATATAAATACCTGCCCTGCATTAGATGTGAGAAACCAGTGTAGCGGATTTATCTATGCGCTCTCTACTGCCGATCAATTTATAAAAACCGGAATGTATAAAAACGTGCTGGTTATTGGTAGTGAAAACCATAGCGGCGGACTTGATTTTACAACCCGCGGACGTTCGGTTTCGGTGATTTTTGGGGATGGAGCAGGAGCAGTGGTTTTAACCAGAAGCGATCACAATGGTGAAGGAATACTTTCTACACATCTTCATTCTGAAGGGAAACACGCTTTAGAACTTTCTTTAAAGGGGCCAAGTACAGAGCACTGGGTTCCTGAAATTATTGCTGAAAATCCGCAAGGAGACGATATTCCTTATTATCCTTATATGAACGGTCAATTTGTTTTTAAAAATGCCATTCAGCGTTTTTCTGAAGTGATACTGGAAGGTTTAAAAGCAAACGGTCTCGAGGTGAAAGATATTGATATGCTAATTCCGCACCAGGCGAATTTGCGTATTTCCCAGTATATCCAGCAAAAATTTAAATTAAGCGACGAGAAGGTTTATAATAATATTCAGAGATATGGAAATACAACTGCGGCGTCTATTCCTATCGCTTTATGTGAGGCCTGGGAGAAAGGAAAGATCAAAAATGAAGATATTGTGGTGCTGGCAGCCTTTGGTAGCGGATTCACCTGGGCAAGTGCAGTGATAAGCTGGTAAGTAAAAAAGTTATAAATAAAAAGGTCATTTCGTTTTTCGCGGAATAACCTTTTTATTTTAATAAAGCTTTCTTCTAAATATCGTTTTAAACTTTTTTATAATATCTGTAGATATCATAGATTCCAAAAATGATAAAACCTACCGCGAGTATCAAACCAAAATTATCGATTTCAACTGCGGTTAGGTGTGTATAAAGTCGGTAAATACCATAAACAAGAAAAAGAATTCCCAGTATTAAATACCAATTGTTGCGTTTTCCTCCGTTGAGGCTACTCATCTGTATAGTCTTTTGGGAAAGTTGTTTTTGCAATGTTCAGGGCTTCATCGTAATGATTTTTCACTACAAAAAGCTGAACCTGTCCGGGCAGCCCGCCCCCAAATCCGGCACGTAAACCTGAATCAAAATCGTTTCTAACCCGTGAGGAAATTCCGGCTTTATCAAAAAGTTCCTGTAAGTATTGAACATTGGTATCAGAACCCGTATAAACTCGTTCGTAAGATTCGTCTGAACTCATAATTAATAGTTTTTAGTACTAACTAAAATACGAAGAACAATATAGCTCAAAGGCTATTTTATACAGAGTTTAACGTTCTAGGCATTATAATATTTACTTCGCCAAATAGCCGAACTAAAATTCTTTCCTTTTTTAAATCCGTAAAAGATTGATAATCCTGCAACCCATTTAAAAACAAAGAAAAAGATCATAAAAAACTGAGTTGTGGTTTGCTGTGGTGAGAAAAGTCCGTCGGGAATTAATAGCGCGATTAAAAAGCTTAAAACAAGAAGAACGCCAATAAAGTTTTCCAGGTGTTTAAAAGGCCACATAATTACTTTTCTTAATGGATGCAAGTCATTTCCCCATTTATGGATCAGGTAAAAATAGTCGTTCCCCATGGGTGCGAACATTAATGGATCATCGGCATTTTCAAGTTTGAAAAGTTTAGAGGGGGCAATAATTTTAAAGCCCTTTAACGAGATCTGTTGTTCTTTTTCCAGGGTTTTAATTTTCACCAGGGTTTCATAAGGAATTTCACCCTTAAAATATTTACTGTCTAAAAAACGCAGGCGATAATCAATACAAAGCTTTTCAATATCCGATAGATGAAAAATTCTATTGTTTTCTAAAAGGTCAAGATTAAAATTATTAATTCCGTCATTTCCATCGTGAATTTTTTGAAGGATTGCTTCCTCCTTTTTTGATTCCAGCTCAAAGATTTCCTGTACCTGCAACAGAATATTTTCAGAAGAAATCCTTTTTTTACGGGATTTATATAATTGCTCTTCTAGATTAGTGCGGAGCAAACCTAACTTCAACTTCATTTTCTTTTTCTTTAGCATCTGTCACTAAATTAAGTAATTAGGATGATTTCTGCAATCCTATTTTTTCGGTTTTTTGGTGATGTTAAAACTATGCCAATTAGATGTTTTTTAAAATTGTTTAATTAAAATAGAATTAAATTAGACAAAAATAAAATAAGCGAAATACAGGATTAAATCGTTTCAAAATTAAAACCGAAGCACTTTGAATTTCGTTTATATAATAAACCATTTAAAAATTATTGTTATGAGAAAATTAAAACATTTAGGAATCATTTGTTTCCTATTTATCGGAGGGACTTTAATGGCCCAAAACGGATCTACTATGGTAGGCGGTGCAGAAATGTATCCTAGTAAGAACATTGTGGAAAACGCTTCACAATCTAATGATCATACTACGCTGGTAGCCGCAGTAAAAGCTGCTGGTTTGGTTGAAACTTTACAGGGGGACGGTCCTTTTACCGTATTTGCACCTACTAATGCTGCTTTTGAAAAATTGCCTGCAGGAACTGTAGAAAGTCTGCTAAAACCAGAAAATAAAGAACAACTTCAGGCTGTACTTACTTATCACGTAATTGCCGGTAATTTTAGTGCTAACGATGTAGTAGCAGCTATTAAAGACGGTAACGGAAAAGCTACGTTTGAAACTGTGAATGGTGGAGAGCTTTACGCAATGATGGAAGACGGCGAAGTTAAACTTAAAGATGCTGCAGGAAATGTAGCCACCGTAACTGTTGCTAATGTAAACCAGTCAAACGGGGTTATTCACGTAATTGACACTGTAGTATTGCCAGGGGAATAGATTGTTATTGACAAAGAAAAATTAAAGAGCGGCCAGTTTGGTCGCTCTTTTCTGTTAATTAAATATCAAATAGGGGATATCCCTTTTTTTATCCTGAAGGATGACTTAATTTCAATTAAAATTGAGAACTATGAAGAGAATAAAACTATTTATTACGCTTATTATGGCAGGTGCTTTTATGATGTCTTGCGGCTCCGGAAGCAATATTTCTAAAGAATCTGCTAAGAAATTAAAAACTTACAGTACCTATTCTTATCTGCCCAATAAGGACACGATTTTGAGTAGGGATTATGATAATGATCGGTTGCACGAGGTTATCATATCTACAATAAACAATAATATGTCCGGCGAAGATTTCGCGATAGATAATCGTCAACCTGATGTTCTGGTTTACGTGCATACTATGTTTGATGAAAAGGTAGATGTAAACGCGAATCCTGTTTACACCAATTTTTCATACTATCGCCCGGGACTTTACATAGGGCCGTATTATGAAGATTATACCTATGAGAATTATTTCACAATTCAGCGTATTAGTGCCGATGCCGCAATAAAACAGTTGCCGTATAAGGATAAATCGATTGTAATAGATTTTATAGACCGAAGAACTAATCAAATCTTATGGCGTGGAACTGCCGATGAGGAAATTGGTTCAAGAAGATTAGAAAGAGATCTAAGAAATTATGTAGATGAAATCTTTAAAAAGTTTCCATAATTTTTCTTTAGCAGAAAATAAAATTGGCTGTTTGATTCCTTTTGAGAACGTCACTCTGAACTTGTTTCAGAGTCTAAGATTAAATCTAACTTAAATTAGATTAGAACCTGAAATGAATTCAGGTTGACGCGAATTTCGAAATCCAAACAGCCAATTTTATATCCAATTACCTCAACTCAGCCTGAAGCTCATCTTCAAACCTTAGTTGCAGTTTTTTCATGATTTTATCTACCTGTTTATCGGTAAGGGTTTTATTTTCGTCCTGAAACTTAAAACTCACCGCGTAACTTTTTTTCCCCTCCGGAAGGTTGTTACCCTGATAAACATCAAAAAGATCAACTTCTTTTAGCAGTTTTTTCTCCGTTTTAAGGGCGATCTCCTCAATTTCTTCGTAAGAAATATTATTATTCAGTAATAAGGCAAAATCACGTCTCACCGCTTGATATTTTGGAATTGCACTAAAGCTGGTTTTCCTGGCTTTAGTTACTTCCAGCAATGCATCCCAGTTAAAATCTGCATAAAGCACTTCCTGTTCAATATCAAAATGTTTCAGGACCTTTTTGCGAATTACACCAAAAGCAACCAGGTTGCTTTTTGCTGAAGAAAATATAAGTCCTTCAGAAAACACATCAGATTTCACTGAAGAAGGCTTTAAATTTTCAATTCCCAGTCTTTGGAAAATAGACTGAATTACTCCTTTTAGTAAAAAGAAATCGCTTCTTCCTGGAGCGGCATTCCAACGTTCGGTACTTCGGTTTCCACTAATAAAAATTGAAAGATGTTTATTCTCTACACGGCTACCGTTAAAATCGTGATAGGTTTTTCCGAATTCAAATAGTTTAAGGTCGCTGCGTTTTCTGTTGATGTTATAACTCACAGATTCCAGTCCCGAATATAACATAGACTGTCTCAAAACCGATAGATCCTGACTTAAAGGATTCAGCATTTTTACATTGTGAGATTCTTTAATTTGCTCACTTAATTTTGTGTAAGCTGGCGTGGTAAGCGAGTTGGCCATAGTTTCATAAAATCCCTGTCCCACCAACTGATTTGCAATTAAATTCTGAAGCCTGTAATCTTCAAATTTAGAAGAATTGGCTACTGAAGCATTTAGCTTCTCACCAAATTTAATATTGTTATACCCATATACCCTTAAGATTTCCTCGATCACATCAGCTTCGCGCTGTACGTCTACTCGATAAGATGGAATGGTAAGACCCATTCCGGTTTCGGTAACATTATTTACCCTAATTTCCAGGGAAGCAAGGATAGATTTTATGGTTTCCTCTTCAAGATTTTCCCCAATGAGTTTATTCACTTTATCAAAAGTTAGGAAAACCTGGAAATCTTCAATTTTCTTTGGGAAAAGATCATCGATATCGCTGGTTATTTCACCACCGGCAATTTCGGTTATTAAAAGTGCGGCTCGTTTTAAAGCATACTCGGTGATATTAGGGTCAATTCCACGTTCAAATCTAAAAGAAGCATCGGTATTTAGGCCGTGTCTTTTTGCAGTTTTTCTAACGCTCACCGGATTAAAATAAGCACTTTCCAGGAAAATTTGTGTGGTAGCCTCGGTTACCCCACTGGTTGCTCCACCAAAAACTCCAGCTATACAAAGTGGCTTTTTAGCATCACAAATCATTAGATCCTCTTCGTGAAGTTCACGTTCTACTTCATCTAAGGTGGTAAATTTTGTGCCTTTTTTGAGGGTTTTTACATTAATCTCATTGCCAGCTATTTTTGCTGCATCAAAAGCATGCAAAGGCTGGCCTAGTTCGTGCATCACATAATTGGTAGCATCTACTATATTGTTTTTTGGCCCAAGGCCAATCGCTTTTAATCTATTTTTCAACCATTTTGGCGATTCTTCAACTTTAAGTCCAGAAATTGTGACTCCGCAATATCTGGGAGCAAGTGCCGAATCCTCAACCTGTATCTGGATTTTAAGACTTCTATTATCTACATGAAAACTACTAACTGAAGGGGTTATAAGCTCTAAACTTTTACCCTGCTGCGTGTAACCTGCTTTTAGATCCCTCGCAACGCCCCAGTGACTCATAGCATCAGCACGATTTGGGGTAAGACCAATTTCAAAAACCTGATCGTTTTCAACCTCAAAAATTTCGGCTACAGGAGTTCCGGGAATGAGCTCGTCTTTCATCACCATAATTCCTTCGTGGCTTTGACCAAGACCAAGTTCTTTTTCGGAACAGATCATTCCAAAACTGGCTTCTCCTCTAATTTTTCCTTTCTTTATTGGCCAGGCTTCACCTTTTTCATCAAAAAGGGTGGTGCCAATTGTCGCTACTGGAACCTTCTGTCCCGCAGCAATATTTGGTGCACCGCAAACTATTTGTACTTGCTCACCATTACCCAGATCTACAATGGTAAGTTGTAATTTATCGGCATTAGGATGACTTTTACATTCCAGCACGTGGCCAACCACAATTCCTTCCAGACCACCTTTAATGCTTTGGAAACTCTGTAAACCTTCTACCTCAAGTCCAAGATCGGTGAGTAATTCTCCTGTTTCTTCTGGAGCTTCAGGAAGTTTAATAAATTGTTTAAGCCAGTTATATGAAATTTTCATGTCTCAATATTTTCAGTTTGCAAAGATAGCATTACCAATAGTTTTGGCATAATTTGAAGTTTTAATTTTAATCAGGTAATTACTCCAGTCCAAAAAATAATCTGTTAGGAATAAATTAATAGTTTTAAATTTTGTAACTTTCTATAGGTTATTCTTATAGTTTATTTGCTTAGCTTATACTAAACCTACTTCTGTTTAGATACTTATGAAGAATATTAAATTTGATTATATTTTGAAAAATGACCGGCAATATATTCATATTGTGGCTTTTAAGCATTCTTCTTCCCGTTCAGTTAACGGGACAGGAATTATATAAATCAAACTCGGTCAAAATTGGTTTTTTTTCTTCAGCACCCATAGAAGACATTCAAGCAGTTACTGAGAAAGGAATTTCCCTATGGAATATTAATACTCAGCAAATTTCCTTTTTAGTTCAAATTGAAACTTTTCAGTTTCGAAAAGCCAAGATGCAAACACATTTTAATGAAAATTTCATGGAGAGTCATCGTTATCCCTATGCTACTTTTAGAGGATATTGTGAAGATTTTCCTGCAGCAATAAGTGATGGTGTTTACACTATAGAATTAAAGGGCGATTTAGAAATTAAGGGGGTTAAAAAAAACCGAAAATTTCCAGCGAGACTTAAGATCGAAAATGGAGAGCTCTACCTCGAAAGCGAGTTTGAAGTCCCATGCAAAGAGCACAATATAGAAATCCCAAGGATCTTTTGGAAGAACATTGCGGAGGTAATAGAAGTTAAAGTTGAGGTTACTTATTTAAAAGATAAATGATGAAACGCGTAGTACTAAATTGCCTTTTTTTCTTATTCCTGGCAAATTCTTATGCTCAGGACCTGGATTCAATAATGCGATCGCTTGAAAAGCAAGATAAAAATCAAGTTGTAAAGACGACTTTTAGCAGTCCTAAACTGGTACTTCTGCAAACGAATGAAGTACAGGCTAAAAATACTTTAACTTTTTGGGTAGGCCATAGGTTTGGAGATATTGGCGGGGAGTTTGGTGGTTCACGAACCCTTTTTGGCCTTGATAATGCCAGTGATATTCATTTGGGTTTTGATTATGGAATTACCGACCGGTTTACCGTAGGTATAGGTAGAAGCCGTTTTAACGAAACTTATAATTTGCAGGGTAAATACGTTTTGTTACAACAAATCCCCGAAAGAATCCCGGTGACTCTAACTGCATTTATTCAGAGTAGCTGGATAACGAGAAGGGAGCATATGGAAAATGAATTTTCGTCAGAAAGTGATCGTATCTCCCATTTTTTCCAACTGATAGCTGCCAAAAAGATCTCAAATTCTTTATCCCTGATGCTTAATCCCGGGGTTTTGCTGCGACCCCAGGTAACAGAAGACTTTGATGAAAAAAACCTTTTCGTTCTGGGAGTTGGAGGGCGATTTAAAATAAGTAAACAGTTCGCAATAATCGCCGATTATACCTGGATTAATGGATTAAGCAGACCCGAAAATACGGTGTATACAAATCCTCTGGGAGTAGGCCTGGAAATTGAAACGGGGGGGCATGTCTTCAGTCTTAATTTTCAAAATGCAACATATATAACCGAAAATAATTTTATTCCATTTACTTCTAAAAGCTGGAACGATGGGGGAGTTCGTTTTGGATTTTCAATATCCCGAAATTTTTATTTAGGCAAAAAAGATGAAAATATAACTGAGTATTAATTTTAAAATTTGAGTCATGAATAGAAAGACTTTTATCAGAAAGACTTCAGTAGGGCTTTTGTTAGGCATTCCTACTGTAACCTTACTAGGATGCTCGGGTTCGGATGACAGTTCATCTCCTAACCCGAATCCTGATCCTACAGATGACACCGATGATGTTATGAGCGGAGATTGTACAGAAAATGGAACTGATACCTCTATAAGTGCCAATCACGGGCATAACCTAACCGTTTCTAAGGAAGATGTAGAGGC
Organism: Salegentibacter sp.; assembly: GCA_024635815.1. The sequence goes on from JAGXIG010000004.1 coordinate 10,080, forward strand.
AGGTAGCGAAAAAACCTATACGCTTAGTCAGGCTAACACAGATTCTCATATTCATGAGGTAACCGTTTCAGCAAGTCATTTTTCTTCTCTTAAAAATAATGAGGAAATAACCATAAATTCCACATCTGATGCCGGCCATTCTCATAGTGTAGTCATTCGCTGTGCTTAAGCCTGTTTTTAAAGAAGTTAAGGATTTAATTTCTTCAGTATTTTTATTAGAAAATTTCTCTGTGGTTATCAACAAGAGGGAGATTTTAATTGAAATAGAACCTAACTAAAATTTTTATTCTAAAATAGAAGTACAAAGAAACTCGGCTGAATGAGAATACCTTATTTCCACAATATTGAGAAAAAAAGAAAGGAGCGACCTAAGTTGCTCCTTTCTAACGCTAATTAAACTTAAACTAATAATTAAGCTTTCCTTTTAAACTTCATATTATTTACGAGTTCCCAATCCTGGCTACCCTCTTTTGGCATGAAAATACTCCAATCAATATTATCATTATCGGTTTTTGAGATTTCGTGTTTGACTTGTTTCTGCTCATTATTTTCTTCATAATCTTCCAGAAATTCAAATTTATTATCGCCGATCTCCTTGATTTTTAATTCAGAAACTTCAATACCATTAGGATTTACAGCATTGATATAGGCCATTTCATAAACATCATCCAAAGCATTATAAGCTACTATTCTTTCACAGCAAGCGGCATTTCCTTCTTTATTATGCATAACTCTTAATACCGACTCTCCCGGTAAATAACTAATGTTCTGCGTGCTTGGCGGTAGATCTACTGCCTGCCCATCTCTATAACCGGTTTGAGTTACTTCCCAGTCTCCCGTTAGAAAATCCAGTTGGCGATGCTTATTTTCTAATTTTGCTAATTTGGAAAGCGAAGCCTGCTTCATTTGGATTTTTTCATTTTTATCTTTTATATTTTCCGCTAATTTGGCAGCTTTTTTAAACTGTTCTTTAGCTTCTTCCTTATCTCCTTTTTCCATTAGTAAATCGCCATAAGAGTCATAAGGATTGGCTTCCTCAGGATATTCTTCAATTTGAGCCTTAAAAACCTTCTCTGCAGCTTCCAAATCTTTATCTTCCATCATGAGTTTGTAACCTAAGAGGTTTAAGGGTTCCTGCAAACTTTCATATTCTGTGGTTTTATTCTTCTCATACATTTTCATGGCTTTATCAAACCCGTTACTTTTATATTCTTCATATAATTTCTCTTCTAAAGCCGTTTGGGTGTCTTCCTGAGCAAACAGTAAGCCGCCACATAAAATAAGCATTAAGCTTATTATCCGTCTTAAAATTATTCCCCCTTCCATAATTTTTGATGTTTTGGTTATCACTTAAATTTACGGAATAATGTGGGAAAATGATTTCTTTAATTACTTGCTGTAAGTTGTAAATCAGTCACTTGTTTGGTTGTTTGTTTTTGGAAAGGCTTAAGTTTATTGAGGAAACAGAATTACAGGTAGATCCTAATATTAATTTTTGGCTTGGTGAAAATCAAGGGAAAATCAGTAGTTTTTTTTGATGAAAATTGGGACCTAGCTAATGTAATTCCAGATATTTTTATGCTTCGCCACTTGGGAATAGGTAAATCGAACCACTTTATTCTTTTCAAGAGCAAGGTTGGGATCTTCTTTTAAGATTTTCATCGCGTGATAGCGGGCAGATTTTAAAATCTGGTTATCTTTTACAATATCTGCGATTTTGAGGTTTAACACTCCGCTTTGCTGTGTGCCCATTATATCGCCGGGACCGCGTAATTTTAAATCAACTTCTGCGATTTCAAAACCGTCGTTGGTAGCGGTCATTGTATCCAGCCTGGTTTTACTGTCGTTAGATAATTTATGACCGGTCATTAAAATACAAAAGCTTTGCTCGGCGCCACGACCTACACGACCCCTAAGCTGGTGTAGTTGGGAAAGACCAAAACGCTCGGCACTCTCAATGATCATAACACTGGCGTTGGGCACATTTACCCCAACTTCAATAACGGTGGTCGCGACCATAATTTGGGTTTCGCCGCGAACAAAGCGATCCATTTCATAATCTTTGGCATCAGATTTCATCTGGCCGTGAACAATAGAAATTTGCATTTCAGGAAATTCTCGTGCAATACTTTCGTAACCATCCATCAAATCTTTGTAATCCATCGTTTCAGATTCCTGGATTAATGGATAAACTACATAAACCTGACGCCCTTTTTTAATTTCATCTTTTATAAAGGCGAAAACCTTGAGTCGGTTGCTGTCGTATCGATGTACGGTTTTGATGGGTTTTCTTCCCGGCGGTAATTCATCAATTACCGAAATATCTAAATCGCCGTAAAGGCTCATCGCCAAAGTTCTGGGGATTGGGGTTGCGGTCATCACCAAAATATGTGGAGGAACCTGGTTTTTTCGCCATAATTTTGCTCGTTGCGCAACACCAAAACGGTGTTGCTCATCTATAACCGCCAGTCCTAAATTCTTAAATTTCACCTTGTCTTCCAGCAAAGCGTGGGTGCCAATAAGAATGTCTATTTCCCCGTTTTCCAGCTTTTCGTGGATTTCCCGGCGTGCTTTTGTTCTTGAAGAACCGGTAAGTAAAAAAACATTGGTGTCCAGATCTTTACAAAGTTCCACAAGGCCGTTATAATGCTGAATTGCCAAGATTTCGGTTGGCGCCATAAGACAGGCCTGGAACCCATTATCTAGCGCAATAAACATAGACATTAACGCCACAATTGTTTTTCCTGAGCCTACATCGCCTTGAAGTAACCGGTTCATTTGTGCGCCGCTTCCTAAATCGGCCCTAATTTCCTTGATTACCCGTTTTTGTGCGCCGGTAAGTTCAAAAGGAAGATGATTGCTATAAAATTCACTAAAATTTTGCCCGATTTCTTCAAAAACAAAACCTTTTATTTTCTGCTTTTGAAGCATATTTTTAATGAGCAATTGCAGCTGGATGTAAAAAAGTTCTTCAAATTTTAATCGAAACTGGGCTTTGGTTAGCAAATCCTGGCTCTGCGGAAAATGAATGTTGAATACAGCTTCCGGCTTAGGGATTAGTTTTAATTCAGAAGTTATTTCTTCTGAAAGCGTTTCGTAAAATTTGCCTTTGGTTTCAATAAAAAGTTGCTGCATCAATTTATTGACAACCCGGTTGGTAATGCCTGATTTTGCTAGTTTTTCGGTAGAAGGGTATACCGGTTGCATCGCGGTACGCAGTTGTTTTTTATATTCCTCAACCGGTTCCATTTCGGGGTGTGGCATACTAAAGACTCCGTTAAACCAATTGGTCTTTCCGAAAATCACATAAGGTGTATTGATCTTTAAATTTTCCCGGATCCACTTCTGGCCACGAAACCAAACCAGTTCCATTTTTCCGGTATCATCAATAAAATCGGCTACCAGGCGTTTTCCGCGTTTTTGATCTACAGATCTTATATGAGTAATTTTACCCACAACCTGCACTTCAGCCGAATTTCTTTGCAACTCGTTTATTTTATAAAAGCGGGTTTTATCGAGGTAACGGTTGGGAAAGAAATTTACTAGGTCCTGGTAAGTGTGAATGCCAAGTTCTTTTCGAAGTAAATCGGCGCGGTTTGGGCCGACCCCTTTTAGATAATCTATGGGCGTTTGCAAAATATTGGCGTTCATGCAAACGAAGATATTAAAATCAGGTTTTTTAGGCTGAATTTCACTTAAAAATTAAACCTGAAATTTTCCGGGTTTAAATTTCTTCAGTTTTTGTAATTTGTGGGCTGTAGTTTTTAATATGAAATATTCCTTTATCACCCTCCTTTTTTGCTGTAGCTGGAACTTTTATAGCCAGGCACCCATTGCAGATTCCCTCAATCAAATTGAAAATATAGATTTTATAAAAGCTGATGCTGAAATTTTTGTAGACCCGGTAAATAAAGAGGTTTCGGGCGATATTAATTACGAGTTCGAAAATTTAAAAAGTATCGATTCGTTCTATGTTGATGCTCGAAATATGAATTTTGATGAGGTTTTGCTGAATGGTGAATCAAAAAACTTCAGAAATACCGGGGCACGTATTTGGATAAAAAATGAAATAAATTCTTCCGAAAATAATTCGCTTCAACTGAAATATTCAGTTAAACCAAAAGAAGCGATCTACTTTATTAATTGGAATATAGCCGATTCTATAAAGGCACCCACACAAATATGGACGCAGGGGCAGGGAAAATATACTTCTAACTGGTTGCCTTCATTTGACGATCAACGGGAAAAAGTAGAATTTGATATTACCTATCATTTTCCAAAAGATCTGGAAGTAATGGCCAACGGAAAACTCATCGGCACATCTATAAACGATTCTTTAAAAAGCTGGAATTTCGAGATGCAACAACCTATGAGCAGTTATTTACTGGCTTTTGCAGCAGCAAATTATGTGGTAGAAGAAAGTAAATCAGCTTCAGGAGTTTCTTTGCAATATTTTATGCCGGTTTCAGAAAAAGCAAATTTGGAACCCACTTACCGGCATACCAAAACCATTTTTGATTTTCTGGAAAAAGAAATAGGGTTAGCATATCCGTGGCCGAATTACAAACAGGCGCCTGTACGCGATTTTCTATATTCCGGGATGGAAAATACTACGGCGACTATTTTTGATCACGCATTTATCACCGATTCCATAGCCTTTAAAGACCGGAATTACGTGAGTGTAAATGCGCACGAAATGGCGCACCAATGGTTTGGAAATGTAGTGACTGCAGAAACTGCAAACGATCATTGGTTGCACGAAGGTTTTGCCACATTCTACGCTTTACTCGCCGAACGCGAGATTTTTGGTGACGATTATTATTACTGGCAACTTTACCAATCTGGAGAAAAACTTAAAGAATTAAGTGATAATGGTAAGGGCGAAGCGGTAACAAAAGCCAAAGCAAGTTCGTTAACTTACTATCAAAAAGGAGCCTGGGCTCTGCATATTTTGAGGGAAAAAGTAGGAGAAACCGCTTTTAAAAATGCAGTGAAGAATTACCTGGAACTCTACAAGTTCAAGACCGCCACCACCGATAATTTTATTGCCGAAGTTGAAGCAGCCGCCAACATAGATCTCTCAGATTTTATGGCGAAGTGGCTAAACCAAACTGCTTTTCAGGGTTTTGCTGCTTTAAATTCTTTAAAAGCTTCAGAGTTCATTCAAAATCATTTAAATATTCTGGCGCTTCGGGAAACGCCTTTGGAGAAAAAAGAAGAATTTTTAAGTGCAGAACTTGATTTCCCGGTGAGCGATTATACCGGTCAGGAAGTGGTGTACCAATTAGAAGGAGCGACTTCAGCCACAGCGATAAAGCTTTATAGAAAAGCTTTTGAAACCAATAATATTTATGTTCGCCAGGCAATCGCAACCAGTATAGAGAGAATTCCGAAGGAATTAAAAACCTCATTTGAATCTTTACTAAATGATGAATCCTATATAACCCAGGAAGCCGCTCTGCTAAAATTATGGATGAATTTTCCGCAAGAGGTTTCCACTTATTTAGATAAAACCAAGGGAATTGAAGGTTTTACCAATAAAAACGTGCGAATGCTTTGGCTTACCTTAAACCTGGTGACGCCAAATTATGAACCTGAGAAACAGCAGGAAGCATATAATGAACTTTCGGGCTATACTGCTGTGCATTTTCCAATTGAAGTGCGGGAAAATGCTTTTGGCTATTTATTTCAAATTAATAGTTTTACTACTCAAAACCTGCTTGATCTTATGCAGGGAACAAAACATCCAACTTATAGGTTTAGAAATTATTCCCGGCAGTTACTAAACCAACTGCTTAAAAACGAAGAATATCGGCAAAAATTCATAGCTTTAAAGGATAGACTTTCTCAAAAAGAGTGGGATTATTTACAAACAAAACTCAATTAATGCGGGCATTGGTAATATCGGGAGGAGGCAGCAAAGGCGCTTTTGCCGGTGGGGTTGCCCAGTATTTAATTGAAGAATTAAAACGCGATTATGACCTTTACCTAGGAACTTCAACCGGGAGTTTACTAATTTCTCATCTCGCCCTGAATAAGTGTGAAAAGATAAAAGAGATCTATACTTCGGTTAACCAATCCAGTATTTTCAGCAATCGTCCTTTTCTTATCAAGCGGCAGCACGGATACGATCAAATTAGCATAAATCACTTTAATGTGATTCTTAATTTTTTGAAAGGAAAAAAGACTTTTGGTGAAAGTAAAAATCTTAAAAAATTGATAGAAGAGACCTTAACTAAAGAGGAATTTCTAAGCTTGCAAGCCTCTAAAAAAGATGTTGTAGTTACTGTTTCCAATATTTCCTTAAATACAGTAGAATATAAATCGATTAAAGATTTTGAGTACGAAGAATTTTGTGAGTGGATCTGGATTTCCTGCAATTACACACCTTTCATGAGTTTAGTGCAAAAAAATGGGTGCGAATATGCCGATGGTGGTCTGGGTACTATGGTGCCTATTGAAGAAGCGATAAAACGTGGTGCTACCCATATAGATGCGGTAATTTTGCAAACCGAAGCTACATTTTATAATAGGATGCCTTCGAAAAACGTTTTTGGACTCATCACTAATTTGTTTCGGTTTATGCTAGACAGGATCGAATCACAAAATATTAAAATAGGGAAATTTGCAGCAGCCAATAGAAACGTAACTATAAATTTTTACTACACGCCTACAGTATTGACTACCAATTCCCTTATTTTTGATGAAAAGCAAATGAAGTCCTGGTGGAAAACTGGTTATAGGTATGGCAAAGAAAAAAGCGAGGAAATTAATCAAATTGAACCTTAATGCGGGCACTGGTAATATCGGGTGGGGGTAGTAAAGGCGCCTTTGCAGGCGGCGTTGCTCAATATTTAATTCAGGAAGAAGGCAAGAAATACGATTTGTTTCTGGGCACTTCTACCGGGAGTTTGCTTATTCCGCATTTGGCGATGGGTAATATAGATAAAGTTTATGATATCTATACCAATGTAAATC
>JAGXIG010000034.1 GCA_024635815.1 Salegentibacter sp.
GCCGGAAGTTGTAGGATCTGTATTCGCTTTAGAACCGGGAAGTGTGAGTAATCCTATTGCCGGAGAGAATGGAGTTTATGTAGTGGAGCTTGAAAGTAAAAATGAAGCCCCGGCTATGAATTCTTACCGCGGAATCGCAGAGCAGGAAACTGCACAAAGAAGACAAAATGCATCTGAAAGACTTTTTGAAGCACTTCGTAAAAAAGCAGATGTTGAAGATAATCGGGCGAGATTCTACTAGTAGAATAAGCCTTTAGAAACACAAAGCCCCGGTAAATTTTTACCGGGGCTTTTTTTGTCTAGTTCCTGAACACATTAGATGCTGAAACAATCCCGAAGTTGTCGGGACAGCATGATGAATCAAGATAATACGTCACCCTAAATTTATTTCAGAGTCTAAAGCTGTTTCAAGATCAAAAAAGGAACTTCATTACGAACGAAGTGAAGTAATCTCTAATTAGATTCCCAATGATGATCCTACGTCACCCTGAGACCCGTGATAAAAAAATTAGCTAACGTAGGAAAATGACTTTTTCGAGCAGCGAGTTTTAAACTCCGTGTGTGAGTGTAGAAAATCAGCAGCGTTAATAATTTTTGAAGCCCTGGAAAAAAATTAGTTGCTGATTTGCGATTTTTTGACCTTGTTGCCAAAAAAACACCTCCACATAGGACGCCCTTTTTTGTTTCGTTTTTTGGGCGAACAAAAAATGAAAAAAGAAACTTAAATAACAGGATATTTAAAATACATCCATGGTAACTCGTTTCAGAGTCTAAGATCTTTTAGGCGTTTCTTTAAAGAATAATATCTTCAAATTCGAAAATCGTTTTAAAACCTTTATTACCGAAATACTCAAAAACCTCTTCTTTTTCACCCGTAACCATAACAAAATCACCTCCCCAGCCACCAAGACTTTTAACCGCGCCTTGAAAATCCGGGAAACGTTTTTGTTTCACTTTTGGTGTTTGTAATGCTTTTGAAAGTAAAGTCTCGTGAATATTGATTAAAAGTTCGAACTCTGTTAACGTTGTGCAACTAGCAAACTGTTCTGTTAACGAAGATATTTTTTCAGTCAGTCCGATTTTATTGGCTTCGGGTAATGCCTTATAGTGAGCGATAGCATCACGGCTATTCTTTTTCTCATTTAAGTAAACGAAAAAGATATTTTCTGAAAATTCAGGATAAAAATTAGCTTTTAAAACCGACGGTCCGTTTTCGGTAATTTGATAAGTTATCGGTCGGTTATTTTTCGCTGCTGCGATATCGTAACCACTACCACCAAAAGTGTTTTTAAGCAGTTTATAGGCATCAATCTCAAACCAGTCGGCAATGTTGTTGATTAAAGTTGAAGACGTGCCTAAACCCCAGTTTTTGTTGAAATTTAATCTAGTATTAACCCTAATTCCGGCTTTTTCTTCTGAAGATAATGCTGGGTTTAAATGATTGGCTTCGTTTAAGATTTGCAGCAGTTTTTCTGAAATTTTTTCGGTTTTAGAAATAAGCTGAAATTCATCATTTTTAAACTCAAACTTTGCCTGAAACCACAGTTTATCATTTTCATCATAACTATTCCACTCGATATTTTTTCCTTCAGAAGCTTTTACTTCCAGCGATTGGCCAAATTTTATGGGAACAGCCAAAGCTTTTGCACCGTCTAAAACAGCATATTCCCCGGTAATTAAAAGTTTTCCGTTGCTGTAAAACTCCTTCATAAATTTCTTAATTTTTTCAATTCTTCAACCGCGCTGCTGTGAGTTACGGTGTGTTTTGTGAAATATTGAGTGAGGGTCTTCTTCTCGGCTGCAGTGGCATTATGTTGATTTAAAATATTCATTAAATGCATTTTCATATGGCCTTGCTGAATTCCAGTGGTGGTTAAGGAATTAATCGCAGCAAAGTTTTGTGCAAGTCCGGCAACGGCCACAACTTTCATTAATTCCCTCGCCGTAGGCTGCTGTAAAATATCCAAAGCCAGTTTAACCAAAGGATGTAAGCTTGTTAATCCTCCCACAGTTCCAAGCGCTAAAGGAATTTCAATCCAGAATTTAAAAATACCGTTTTCAAGGCTGGCGTGGGTTAAGCTAGAATACTTTCCATTTCTGGCGGCATACGCGTGAATACCGGCTTCTACTGCCCTAAAATCGTTTCCGGTAGCAAGAACAACAGCGTCAATTCCGTTCATAATCCCTTTGTTATGGGTCACGGCACGATAAGGTTCAACTTCAGCAATATTCACTGCCTGAATGAATTTCTTCGCGAAATCTTTACCATTCATTTCTTTATTTTCATTGAGTTCCTCTACCGGGCAGGAAACTTCAGCTCGCACTAAACATTCCGGCACATAATTGGAAAGAATACTCATGATGATTTCGATATCCTTTTCTTCCGAAGAAAAATCGGCATACTGCTGAGCTTCATTTTCAAACACTTCGGCAAATTTTTCGAGACAGGAATTTATAAAATTTGCACCCATAGAATCTTTGGTTTCAAACTCGCAATGCAACTGATAATAATTAGCGATTTCCGCAGCTTTATTTCGCAGTTTTACATCTAAAACCCCGCCGCCGCGTTTTTCCATATTTCGGGTAATAGGTTTTACCGCTTCCAGAAGTTTTGGTTTTGCAACTTCAAAAAAATGTGCCAGTTTTTCTTTATTTCCGAAGAAATTAAAATGAACCTGGCCTATTTTTTTGGTATCTATTACTTCGGCTTTAAATCCGCCACGTGTTCTCCAGAACTTCGCGGCTTTACTCGCTGCAGCGATTACTGAACTTTCTTCAATCGCCATAGGAATCGCGAGTAAATCTCCGTTAATCAGGAAATTTGGGGCCAGGCCAAAAGGCAGATAGAAATTTGATAGTGTATTTTCGGTAAATTCGTCGTGAAGTTGTTGTAACCCGGAATCTTCGTTCCAGTATTGTCTAAGAATGGCAACATCTTCGGGGCGGTCTTTCAGGTAGGTTTCAGCCAACCAGTCTATTTTTTCTTTCTTGGTAAGTTTGGAAAAGCCGCTGATAGGTTTTATCATTTTTTAAGCTAATTTATCGGGAGCAAAGATACAATTGTTATTTAACGGAAGTGGGTTTTCTGATTTTAGAAAATTCAGGAGAATATTTCTTTAACAAATCCTTAGTATTTAACACTCAAATTCTACTTTTTTTGCTGAAAATTTAGTAAACTTGGCAATCAAAATTCATTCTATAAATTTTATGAAGTTCTCCAAAATACTGGTTGGGTTGTTAATAGTGGTAACCTCAACAATTTACGCCCAGGATAAGGAAATTAGCCTCGAAGAAATTTACGACGGCACCTTTAGGCAGGAACGTTTACAATCCCTACAATCTTTAGATAATGGTAAAGAATACCTGGTTTTAAATCGCGACCGCGACGCCAATACCACCAGCATAGATGTTTATTCTTACAAGAGTGGGGAAAAAGTTAGAAGCCTATTAAAGAGTGATGATCTTAGTGAAATTTCCGGATTTCAGGGGTTTGAACTTAGCGAAGAAGAGGATAAGATTTTGCTTTCTACAGAACTGGAGCAAATTTACAGACGTTCTTCTCGCGGAATCTACTATATCTACGATGTAGAAAATAAAAGCCTTACCAAATTAAGTGATAATAAAGTACAGGAGCCTACTTTTTCTCCAGATGCTTCTAAAGTGGCTTATGTTTTTGAAAATAATATCTTTATCTACGATATCGCTTCAGGCGAAGAAACTCAGGTAACCACAGATGGTAAGAAAAATATCATTATTAACGGGGTGACCGATTGGGTGTACGAAGAAGAATTTGCCTTTGTTAGAGCTTTCGATTGGAATAAAAGCGGAACTCATCTAGCTTACTTGAAATTTGATGAAACCGAAGTTCCGGAATTTTCAATGAATATGTTTGGACAGGATTTATATCCCAGTCAGCAGGTTTTTAAATATCCTAAAGCCGGAGAGGTTAATTCTGAAGTTTCCCTTTATACTTACGAGTTAGCAACTGAAGAAAGCGAAAAAGTGGAATTAGGAGATTATAAAGATTTTTATATCCCGAGAATAAAATGGACGCGGGATGCTGAAATTTTAAGTGTTCAGGTTCTAAACAGGCACCAAAACAATTTAGATCTTATTTTTGTTGATGCTGAAGACAATGAAGCCGAAGTGGTAATGAACGAAACCGATGAGGCTTATATAGATATCACTAACAACCTGACTTTCCTTGAAGATAATAGCTTTATCTGGACCAGTGAAAAAGACGGCTGGAACCATATTTACCTCTATGATGAAGACGGGGACTTAGAAAACCAGGTTACCGAAGGAGAATGGGAAGTGACCAATTATTACGGGTATGATGAAGATTCTAAAAGAATTTTCTATCAAAGTACAGAAAACGGGAGTGTAAATCGTGATGTATATTCCATTAAAATAAACGGGAAAAACAAAAAACGTTTAACCGAAAAAAAAGGAACTAATAGCGCTGATTTTAGTGCTGATTATACTTATTTCATCAACTCTTACACCAGCACTGAAACTCCGTACGAATTCACACTTCATAATGCCAAAAACGGAAAATTGGTTAGAAAAATTAAAGATAATTCGGCTTTACTTGAAAAAGAAGCGGCTTATAATTTCGCTCCAAAAGAATTGACCACCATTGAAATTAATGGTAATGAGCTTAATATGTCTATGATTAAGCCAACCGATTTTGATGAGAACAAGAAATATCCGTTGTTGATGTTCCAATACTCAGGTCCCGGTTCACAGGAGGTTTCCAACTCCTATTTTGGAACTAACGATTACTGGTATCAACTACTTGCTAATGAAGGTTACATCATCGTTACAGTAGATGGTAGAGGAACCGGTTTTAAAGGAGCCGCTTTTAAGAAGGTTACTCAAAATGAATTGGGTAAATACGAAGTAGAGGACCAAATTGCTGCCGCAAAGAAACTGGGAGCAAGAGATTATATAGACGAAAACCGAATAGGAATTTGGGGATGGAGCTATGGTGGCTTTATGTCTTCTAACGCTATCTTAAAAGGTAATGATACTTTCTCTATGGCCATAGCCGTAGCGCCGGTAATTAGCTGGAGATTTTACGATACTATCTATACTGAAAGATATATGACTACTCCACAGGAAAATCCTTCAGGATATGATGAAAACTCACCTATAAACCATGTAGAGAAATTAAAAGGAGATTATCTTTTAATTCACGGTGGGGGAGATGACAATGTACACTTACAAAATACTATGAGAATGGTTGAAGCTTTAGTACAGGCTAACAAGCAATTTGACTGGGCGATTTACCCGGACAGAAACCACGGAATCTATGGTGGGAATACAAGATTGCACCTTTATACAATGATGACAGATTTTATTAAAGAAAAACTATAATCTAAATGGCAACAGCAGCAAACAGAGCCCCTCAGAAGGAATTATTTGGACACCCCATAGGACTTTATATCTTATTTTTTACCGAAATGTGGGAACGTTTTTCCTATTACGGAATGCGTGCTATCCTGGTTTTATATTTAGTAAGCGCTACTACAGACGGTAATGCCGGACTTGGTTGGACTCAAGGTGAAGCATTAGCCCTTTACGGTTGGTACACGATGCTGGTATATGTAGCATCAATTCCCGGAGGAATTATAGCAGATAAACTTCTGGGCCAAAAGAAAACGGTGTTATGGGGTGGAATTATACTTGTAGCAGGCCACGGTATTTTGGCTGTAGAAGAAATGTGGGCGTTTTATTCAGGCCTGGGATTAATTATTGTTGGAGTAGGGATGCTTAAACCTAATATTTCTACAATGGTTGGTGGTTTATATAAACCCGGTGATATTAGAAGAGATAAAGGTTTTACTATTTTTTATATTGGGATTAACCTGGGAGCTTTTCTTTCCAGCCTTATTGTTGGTGGAGTGGGAGAATTTATAGGCTGGCACTGGGGCTTTGGTCTGGCCGGTATAGCAATGGCATTTGGCCTTATCGTTTATTTATGGGGGCAAAAATACCTGGTGAATGTGGGTAACTTATTATCTAAAGCAGAACGAAGCGAAGGAGCTTCCCTAACAGGATTGTTTGGAGATTTATTTAAGTCTCCTGTTCAATTAGTGATATCTGCACTTTTAATGATAGGCTCTATTTATATTCTTATTTCTGAATCAGTGCCTTACGGATTGCTTTGTATCTTTTTAACCCTGGTAATCGCTATGATGCTTATGGTTTATAAAGATCTTACCACGCAGGTTATGAAAGATAGGTATGTGGTAATGCTATTATCCTTTATACTGGTAATTGTTTTTTGGGGTGCTTTTGAGCAGGCCGGTGGTTTGATGAATATCTACGCTTTAGATAAAACCAACAGGTCTTTACCTTTTGCAATTCCATTTATTGGAGATGAAGTTCCGGCTTCCTGGTTTCAGTCGTTAAATGCGCTATTTATCATATTTTTTGGGGTGCTGGTAGCCAATTTCTGGGCACGTAGAAAATTAAAGAATAAAGAAGCTTCATCCATTTTCAAAATGGCAATAGGAGTTATTATAATGGGACTTGGTTTTGTGTTTATGGCTGCCGCTTCGGTTCAATTTGAAGCGAATGGATCTTCAGCAATGTATTGGTTGGTGCTGGCATATTTATTCCATACCATAGGAGAATTAAGTTCTTCGCCGGTTGCACTTTCATTTATTACAAAATTAGCACCGATAAAATATGCTTCCTTAATGATGGGAGTTTACTTTGCAGCTACAGGCCTTGGAAACAAGCTTGCTGGAGTTTTAGGTGAGTTTGCATCAGATGCAGGTGATTTAGCAATATTTTCAGGGATTACCATCTTTACAATTGCTTTTGCAGTAATCGTTTTAATAATGCTAAAACCTTTAAAACGACTAACACACGGAGTAGAAGATGAAGAGCGGGAAATGATGGAACAAGAGCAATATGAAATTGCAGATACCGAAAGAGACAGGAAATAAATTAAAAATTGTATTTAAAATCAAAAAACGTTCTTAATTTTAGGAACGTTTTTTGTTTTCTTGTTAGGTTCAGGATGTAAATCGACCAAGTGTTTAAAATATTCAGAATAATGCAGAAACTTACTTTTTTTATTTTCTTTATTTTTATAGGAGTTGGTGTTCAAGCCCAGGAGATCAATTGGATGAGTATGAATGAAGCTTTGGAAGCTCAAAAAGAGGAGCCAAAAAAGATTTTTATGGATGCCTATACCGTTTGGTGTGGTCCCTGCAAAATGCTCGATAAGAATACTTTTACTAATAGTGATGTGATTGAATTTGTAAATGAGAATTACTATCCGGTGAAATTTAATGCTGAAGGTCCGGAGGAAATTGATTTTAAAGGGCAAATATTTAAAAACCCGCAATATAATCCTGAGAAAACCGGGAGAAATTCCTCTCACCAGCTGGCAAGAGCTTTAAAAATCACTGGTTATCCCAGTCTTGTTTTCTTTGATGAGGAAGCCAATTTAATCGCTCCTATTCCGGGATACAGAACGCCTCAGCAATTGGAACTTTATCTAAAGCTTTTTGCTAAAGATGAATATAAAAAAATGACTTCAAAAGAGGTCTTTGCAGAATACCAGGAGAATTTTAAAGGTTCTTTTGAGTAAAATTTAAGTGTTAGTTGATAGTGGACCCTAAGGTTCAGTTGAGATGCGAAAAGCCCCGTTTTTACCAGTATGGTGAAA
>JAGXIG010000035.1 GCA_024635815.1 Salegentibacter sp.
ATCCTGGGGCCGGGCGCACTTAGCTCGATCTCACAAATCTTTGATTTTCCTGTAGAGTCATTTTCTTCTTTAAAGAATACTTCGGCTTTTATAAGCCAGTCATATTTATCTAATAGTTTATTTAAATTGTTTGATACATTTTGGGTTAAATCTTCACTTCCTTTTGTTTTTATAAACTGAATATTGATGAGCATTTTAGTAGGTTTTAAAAGTTTACTCAAAGTTAGTTTTAAGCCTCTTTCAAAAATATGATGAGGGTCACTTTGATTTAGATTGGTGCTATTTCTAATTTAATTCTGTAAGTTTTTCAGTGTCTTTTATAAACTCGGTTATTTTGAAAAGCGCTAACCTGTTTAACCTGAAAGCTTTTACAAAACTTGCGATCTCGTCTTCCAGATGTTCGTGTTCCAATCTAAAAACCCTGGAATCCTCAATTTTTTCCAGGATCATTTTACCTATTTGCTCCCTATGCTTATCGGTTTTCTCCAATAGATCTTCACAGCGCTCTCTCAACTTTAAAAGTTCATTTTTCATTTTTGAAGCCATTCTGTAATTTTCGTCTTTATCTATCCAGATAAAATAGCTATCTAAAAGTTTATGCAGAAAACTGAGATCGTCCCTGAAAAAATGCAGATCTGAATTCCAGTGTTTGGTAAGTGCATAGAGCTGCTCCATATTGGCTTCGGCAATAAAATCACCTTTCGGCCTTTTCCTTATACTTTCCATAATTAAAAGTTTTATAATCTCCTGAAATTAAGACAAATCGACCTAAAAAAGTATGATTTCCGTCAGTCTTAAATAAGATCAATTAGCTAATTTTAAACGTTTTAATATTTGTGATATTAGCAATGAAGCAGCGCCAAAAACAATTATTACAACAAAATGATTAGCCGAAAGCGGAACCAGGGACAAAGCCTCAGCCATTACAGGGATATGGTAAACAAGCACCATAATTAAGATCGAAAAAACTAAAGATGCCCAAACCCAGGGATTCGCAGTTACTTCATTTTTCAAAAAGGATATTTTTCGTCTTGGAAGGTTAAAGACATTTAACAACTGGCCTAAAATAAGGGTGTAAAAAGCAATATTATTTACCAAAATTGAACTTAATCCCATTTTAAAATGGGTGTAAGCCACCACTCCTATCACCGCCACTGTAATACTCAAGCCATACAAAACTGTGGCAGTCCAAAGTTTTTTAGTAAGAATAGGCTCTTTTGGATCCCTTGGAGGATCTTTCATGATGTTTGGATCTCCTTTCCCCACACCAAGGGCTAAAGCCGGGAAAACATCGGTTATTAGGTTTAGAAAAAGAATTTGAAGCGGAAGCAGGGGCATTGGTAAATTACTCAGGGAAGCCAATGCTACTGAAATTATCTCTGCCAGGTTACAGGAAAGTAAGAAGATCACAAACTGCCTGATATTCTCAAAAATGGTTCGCCCCTGTCTTATTGCAAGTTCTGTAGACGTGAATTTATCGTCCATTAAAATTACATCGGCAACTTCTTTAGCGGCTTCTGTTCCACGAATTCCCATCGCAATGCCAATATCAGCTTTCTTAAGAGCGGGGGCATCGTTTACACCATCGCCCAACATTCCCACGATCGCCTTATTTTTCTGGTAAAATTCTACCAGATTCAGTTTTTGGCCGGGAACCATTCTGGCAAAGATTCCGGCTTGCATTATTGTTTTTTGTCGGTCTTTGGTTAGCGTAGCTATTTCTTCAAGATCTGATCCGTGCACCACCATTTCTTCCGGCGCATCTACGGCAATTAACCCGATTTCTTCTCCGATTTTCCTCGCGGTATCAGGATGATCTCCGGTAACCATGACCACTCTTATTCCGGCGTTTTTATAGGTTTCAATAGCTTTTTTGATATCTTTCCTTGGCGGATCTAAAAATCCCAGAATCCCAACGAAAGTAAGATTCTCCATTAAAGTTTCATATTCCGGTTTTTCTTTACTTTCTCTGAACGCAAACGCCAGAACCCGCATTCCTTCGGCTGCGATTAGTTTTGCCTGTTGCTGCCATTTTTCTTTATCCTGAAATTCTTTGGGCCCTTCTTCGGTTAAAACTAAACTACAGGAATCCAGTAAAGCCTCCAACGCTCCTTTAACGCATATTAAATATTCACTTTCAAAATCATGTAAAGTGGCCATCTTTTTGATCTCAGCATCAAACGGAACCTCGAGTATTTTGGGATATTTTCCCTGAAGTTCTTTATAATCAAATCCCATTTCCGCAGCGAATTCAACTAAAGCGATCTCTACAGCATCCCCCGTGAATCCGCCATTTTTTAATTTTGAATTATTACATAAACTGCCTATGAGTATCAGTTTTTCAAAAGCAAGGTCTTCTTTGAAATTTGCGGCTTTGGTAGCAGGAAATTCTGAAGTACCCAACACCACATGATGAACGCTCATTTGATTTTCAGTAAGCGTGCCAGTCTTATCGGTACAGATTATCCCGGTTTCCCCCAGCGTTTGAACCGCTTCTAATTTTTTGATCACCACATTCCTTTTTGAAAGTCGAAGCATGCCCCTGGCAAGTGCGATAGTAGCGACAATAGGCAAACCTTCCGGAATGGCAGCTACAGCCAGCGCGATCCCGGTTTTAATCATTAGCATTAAATCTTTGCCCTGAAAATAGCCGGTTGCTACAATGAGAATAGCGAGAATTAAAGTAAGCCAAATAAGCCACCTGCTTAACTTTGCTAGCTTTTTTTCTAAAGGCGTACTTTCTTTTTTAGCGCTACTGGTTAGTTCGCTAATGCGGCCAATTTCTGTTTCAATTCCTGTAGCAATCACAATTGCTTTGGACTTTCCTCTAACCGCAATGGTACCTTTGTAAAGCATATTATTTCGGTTCGCCAATGGAACTTTATCTGGCAGCGATTCAATATTTTTTTCTATTTGATTGCTTTCCCCGGTGAGGATCGCTTCTTTTACCGCAAAACTTTCGGTTTCTAGCATACGGCAATCCGCAGGAATAACATCACCACTTTCCAGGATTACAATGTCCCCGGGAACCAATCCTGTCGCTTTAATGTGTTTCTCCTTTCCATCACGCAAAACATTAGCCTGGGTTTCTACCATTTTTTGCAAAGCCTCTACCGAGCGAATTGCCTGCCACTCCATAAAAAAACCTATAAGGACGGTAATGAGAATCACTATTAAAACGGCCGTGCCTTCCAGCCACTCACCAAAGAAATACGCCAGGGCCATCGCAGCAGCTAGAATATAAATTATGGGATCAAGAAATTGCTCTAAAAATATGAGTCCGATATTTTTAGACTTGGCCGCCTTTAAACGGTTAGGGCCATGTTTTTTTAATCCTGCAGCAACTTCAGAGGCAGTTAATCCTTTATCGGGATCTACCTTAAATTCTGAAAGGATTTTTTCAGCGGGGATGGCGTGCGGATCTTTCAACATTTCTTAGTGTTTACCGCCTGCCTTCAGCCTGATTAATATTCTCTATTCCTTTTAAAAGCGCATCAGGATTAAAGGAAATGCTGCTTATTTTTTCATTTACTAAAAAAGAAGCGAATTCGGGAAAATCGCTGGGTGCCTGCCCACAAAGGCCTATTTTCTTCCCGGCTTTGCGGGCTTTTTGTATTGCGGTAGCAATCATTTCTTTTGCAGCTGCATTATTTTCATCAAATACATCAACCATTAATTCTGAATCGCGATCAACCCCAAGGGTTAACTGGGTAAGGTCGTTGGAGCCAATAGAAAATCCATCAAAAAATTCAGCAAATTTCTCAAGGAGAATTACATTAGACGGAATTTCAACCATCATATAAATTTCGAGGGAATTTTTTCCTCGTTCCAGACCGAATTCTTTCATTAAATCGATCACACTTTTCGCTTCATTTACGGTTCTACAAAAAGGGATCATCACTTTTAAATTCTCAAGGCCCATTTCTTCCCGAACCCTTTTAATGGCTTTGCATTCCAGTTCAAAAGCCTCTTTGTAATTGGGGTGATAATAACGTGACGCACCTCTAAAACCAAGCATAGGATTTTCTTCTAAGGGCTCAAATTGGCGACCTCCTATTAAGTTCGCATATTCGTTACTTTTAAAATCACTAAGCCTCACAATTACTTCTTTAGGAGAAAAAGCAGCGGCCATTACGGCAATTCCACGGGATAATTCTTCTACAAAAAAATCACGTTTATCTTTATACTGCCAGGTTAGTTCTTCAATGATCTTTTTTGCAGCCTTTTCTTTAACCTTATCATAGTTAACCAATGCCATCGGGTGGATTTTCACCTTATGGGTAATAATGAATTCCATACGCAATAAACCCACTCCATTATTGGGATAAAAAGAAAGCTGAAAAGCCCTGTCCGGATCTGAAAGAATAAATTTAGCTTCGGTCTTTGGCAGGGAAATCTTTCCAAAATCAATTTCATTTGTATTAAACTCCAGGGCACCTTTATATACAAAACCGGTTTTTCCTTCGCAGGAAACGGTAATCATTTCACCATCTTTTATCTTCTCAGTAGCATCATTGGTTCCCACAATTGCGGGAACTCCAAGCTCTCGAGCAACAATTGCCGCGTGACTTGTTCGGCCACCTCTTTCAGTTACCACTGCTACTGCTAATTTTAATAATGGATCCCAATCTGGACTCGTGTTATTGGTGATTAGAATTTCACCAGGATTCAATTTATGTCCTTCCTCCGGCGATTTTAAGTACCTGGCTTTTCCGGTTGCGATGCTGGAACCAATGGCGCTTCCACTGGTAAGGATTTCCCCTTTTTCTTTTAGATGGTATTCTATATAAAATCTTTTATCTTCGTCTTTATGCACTGTTTCTGGTCGGGCCTGGGTAATAAAAAGCTCGTTCGTTAACCCGTCTTTTGCCCACTCCACATCCATTGGGCGACTGTAATGCTTTTCGATTAGTAAAATCCACCGGGAAAGTTTAATCACCTCCTCATCACTCAAAACAAAACTATCCTGTTTTTCGAGCGGAGTTTCAATATTCACGGTGGAAGAATGGCCACTGGATTCGGCGTAAACCATAGAGAGTTCTTTATGACCCAGTGTTTTCTGAATAATAGGGTTTTCAGCTTTCCCTATCATAGGTTTAAAAACATCAAATTCATCGGGGTTCACCAATCCCTGCACAATATTTTCCCCCAAGCCCCAAACTCCGGAAATATGAATAATATTCCTAAAACCTGATTCAGGTTCCAGGCTAAAACCAATTCCGGAGCAACTAATATCTGATCGTACCATTTTTTGAACACCCACAGAAAGTGCTACGTCGTGATGTAGAAACCCCTTGTCTTCCCTGTATTTGATAGCACGGTTGGTATACAGGGAAGCAAAACAATCTTTAACCGCGTTAAGCAAAGCCTCTGAACCTTTAATATTCAAAAAAGTATCGTGCTGGCCTGCGAAACTCGCATTGGGCAAATCTTCGGCAGTGGCACTGCTTCTAACAGCAACCTGTATATCTTCTTCTTCTCCCAGCTCCCGGTAGGCCGAAATAATTTCTTCGGAAAAATCATCAGAAAAATTGCCTGATAAAATTAGCCCCCTGGCTTCAGCGCCAATATTGCTTAAGTTTTCAAAATTTTTCCGATTCAGTTTTTTTAGCAGATTTTTTATTTTTTCTTCAATATTATTCGACTTTAAAAAAGTCCAGAAGGCTTCAGAAGTAGTTGCGAAACCATCTGGTACCAAAACACCTTCCGAAGATAATTCGTTATACATTTCGCCAAGAGAAGCGTTTTTCCCACCTACCTCAGCTACGTTCTTTATTGTAAGTTCCCTAAATTTTTTAATGAATTTCATAATCTTATTTTTTAGTATAACACGAGTCCATAGCCCATATTCAGTAGGAAAATGCCTAAAAGAAATAGCAGCACATAAATAACCTGTACAAATTTGAGGTTAAGCACTGTAAGTTTTCGGGTGGTAGGTTCAGGGAAAATAAAAAGTCCAAGGCCTATAAAAAGTGAGGTCCAACCGAGGGCGGTAATTATAAATTCCCAGCCCAGTTCCCATATATTGTGAAAAAGAATGTTGAGCAAGCCTATAATTATCGCGGCGAAGGCAGCTAAAATCAAAAATTTTTGATCTCTCAAATCTTTAAAGATCTGTTGTATTCGCCTGGGATTAAAACTCAGTACAAAAAAGAAAATAAGGAGATACCAACCCCAGAATTTAGCGAGAAATAAGGAAGCATCCATCTTTTACAAGAATTGATTATACTCTCAAATTTAGCCTGAACAGAAAGATTTTAATATGATAAATATCAGTTGGTTAACTATTAATGATGAAAACCCTTATCCCAAACTGTTAGACTTTTGCAAAAAACCAAAAGCCTTAAAAAAGGATCAATTAAAATCTTTAATTTTATAAGGGATGAAAGAGCACTACTGGATATTAGCGGGAATTGGTTTCACCACCCTTATTATGGCTTGGTTACCTTCAATTTCGAAGCGCATAAAAATCAGCGGCCCAATAATTTTACTTCTTATTGGTTTTTTATTGGCAGGATTAGGATTGCCCATTGGATGGCCAGACCCCTTATGGGCCGATGAAGGTCTAATGTATTTTTCTGAAATGATCGTGATTATTTCCCTGATGGGTGCCGGTTTAAAAATTGGTGATAATTACAGTTTTAAGGCCTGGAAAAGACCACTTTTGCTAGTTTTTATAACGATGCCTCTATGTATGATTGCTGCTTATTTCCTGGGGCAAAATTTCCTGTTTTTAAGCGTGCCTTCTTCACTTTTACTTGCAGCCGTACTTGCTCCCACCGATCCCGTTTTAGCTTCTGAAACCCAACTGGATGACCCTGAAAGAGAAAAAGAATACAAAGGAAAAATTAGATTTGCACTTACCGGGGAAGCCGGTCTAAACGACGGCCTTGCTTACCCATTCACCTATATGGCGGTTTTGGTGGCGCAAGCCGGAAGCTGGGCAGCTTTTGATTTCACAGACTGGATGCTCGATAAGTTCTTTTTAAAAATTATAATAGGAACTATTGCTGGTTTTGCGATTGGTAATGCTATTGGTTTTATTCTGGATAAAGTACACAAACACACCGGCATTAAAACTTTTGATGGTTTCCTGGCATTATCTCTTACCTTATTTAGTTATGGCGCTACAGAATTATTACACGGTTATGGATTTCTCGCGGTTTTCTTCACTGGGTTAAGCTTACGGCATTATGAAAAAGTAAGTGGAGATTATAAAACAAAAATGCACGATTTTGTTCATGAAATAGAACGCCTTCTCCTTGTAGTCTGGATCATTCTTTTTGGTGGTTCTATAATTAATGGAATGCTAAGCTTAACAGACTGGCGCGGTATTGTTTTCGCCTTTGCATTTGTATTAATAATAAGACCACTGGCGGGAATTATAGGAATGATAGGTATAAAAGATAGTTTTAAAAATAAGCTCGCCATAAGTTTCCTCGGAATTAAAGGTATTGGCTCCGTGTTTTATCTTGCCTGGGCTTTTGTTCAGTTTGACGGCTTTGAGCATAAAAATGAACTTTACTCGATTACTGCTTACATTATTTTGATTTCAGTTGTAATTCACGGGTTTACCGCACCTTCCATTATTGCATATTTTAAACGGAAGACAGAACAAAACGAAAACGAATCAGGAGAAACCCCCAAGGAATAATTGAAGTAAATACGGAGTAATTAGCGCGGTGATAATTCCGTTAACACACATTGCTAATCCGCTGTAAACTCCTGCCAGTTTACCTTCTTCAAATGCACGGGCGGTGCCAATTCCATGAGCGGCAGTTCCCAATGCCGTGCCAATAGCGATTTTACTTTTTATCCCTAATTTTTTCAGAATAAAAGGTCCGAAAGCATTTCCAAAAATTCCAACTGCTATTACAATTCCTGCGGTAATTTCAGGAATTCCACCAGTAAGTTTAGTGATTTCTATCGCGATAGGCGTTGTAACCGATTTTGCCGCCAGGGATTCAATAATAAAACCGGGAACTTTTAAAAGGAGGAGAAAAATGATTACAGTTAATATTCCGGATATTCCACCTACTGCTACCGAAAGTAAGAACACTTTTAAATTCTGTTTTACCTCTTCAAATTTCTCATAAAAGAAAACCCCAAGCGCCACCACAGATGGCCCCAGGAAGAAACTGATAAATTTCCCACCTCGATTATAATCTTTAAATTCAATATTGAAAATCAGTAAAATTGAAATAATAACTACAATAGCTACCAAAACCGGAGTCAGCAGCGCATAATTAAATTTTTTCCGAAGTTCACGTGCCCCAGCAAAAGCGATAATGCTTATAAAAACGCCAAATATCGGTAATTGAAAAAATTCCTGCATTACTTCCCGAATTTTTCAATAATTATTGCTGAAATATAAAGCGTGATCACAGTACTGGCAATCACCGCTACTAATATTGGCAACCAATAATCGGCGATGATTTCAAAATAAACCATTAACCCCACACCGTAGGGAATAAAAAACAAAACCAGGTATTTTATCAGCTTATCTGAGGCTGGTTTTACATCCTTAAGTTTTACGATTTTAAGCCGTAAAGCCATGAAAATAAGGAACATGCCTAGAATATTTCCGGCAATTGGGATTTCAAAAAAATAGGTGATTAACTCACCTAAAAGTAAAAACCCAAAAATATAAGCTAAGGCTTTAAGCATAAAGTTTTTAAAAGTTATTGATACATATCTTTAAGATCGGCATCGTGCAATTCTACGAAGAAATCGGCTATCATATCGGTTGCTTTTTCAAAGAATATTTTGCCTTTTTCAGCAGTTGCAGCTTTAGGGTTTCCCACGCCTGTATCTTCAGTAACTTGTGTCCATTCACGTTGCGCACTAGCCCAACCTTCTTTTAATGCCTTAATTTTAAAAGCTTTGGCACTTCCGTCACCGGCTTCTTCAAGAGGTAACACCAATTCTGGTCGTAAGTGCATAACCGCTGCGGTTTCCAGTTCTCCGGCGTGATCTCCGGGTTCTTCAAAATAAGGTTTTGCATCTATGGTTTGCCACCAGTTTACCGAACAGGCAAAAATATCAGAAAATTCAAGGCTTAATTCCCTAATCATCTGTTTAAAGTTGTTTCCACCATGCGCATTCAAAATCACTAGTTTGTTAATTTTATGTTTTTGTAAAACCTGTGCTACATCTTTTAAAATCGCATACTGGGTGCTTGGATTAAGGTTCATACAGAGTTTTATATCCATTTGCCCGGTATTAATTCCAAAGGGAATAGCTGGTAAAACCACTGCCTTCGCTTTCATCTCCCAGGCTTTCTCAGCCGCACTTATCGCAGCTTCTTCCGCAAGGATGTTATCAGTAGCATACGGCAAGTGATAATTATGTGCTTCGGTAGCTCCCCAGGGCAAAACAGCTATGCTAAAGTCTTCATCTTTAACGTGTTTCCAGTTGGTTTCGGCTAAAACATAAGGCCTTATCTTCCTTTCCATAGACTAAATTTCATTTAAAATTAGCAATTCTGTATCTTTTTGCTGGATTTAACAGACAAAAATTAAAGCCTACCTTTGATTAAAATTAAATTTAATGCTTGATTTCATAATTGTTGGCGGCGCTCAGGCCGGACTTTCAATGGCTTATTACCTCAATAAAATGGGTAAGGAATATATTGTGGTAGATAAGGAGACGGAAGTTGGAGCTTCGTGGTTAAATCGCTGGGATTCGTTGAAACTTTTTACACCTTCAGAATTCAACAACTTACCCGGCATGGATTTCCCGGCAGAGAAAGGCTATTACCCCACCAAAGAAGATGTCGCTGATTATTTTAAAAATTATGTAGCCGAATTTAATATTACAATTAGATTAAATACTTTAGTAGAAGAGGTTTTGAAAGAAGATGATTATTTTATTCTAAAACATCAAAACGGTGAAATCAAGTCTAAAAATGTAGTAATTGCTACCGGTCCGTTTCACATTCCCTACACTCCTTCCTTTTCCAAAAAAATCTCAGACGATGTTCTCCAGATTCACAGTAATTATTACAAAAATCCGCGGCAATTGCAGGAAGGTCCTGCAATGGTTGTAGGTGCTGGAGATTCCGGTTTTCAAATTCTGGATGAGGTTTCACAAACCAATAGAACTACTTATTTTTCAGGCGCTACCGATGTACGTGTGCTTCCTCAGGAAATTTTAGGAAAAACATTGTGGTGGTGGTTCACGAAAATTGGTTTTTTAAGGTTTAGCCGAAAAACCTGGCTTGGTAAAAAGTTGAGTCAGTCGAAACAACCCATCATTGGAACTGATGTAAAAGGTATCCTGAAACGGGACAATGTAATTCCTGTGGGAAAAACTAAAAATGCAAAAGGTAAAATTATAGTTACTGAAGATCGTAAAATTGAAGAATTAAAAAATATCGTTTGGGCTACGGGATACCGACCGAATTTTAGCTGGATAGAAGGTCTGGAACTTACTAAAGATGGCTATCCGAAGCATTACCGTGGAATAAGTAATATTGAAGGCCTTTATTTTATAGGGCTTCCCTGGTTACACACACGCGGTTCAGCCACTTTGGGTGGTATTAAAAAAGATGCTCAGTATTTAGCGAACTATATTGAAGCGGAAGACAAAACGCTAGCTAACTAGACATTTGGAGGGACATCTCGACTGGGCTCGATATGACATTCAATTAAATAGAAAAAGGTTTCCAAAATAGAAACCTTAAATTTTTGTGGGCGCGAAGGGATTCGAACCCCTGACCCCTTGGGTGTAAACCAAGTGCTCTGAACCAACTGAGCTACGCGCCCTAAATTTCAATATATTTTACCTCCTGATTATTGAAAGC
>JAGXIG010000036.1 GCA_024635815.1 Salegentibacter sp.
AATTTTAGTTTACGTTGCAGTAAAGAAGCCGAGCCTTGTTGAGCGGTAACGATTACTTCAGCAGCTTCTCTAAAGAGTTTATCTCTTTCGCTAACATCTATATCAACACCTGTGCCACTCTCATCTGCTTCATAAGCAGGAAGTTGGTGAGCCTCTGGATAAGCTTTCTGCGACCCTATAAATTCGGTTATTTTATCTACTTCCGGAGTATCTACAAAGGCACATTGTAAACGCCTCAATTCATTACCCTGGGTGAACAACATATCTCCACGTCCAATAAGCTGATCTGCTCCCTGGCCATCAAGAATTGTCCTGGAGTCTATTTTTGATGTTACCCTGAATGCAATCCTGGCGGGGAAGTTAGCTTTTATAATTCCGGTAATAACATTTACCGAAGGTCTTTGCGTAGCAATAATTAAATGGATTCCAATC
This sequence comes from Salegentibacter sp., assembly GCA_024635815.1. Next base: position 433 of record JAGXIG010000036.1, read on the forward strand.
GCACGAGCCAATTGTGCCAAACGGGCAATTGGTGTTTCGACTTCTTTTCCGGCGGTCATTATTAAATCGGCAAATTCGTCTACAACTAATACGATGTATGGTAGGAATTTATGGCCGTTTTCCGGATTTAATTTTCTCGCTTTAAACTTAACGTTGTATTCTTTAATATTACGAACCATCGCGTCTTTAAGCAGTTCGTAACGATTGTCCATTTCAATACATAAAGAATTAAGCGTATTGATTACCTTGGTATTATCAGTAATAATTGCGTCTCCAGAATCCGGTAGTTTGGCGAGATAATGACGCTCAATTTTATTGAAAAGCGTAAGTTCTACTTTTTTAGGATCTACCAATACAAATTTCACTTCCGCGGGGTGCTTGCTGTAAAGTAGGGAAGTAAGGATGGCGTTCAATCCAACCGATTTACCCTGTCCCGTAGCCCCGGCCATAAGCATATGCGGCATTTTTGCCAGGTCTACCACAAAAGTTTCGTTTGAAATGGTTTTTCCTAAGGCCATTGGTAATTCCATTTCGGCATTCTGGAACTTAGGCGAAGCGATTACAGAACGCATGGAAACAATGGTTGCATTTTTATTCGGAACTTCAATACCAATGGTTCCTTTACCGGGAATTGGCGCAATAATACGAATTCCCAATGCTGAAAGGGAAAGCGCAATATCGTCTTCCAGGTTTTTAATTTTTGAAATTCTAATTCCTGCTTCGGGTACAATTTCGTATAGCGTTACCGTGGGACCAACTGTTGCTTTAATTTGCGCGATCTCAATCTTGTAGTTTTTTAGCGTATCTACAATGCGGTTTTTGTGTCCTTCAAGTTCTTCCTGATCTACCGTAATGCCACCCCCATATTCCTGAAGCAGGTCCAGGGTTGGAAATTTATAGTTGCTTAGCTCTAAAGTAGGGTCAAATTCACCAAAATCCTTGACGATCTTATTGCTAATTTTATCTTCATCCAGCTCTTCTTCCTGCGCCGTTTCTACTTCCATCTCTACTTCTTCGGGCTCAGCCGGTTTTGGTTTTGAAGTAGGGGTGGGGGATTCTTCCTTTGGTGGGTTGGTTTCCAGTTTTATTTCTGCTGAAGATTTATCAGCCGCTTTTTCGGTTTTTGGTATTGATTTTTCTTTCCAGTCGGTTTCTTCCTCGGTAGCCGAAAATTCTTCTTTATTTGTTTGAAATTCTTTGTTGAGGCTGTCTTTTTTAGATTTTAGAAAGTTTCCTATCAATTCTGGAGTAACCTTTAATCTTAAGGTTAAATAAGCAATAAACAGGAACAACATCAATAAGATCGTTCCGAAGAAGCCTAAATAGTCCTGAAGAAAATCGTTCATTTCATAACCAATCCTTCCGCCTAAAAGTGGGTTTTCCGCAGCGAAAAATCCGAAAAAAATAGCCAGCCAGAGCGTGATTAAAATTCCCCAAAACCAGGATTCCCTGAGCTTGGTAGATTTTACTCCAAGAAAAAGGTGAAACCCACTATAACTCACTAAAATTGAAAAGATAAAAGCAGCAATGCCAAAACCTTTATACATAAAAAAGTCGCTTACTGAAGCGCCAAATTTACTCAACCAATTTTTGGTTTCTATTTCACGGTTAGAGAATTCGCCAAGCGTGCTTTGATCTACCTGCCAGTTGAATAAAAAGGAGATGAAGGCAACGCTTAAAGCCAGGCCGAATAACATTAAGAAACTGCCTAAAACTACCTTTTGTTGCCGGTTAAGTTTAAAGGAAAATTTGTTCGACTTTTTCCCGGTGCCTGTTTTAGTCCTGGTTTTCTTTTTGGCCATAGATGATAAGTAGGATTTTGAGCAAAAATACAAATTAGCCCCATCTAAAATAAAGAAAATTGCTTTCAGTTTAGCGGGTGCTGTTTTGTATGCTTAAACGTTCAAATCTAAGCAATTATTTTTTGAGAAATAAACCGGAAAATCATTCAGCATTTAAAAGCCTTAGGTTCTGAAAGCTATGCTAAAGATTTATTTAGAAAATATAAGGGAAGTAAATAAACGCGCCTATTATTATTGCGGTAATTGCTGCTATAAATACAGCGCCGGCGGCAATATCTTTAATATGTCCAATTTTACTATGAAAATCTGGGTGTACAAAATCTGCCATCGCTTCAAGTCCTGAATTTAAACCTTCAGCAGTCATTATAAGGCCTATTGCTAAAAACTGAAACATCCATTCTGTTTTCGTGATTTCAAATAAATACCCGGCAATACACATAATTATGGCAAGGACGAATTGCACCTGTATGCTCTGTTCGTGTTTTAATAACAACCAGGCACCTTTAAGGGCATAGCCGCTCCCTTTAATTCTTTTGGCGAGGAAACTATCCCGCATTATAACAGGGTTTTTAGTGCGGCAAGATAATCAGGTTCGTCATCTATTTCAGGTACTTGCTGGCTGTGAACAACGTTTCCGTTTTCATCTAACACAATAACTACTCGGGAAAGTAATGCTTCAAAAGCACCATCCATAATTTCCAGGCCGTAATCTTTTCCGAAATTCCTATCTCTAAAATCTGATAAGTTGGTGACGTTTTTCAAACTTTCATCGTTTACAAAACGTTTTTGTGCAAATGGTAAATCACGGGAAATGCATAGTACAACCGTATTATCAAGTTCGGTAGCACGTTCGTTAAATTTTCTTACTGAAGTTGCGCAAACGCCGGTGTCTATGCTTGGAAAAATATTAAGAATAACGCGTTTTCCTTTAAAATCGTTTAAAGTTGCGGTGCTAAGATCTGATTTAATGAGTGCAAAATATGGTGCTCTCTCTCCTTTTTCGGGAAGGCTGCCATAGGTGTTGATTTTTTCACCTTTTAATGTTATCTGCGACATGGATGTTACTATTATATTGGATTGCTAAATTTAGAACATCTCTTTTAGGGATTTACTAAAATTATCATAAAAACAAAGGGCTGCCTTAATATAAGACAGCCCTTTTTAAGAATATTATAAAACACGATTTCTAACGGTCTATAGAACCAACTACTTTTTGCATAAAGTTGTTACAGGCATCTTTTTCTGGAGTTCCTCCATCAATAGAATGCTTAACTTCTACAGCACCGCATAAGTTCGAAATCAATTCACCTATCACATCCATTTCCTCGTCTTTAACTGAACGGTGTTCAGTATAACTTTCGAGTACTTCTATGGTATGCTCCAGTTTTTGAACTTCGTTCTCGCGTGCTAAATGTTTAATTACTGGTAACTTCATTTACTAGGTCTTTTAAAGGTTCAAATTTATTAGTTTGTACCTGATTTACGAGACTTCCGTTTTTGAAAGTGGCAAAAGTTGGTAGGTTATCTACCTTAGCCAGTTTTCTGGATTCCGGATATTTCTCAGCATCTACCAACAAGAACGTAGCGTTCTCATTTTCTGAAGCCAATTTCTTGAATTTAGGCTTCATCAATCGGCAGTTGCCACACCATCCAGCCATATACTGTACCACAACGGTTTCGTTATCTGAAACTATCTCGTTTAAATTATCCTGTTCTAATTCTTTTATCATAACAATCTCTTTCCCTTTTTTTAGTTTAAGCTCAAGTAAGAAGCAACTCCGTCTCTATCAGCGTTCATTGCATCTTTACCTTCTTCCCAGTTTGCAGGACAAACCTCACCTTTTTCCTGTACGTGAGTGTAAGCATCTACAAGTCTTAAGAATTCAGCTACGTTTCTACCTAATGGCATATCGTTAACTCCTTCGTGGAAGATTTTTCCATCTTCGTCAATAAGGTAAGTTGCACGGTAAGTTACGTTGTCTCCTTCTAAAGTAACATCTCCGGTTTCTTCATCATAAGATTCTCCGGTTATGTCTAGAATTCCAAGACGGGAGCTTAGGTTTCTGTTAGAATCTGCAAGGATTGGGTATTTAACGCCTTCAATTCCTCCGTTATCTTTTGGAGTATTTAACCATGCGAAATGTACTTCTGGAGTGTCGCAAGAAGCTCCAACTACCATTACATTTCTTTTTTCAAATTCTTCTGCTGCTTTCTGGAAAGCGTGTAATTCTGTGGGGCAAACAAAGGTGAAATCTTTAGGGTACCAGAACAATAATACTTTTTTCTTATTCTTCTGAGCTTCTTCCAAAATATTTAGTTGAAAGGTATCACCCATTTCATCCATTGCGTTTACGCTTAAATTTGGAAATTTTTTTCCTACTAATGACATATTAATTCTGTTTTTTATTTGTTTAACTTTCTTTGTAATTCGTGTGCAAATTTAAGGAAAGATTCCAGTGAAAAACGTTATTGAAATTTTAAAATACTATGCAATAATAAGTTTTACTTATCGTTGTTTTAAATTTAAATAGAGAAGCTTTATTTAACAAGTGTAGTGCCAGTAAAAACAGGCTTTTTAAGCGGTTTGAGTTTTTGGTGATTCGCTTAATTCCTTAATTTTTATACTAAAGGCAGCGAAAAGCAAGGTCATGAACGGACTCAAATAATTGAAAAAAGCATAACCCGCGTAGCTAAGCGTTGGAACACCTAGAACTCCACTATGATATGCTCCACAAGTATTCCACGGTACTAACACAGAAGTCACGGTCCCGGAATCTTCCAGGGTACGACTTAAATTTTCGGGAGCAAGACCTTTATCCCGATAAGCTTTGGCAAACATTTTTCCAGGAACTACAATGGCCAAATACTGGTCTGAAGCGGTTGCATTTAAAGCCAAACAACTAAAAACCGTACTGGCAAACAAACCAAAAGTGGTGTGAAATAAATTCAGTAAAGCTTTACTAATTTTGGCCAGGGCTCCAATAGCTTCCATGATTCCGCCAAAAACCATCGCGCAAATAATTAACCAGATGGTCCCCAGCATTCCGGCCATTCCTCCAGAAGAAAATAGATCATTTAAATTCTCGTTATCGGTCTCAACAGCGGTGTCTACTGTAATAGCCTGCATCACACCGCGGTAACCACTAATAAAATCGAGGTCGTTGGTTCCTGCAATTTGCGCTACAATTCCCGGTTGAAAGATCAATGCTGCAGCAGCTCCAAAAAGCGTACCCAGCAATAAAGCGATTAATGGAGACGTCTTTTTGACAATTAAGGCGATAACAATTATTGGCACCAGGAATAACCAGGGTGTAATTTTAAAAGAATTTTCTATGGAGGCGAGAATAGCCGAAGTATCAGTGGTTCCTGATGTATCTAAATTAAGCCCGATAATCACGAAAATAATAATCGTTATGATAATTGTGGGAACCGTAGTTAGCGTCATATACCGAATGTGGGTGAACAAATCGGTTCCTGCCATTGCAGGTGCAAGGTTGGTAGTATCACTTAAAGGTGATAATTTATCTCCGAAATAAGCTCCGGAAAGAATTGCTCCTGCTGTCATCCCTACTGAAATCCCTAAAGCTTCAGCAATACCTATTAAAGCAATACCCACAGTTGCAGAAGTTGTCCAGCTACTCCCGGTGGCTACAGAAATTACTGCGCAAATTACTACACAAGCCGCAAGGAAAATCGTTGGATTTAAGATCTGTAATCCGTAGTAGATCATTGTGGGAATAATCCCCGAAATTAGCCAGGTTCCTGCCAGAGCACCAACCATTAATAAAATAAGAATAGCTCCGGCCGTACTTTGAATGTTTCCGGCAACTTCATCGATCATTTTATCGTATTCC
>JAGXIG010000037.1 GCA_024635815.1 Salegentibacter sp.
CCGATGAGATGGTTAATGAATATTTGGAACACCATCGCCGAGATTCCAGTGATAATTCCAATTTTATATTGGAATAGCTTGGGGACTTTCAGTCCCTTGTAAAAAAACCTCTGCACTTTGAGTGCAGAGTGGTTTAGTTTATATTAAAAGCCATCAGTTAATCGCTGATGGCTTTTTTTGTGTTTACAAGTTGCCCTGAAATAAGGCTTTCAATATATTATTTTATCCAATTTTAAAAATCTATTCTTCTTCAGGAACAGGAAAACCACGATCGCGCATTAGCGCATCAATTTCAGCATCACGCCCTCTAAATTTCCGATAAGCTTCAGCGGGATCCATTGCGTTTCTTGGCGCAAAAAGATATTTCACCAGTTTTTCTGCCATATTCTCGTCGTAGAATCCGCCGGGAGATTCGGCAAAAGCTTCTGCGGCATCAGAGGTTAACACATCTGCCCACAAATAACCATAGTATCCCGTAGCATATCCTTCACCTGAAAATACATGTCCGAAGTGAGGTGAACGGTGACGCATCACAATTTCATCGGGCATCCCAAGTTCGTCCAGGGTTTCTTTTTCAAACTCCCTGGGTTCAATTTTATCAGGATCTGTAGTGTGATATTTCATATCCATTAATGCCGAAGCAAGAAACTCGGTGGTTTCAAAACCCTGATTAAAAGTAGAAGCTTTTTTAATTTTAGCTACTAATTCTTTAGGAATGACCTCGCCGGTTTCGTGGTGTTTTAGGTATCGATTTATCACTTCATCGGTAGATAACCAACGCTCCAGTAATTGAGACTGGAATTCGGTATAATCACGAACTCCGCTGTTTAGGGTTGGGTATTTAATATCTGCCGCTAAAAAGTGCAGGGCGTGTCCAAATTCGTGAAAGAATGTAGTGGCATCGTCCCATGAAACCAGAACGGGTTCTCCCGGCGCGGGTTTTATAAAGTTGGAATTGTTGGAAGACAAAACGGGTTTGGCTCCTTTCAGTTCAGAATAACTTCTATAGGTAGTTGCCCAGGCCCCGGAACGTTTTCCCTGGCGGGCAAAGGGGTCTAAATACCAAAGGCCGATAAGTTCTCCGGAATCTTTATCGTTTACTTCCCAAACTTTTACATCTTCGTGAAACACTGGAACGCTGCCTTCTTCTACCGGTTTAAATGAGAAATTAAAAAGTTTTCCGGCCGTATAGAAAAGCGCCTGGGTTAGATTACCGAGTTCTAGGTACTGCTTTACTTCTTCACTATCAAGATCGTATTTTTCTTTTCTTACTTTTTCGGCATAATAGCGATAATCCCAGGGCTTAATTTCAATATTAGCGCCTTCTCCATCGGCTAACGCCTGCATATCTTTTACTTCTTCTTCAACACGGGCGAGTGCGGCCGGCCATACAGCTTCCATAAGTTCCATGGCATTTTCGGGATTCTTGGCCATTCTGTTTTGCAAGCGCCATTGGGCGTAATTATCGTAACCCAGTAATTCTACACGTTCATCGCGAAGTTTCAGTATTTTTTTGATCACTTCATTATTGTCAAACTCATCGTCATTATCACCGCGGGAATAGTAGTTGTTCCAAACTTTTTCGCGAAGTTCCCTTTCGTCTGAATAGGTTAAAAAAGGATCCATAGAAGAGCGAGTGTTGGTTACGGCATATTTGCTTGATTCGCCATTGGCTTCAGCGGTGCTGGCGGCTGATTTCACGTAAGATTCCGGAAGCCCGCTAAGCTGATCTTCGGTTAAATAAACAATATAGTTCTCTTCTTCCGCCAGGACATTATTGGAGAATTTGGTATATAGTTCAGAAAGCTCCTTATTAATTTCGGCATATCGCTTTTTATCTACTTCATTAAGATTGGCACCTTCCATGGCGAATTCTTCATAAATAAGGTCGATAACACGTTGCTCGGGTGCCGGTAAAGGATTTTGCTGTGAATTTTTGAACACTGTTTTAATCCTTTCAAAAAGTTCTGAATTCTGTGAAATTTTAGAGCTGTATTCCGAAATTTCAGGAGAAAGTTCCCGTTGAACTTCCCTAAATTCAGGGCTGGAAACATTACTGCTGAAAATTCCATAGTATGTAAAAACACGGTCTAGCATTTCGCCAGATTCTTCAAAAGGCACAATGGTATTCTCAAATGTTGCCTGTTCTAAATTACTGGTAATTTCATCAATTTCGGCGAGGTGCATTTGCATCGCTTTAAGCATTGCCGGTTTTACCAGGTCTACCTTCATTTTATCAAATTCCGGCACTCCGGCATAGGGTCCGGTCCATTCGGCAAGTAAAATATTATCCATAGTTTTTAAGTCTTCGGTTTGTTCCTGGGCATTGCTTTGCATAATAGTTATTAATGCAAGTACACCAAGACTTTTTGTGAATTTATTTTTCATAAAGTGTGGTTTTGTTTTCAATCTATGAAGATAAGGGATTTTGGCAAAATGAGGGTATACTGGGCTTTTTGATTATTGCACTTTTATGAAAAAACTTTACTAAAATCTTTTAACAAGTAAAATTAATTTATCTTTGATAAAGCATAAAAACTAAATACGAACTTTAAATAATTAAGAATGAAATTTTTAAGTAAATCTGTTTTGATCTTAGGAGCCGTGGCAATGATTGCCTGCGGAGATAAAAAAGAAGAGAAAGAGGATAAAATTACCATTGGTGATGGTGCCAGCCCACAATCGCAAACTACCACCGAAAAATCTTCTGTAAGCAGTACTTCTGCCGATGAAGTTGTGGTTGAAGTTTCTATTGAAGGCAACGATCAGATGCGTTTTAACAAAGACGAGATTAAAGTAAAAGCCGGGCAAACCGTTAGGCTTACTTTAAAGCACGTTGGTGAGATGGAAAAAAGCGTTATGGGTCACAACTGGGTGTTGTTAACTCAGGGTACTGTAATTAACGAATTTGGACAAAAAGCGGTGCAGGCCAAGGATAACGATTATATTCCTGAAGGGACTGATGCTGTTATCGCACACACCAGAATGATTGGTGGCGGAGAAGAGGTGACCATAGAATTTGAAGCTCCCGAAGCGGGTGAATATGATTTTATTTGTAGTTTCCCGGGTCACTATTCTGTAATGAAAGGTAAATTTATTGTAGAAGAATAGACCTTTTGAATACTATTATTGAAAATGCCTTTACTTCGGAAAAATCCGTTTGTAAAGGCATTTTTAATTAAGGAGGTTTCTGTTTTGGTAATTTTACGTCAGTTTTTTAATGGATTTTATTCAAAAGACTGCATTTCTACCAGTTTCTGGTAAGTTCCTTTTTTAGAAAGCAACTCCAGGTGTTTTCCCTGCTCTACAATTTCACCTCGATGCAACACAATAATCTTATCGGCATTTTGTATTGTAGAAAGTCGATGGGCAATGACTATAGAGGTTCTATTCTTCATCATATTCTCAAGGGCTTTCTGTACCAGTTTTTCGCTTTCGGTATCCAGGGCAGAAGTAGCTTCATCAAGAATCATAATCGGCGGGTTTTTAAGCACCGCACGGGCAATAGAGAGACGCTGTTTTTGTCCGCCACTCAATTTGTTGCCACTATCCCCAATATTAGTTTCAAGGCCTTTAGGAAGCTCTCTTACAAATCCCCATGCATTAGCTACTTTTAATGCATCAATGATTTCCTCTTCGGTAGCATTATCTTTCCCTAAACCAATATTATTTTTTACCGTATCGTTGAAAAGTATTGAGTCCTGGGTTACGAGTCCCATCAAATTCCGAAGGGATTTTTTGGTAAGCCCTTTAATATTGTGTCCGTCAAGTTTAATAACGCCTTCATTAACATCATAAAAACGGGTTATCAGGTTTGCAATGGTAGACTTTCCACTACCGGATTGACCAACAAGAGCGACCATTTTTCCCTTCTCTACCTGCATGGAAAAATTCTTCAGCACATTTTCTTTTTCGTATCTAAAATTGATGTTTTCTACTTCAATATTTTTATCAAAAGTCTCTTTCTTGATCGCGTTTTTATCATCCTGAATAGTAGATTCTGTTTCCAGGATTTCCAGGATACGCTCTGCACTGGCGTTTCCTTTTTGAATAGAATAAGTGGCTTTTGAGATTGCTTTCGCGGGAGTTAAAATATTGTAGGTCAATACCAGGAATCCTATGAAAGTGGAAGCATCCATAGTATTATCTATCAATACCATTCTTCCGCCAAACCATAAAATTATGGTGATAACCACCACGCCCAAAAATTCACTCATAGGCGAAGCTAAATTTTGGCGATGCAAAAGCGTGTTTAGAATTTGGTTTAAACGGCTAGTACTGTCGTAGAACTTTCCTTTAAATTTTTCTTCAGCATTAAAGCCTTTGATAATTTTTAAGCTCGACAAAGATTCTTCTACAATAGTGAGAAAATTTGCATTTTCCTGTTGCGCCTGGGTAGATTGCGATTTCAGTTTTTTTCCGATGGTAGAAATCAGCAAACCGGCTAAAGGAAGAAAGACTAATACAAAAAGCGTTAGTTTAGGACTAAGCGCGATCATGGCTGTTAAGGTGAAAATCAGAGTAAGTGGCTCTTTTACAAAAAGCTCCAGCATACTTAAAAATGAGGTCTGAATTTCCTGGACATCACTGGTGATTCGGGAAATAAAATCTCCTTTTCGTTTTTCAGAAAAAAAGGAAACCGGCAATTCTACAATTTTATCGTAAATACGGTTTCGAATGTCTTTAAGCATTCCATTTCGAAGGTTGGCAATAAAATATAACGCCAAATAATTAAAAAGGTTCTTTAAAAAGAAAAGTACAATTACCGTGATACAAATGCTCACCAACGCCGCTAGTTGTCCGTGCTCTTCTACCTGCTGATTTAAGAAAAAGTTGGAATAATCGTTGGCGAAATCTTTTAAGCCACTAAATTCTCCATTCCACACTGGCTTGGTACTAATAGGTTCTTCTTCCTGAAAAAGCACCCTAAGCATGGGGATGAATGAAATAAATGCCAGGGTGCTAAAAAGTGCATAAAAAATATTACTAATAATATTAAGTATTGCAAAACGCTTGTATGGTTTTGCAAACTGAAGAATCTTCTTTAAATAGGTCATAAAATTGAGCGTTTAGCCCAGTTGTAGTTCATTTTTAATACGCTGGATCTTGTCGGCAAGCTTTGCATTTTCAGCATCAAAGTTTACCACTTTATCCAAATCTGAATTCACACTGATGTAAAACTTGATCTTAGGCTCGGTACCACTTGGCCTTGCAGCGATTTTAGTTCCGTTTTCGGTGTAATAAATCAGTACGTTAGATTTTGGAATTTTGATCTCTTCTTCAATCTTATCCTGAAGGTTGTTTGCTTTAGAAGTATGATAATCTTCAATTAAAACAACTTTTTCCCCGTCAATTTCTTTCCAGGGATTTTCCCGAAGATCGATAAGCATTTGCTTAATCTCTGCTTCACCTTCTATTCCTTTTTTAACCAGAGAAATTAATTCTTCCCTGTATAGACCGTATTTAGTATAGAGCTTTAAAAGTTGCTCGTAGAAAGAACTTTCTTCAGCTTTCATTTGTGCCGCGATCTCGCAGGCTAATAGGGTAGCGGTAGCCGCATCTTTATCACGAACAAAATCACCAACCATATAGCCAAAACTTTCTTCACCACCACCCACAAAATCCAACGAAGGATTGTCTTTTATCAATTTAGCGATCCATTTAAAACCAGTTAAGACTTCGTGATATTGAGCACCAAAATCCTCGGTTATGTTTTTAAGCATTGGTGTAGAAACAATCGTGGAAGCCACAAAAGAATTATCTGAAAGGTTATTCTGTTTTTTATGCTGTTCCAATAGGAACCAGGTCATTACCAGCATAGTCTGATTTCCATTAAGGAGAATCATTTTTCCATTTAAATCACGAACGGCAACACCTAAACGGTCCCCATCTGGATCCGTGCCAATTACGATGTCGGCATTTTTTTCTTCGGCAATCTTAAGCGCCATTTTTAGTGCTTCCGGTTCTTCAGGATTTGGTGATTTTACCGTTGGGAAATTTCCGTTAGGCTCTTTTTGTTCTTCAACCAGAAAAACATTTTTATAACCTGCTTTTTCTAAAATCTGAGGATTGGTAGTAGAAGCGGTCCCGTGCAGGGAAGTAAAAACGATTTTTAATGCATCTTTTGCTGAAGTTGAAGTTTTAAAACTCCCGTTTTCTACTGAAGCTTCCTGAAATGCTTCATCAACTTCTTTATCTATACTGTGAATTAAATCTGGTTGAGCCTTGAAATTAATTTCGTCGTATTCCAAATTATTGATGATATCTACAAGTTTGGTGTCTTGCGGCGGAACCAATTGGCCACCATCCTGCCAATACACTTTGTATCCATTATATTCCGGTGGATTATGACTTGCGGTAAGCACTATTCCTGCGTGGCAATCCAAATATTTCACAGCGAAAGAAAGCTCTGGTGTCGGCCTTAATTCTGAAAACAAATAAACCTCAATATCGTTTGCCGAAAACACTTCAGCCACCATTTGCGCTAATTCTTTGGAGTTATTCCTGCAATCGTAAGCGATGGCAACTTTAAGCTTTTCACCCTTAAATTCACTTTTCAGCAAATTTGAAAGTCCCTGCGTGTTTTTCCCGAGAGTATATTTGTTGATTCGGTTTGTGCCAACTCCCATAATGCCGCGCATGCCACCGGTTCCAAAAGCGGCGTTCTTGTAGAAAGATTCTTCCAGCTCTTTAGGGTTGTTTTCTATAAGGCTGTTGATTTCCTTCTGCGTGTTTTCGTCAAATATATCGGTTAGCCAGGCTTGAGCCTTAGCCAGGATTTCTGGTTTATTTTTAGCCATAATTATGATTTTAGATAAACAAAAATAAGGATTAATGCCTTAACAGCATTATAAATTTGGGGTGGTTTTATTGATGAGGTAGCGTTCCTTTTCGCGTTTAGAGCGTAAAATGAGCTCGCCCAAAAAACCGGCAAGGAAAAGTTGCGTACCAATAATCATTACTGCCAGGGCGATATAGAACCAGGGGTTTGAGGTCACCAAAACGTTGGGTAAACCATTATATAGTTTGTAAAGTTTGGAGACACCAATCCAGCCTGCTGAAAGAAAACCAAAAATAAACATCAACACTCCCAGGGCGCCAAATAGGTGCATAGGTCTGCGTCCAAATTTAGAAAGAAACCAGATACTGATAAGGTCCAGAAAGCCGTTGATAAATCTTTCGGCACCAAACTTTGTTTTCCCGTATTTACGGGCCTGATGCTGCACTTCTTTTTCGGTGATTTTAGTGAAGCCTGAGTTTTTTGCCAGAACCGGGATATAGCGGTGCATTTCGCCATATACATCGATATTCTTTACTACTGCTTTTCGGTAAGCCTTTAAACCGCAGTTGAAATCGTTTAATTTTACGCCAGAAGTTTTTCTTGCTGCGGCATTGAAGATCTTTGATGGAATATTCTTGGAAACCACAGAGTCATAGCGTTTCTTTTTCCAACCTGAAACCAGGTCGTAGCCTTCTTCGGTAATCATTTTGTAAAGATCAGGGATTTCTTCAGGGTTGTCTTGTAGGTCGGCATCCATCGTGATGATCACATCGCCCTGGGCTCTAAGGAAACCAGCATGGAGAGCCTGGGATTTTCCGTAGTTTCTATTGAATTTAATTCCCTTAACCGCCTGGTCATTCTCTACCAGGGCTTCAATGGTTTTCCAGGAATCATCGGTACTTCCGTCATCAATAAAAATGATCTCGTATGAAAAGGAATTGGATCGCATTACTTTTGCGATCCAATTATATAATTCGGTTAAAGATTGTTCCTCGTTTAAAAGAGGAATAACAACGGAAATCTGCATTATTTATATTTCTATTGATGTGCGGGATTTTCTCTTTTTAGAATTAACCCGGTAATTAATGATATTATAAACCCGAAGAATAAACTTCCTACCAGCGCCATAGTGGCGAAAAACCAGGGGCTAGTGAACATTTTTGTCATTTCCAGAGCCTGGGATTGCTGAGATTCAGGGACTCCTTGTTCGCTCATTTGTAAAACTGCTTTATCGTACATCATTTCTGAAAACTCAGGGTAAACAAAGTTATAATGAATGAATGAATAAATTGCAGCAATTACTCCGCTTATTGCAGCTACCGCTAAACCAACCTTCAGAGCTTCCTTAAGACTTAAAAAACCATTGTTGTTTTCTTTGAATTTTTTAATCGCTAAGACAAATATAGCTATTGAGACAAGAGCATTTAAAACTCCAACTATCCAATTTTCCTGAGCTACATTAAAAGCATAAATAAGAACAAGGACTAAGATAGAATAAATTGCAAGAACTATCCCATAAGGATAGGCAACCGATTTGATTGAGGTAGAGTTTTCCATAATTTAAGATTGTTTATTTACATCGGTTAGTAAGCAAATATAAGAAAACGTTACATTGCATAAGAATTAAAAATAATTATGTCTATCCCTTGTTTTTATAATTGAATTACTTAAATTTGCAGCTCGAAAATTAAAAGAACTAAAGCGATGAAGCAGGGAATCCATCCGGAAAATTATAGATTGGTAGCATTTAAAGATATGTCTAACGAAGATGTTTTTATTACCAAATCTACCGCGAACACTAAAGAAACTATTGAAGTGGAAGGTACAGAGTATCCACTTATCAAGTTGGAGATATCAAGAACTTCTCACCCATACTACACCGGGCAAACCAAATTGGTTGATAGCGCTGGTCGTATTGACAAGTTTAAAAA
>JAGXIG010000038.1 GCA_024635815.1 Salegentibacter sp.
ATTCTATGGTGCGCTCAAAAATCAATTTCAGTTTTACGTAGGGATCACTGTATTTACTCAGCTGCAATTCGTTCAGCTGCATAAATTTCATCTCTTTATTTTCCACTTTTATGAGTCCGAAGCCCATAATCGTGGTCCCGGGATCAATTCCCAAAATAATTCTTTCGCTCTTCAAAATAGCTGTTTCAATTTAAAGCCTGCATAATTCAGCCGGTTTTGCAAAGCTAAACAATTTCATTTCCCTACTCACCAGGCTGGATTTTAATTACGCTGTTGCCGCAACTACTTTTCTGCTTTAGCTTCTGTGGTTTTGCATTAATTTAGTTTACTTTACCGGGAATAAGAAACTAAAAACCGAATATGATTTTCTTTATAATTATTTGTTTTTGTTATTCGGTTTTAATGTTAATGCTACTTTACGGCTGGAAAAAAATACCGGAATTCACTTCGGAAAAATCACCTGGGGTAATCCGGTTTTCCATAATTGTCCCATTTAGGAATGAAGCCGAAAACTTACCGGTTTTACTAAGGTCACTCACCGAAATAAACTACCCAAAAACGAAATTTGAAATTTTACTGGTTAATGATGAATCTGAAGATAATTCGGTAGAAATCATCAAAGAATTTCAGGAAAAACATTCAGAATTCAGTGTAAAACTTTTAGAAAACAATCGAGTTTCAAATTCGCCGAAAAAAGATGCTATTACTAAAGCGATAAATTCGGCGAATTTTGAATATATCCTTACCACCGATGCCGATTGCCAGGTCCCAAAAAACTGGCTAAACACCTATAGTGATTATGTCCTGGAAACCGCAAATAAACTAATTGCAGGACCGGTAGCTTTAATTCCATTTTTATCAAAAATTAAACAAAAATCTAAATTTAAAAATTTTGAAGCATTGGACGTTTTAAGTCTACAGGCATCAACTGCGGGAGCTTTTGGGATAGAAAAAGCCTTTATGTGCAATGGCGCAAATTTATGTTATGAGAAGGACACATTTTTTAAGGTTTCAGGATTTTCAGGGAATGATAAAATTGCCAGTGGCGACGATGTTTTTTTGCTTCAAAAATTTTATCAAGAACATTATAAAATCGGTTTTTTGAAAAGTCAGGAAGCAATCGTTTATACTCGTCCTCAGAATAATTTAGGTGATCTGGTTTCACAAAGAATAAGATGGGCTTCCAAAGCCCCGGCTTATAAAAGCCTCTTCGCAAAATTTACCGGAATCACCGTTCTTTTAATGAATTTAAGCTTGGTCGTGGCTGCTATTTTAGTTTTTTTTCAGGTTTTGCCCTATCAGCCTATTTTGATCATTTTTCTAATAAAATTCAACCTGGATTTTATTTTGATTTATAGTTCAGCTAAATTCTTTCAGCAGGAATATGTATTACGAAGTTATTTTTGGAGCAGTATCTTTTATCCTTTTTTTAGCACTTATGTAGCTGTGAAATCCCTATTTTCGGGTTTTTCCTGGAAAGGAAGACAATTTAAAAAGTAAAGATGAATTATTATATTTTGAGTTATATCACTGCAGAGAACTATCTGGAAGAACGGGTGAAATACCGAAAAAAACATCTAAACCACGCCACCGAATATTTCAATGAAGGCTACCTCACCCTTGGTGGAGCTATAGATTCGGCTAATGAAGCTGTACTGGTTTTTAAAGCTGACTCTGATAAAATTGTCAAAGCTTTCGCAGAAAACGATCCCTACGTTAAAAACGGACTTATAAAATCCTGGACAGTCAAAAGATGGAACGTGGTGATTGGGAATTAGAAATTTGATTTCGTACCTCAAACCTCGTACTTCTAACTTTTGGTTTATTCAGCTTTAATTACAATTGGCATTTTAAAAACGGTAGACACAGGAACGCCACGCTTGCTGGCGGGATATATTTTTGGAAGGGAATCTATAGATTGGTCTAACCAACGTCTTAATTCGGGAAGTTGATCGTTTAATGTAGAATCTATTTTAACCGAATCTATCTCGGGACGGCCCGAGCTATTAATTTCAAGATAAAGATAAAGCGTATCGTCTATAGACTCAGTCACTACGGGTTGTTGTTTAGAAAGGTAGGCGTAGATATTTTCCGCGACTTCCCGCTCAAAACATTCCCGTGCTGCGATGAGTTCAGTTTCATTTTGGCAATCTTCAAAAGCAGGATATTCGTCTACTTCTTTCCAATTAAGCGTTTTGGATTCCAGCTCCAGCACCTCTTCTGAAGAAATTCTTTTGGTCTCAAAATTACAGGAGAAAACTACTAAAACAGCAATTGCAAGTAAACTTCGCCGCAACAGAATCGGGAAGTAATTATAGAAGCAACAACACTTAAATCTCGAGACAGGTTTCAGAGCATTTAAATCTCGATTATCGAGTAAAGCTTTTTTCATTGGCAAACGCGCTTGGACTTTGAGCAAAAGTAATGAAATTTAAAAGAAAGCTTTGTGAAAATCAATAGCTAATCTTAATCGCATCCAGTTCTTAAGACTTTACTTCTTCCTGCCAACCGGAGTCTTACAGATTGAAATTTCTATACTCCAAAAGATGTTTATTTGCCTTTCTTGATAGCTTTCACCCAAGTTAATTTCCAGCTAAATGTATTTTTTTCTTAAGATCGCTTATCCTGATTTTTGCACGATATAACATCCCGTCGTTTCCAAGACTTTCGTATTTATTAAAATAAGCTTGATAATAGCCTATCACTGTTTCGTCATCGGCCATATAATTATCGGCTGCTACGGCACGTTCATATAAAGCCCTTTCATTATCTGGGTTTTCTTCCAGGGCTTTATTAGAATATTCCAGTGCATCTTTATATTTTTCCTGCATTTTGTAGGTAAGCCCCAGACTCAAATATTCAGCATCTACCGATTGTTTTTTAATAAGGATAGCCATTAATAAATGGGTTTCAGACCTATCCAAATCTCCGGTTAATGCATACAATTTGCCCAGGGTATAATGCGTGGCCGAATTTCGGTCCTCAAATTCCAGGGCTTTGTTATAATTTATAATCGCTTTCTCGTACTCTTTAAGCCTGTAATAAGCAAAACCGAGTTTGTTATATATAAATTCTGAATCCTGCCCGAGTTCAATCAGCTTTTCATATTGCTGGAGCGCTTCTTTATAAAGTTTCAAAGAAGAATAAGTTTGTGCCAAAATAGAAAGCAAAGAAGGATTATTAGGATTTGCCCGAAGTCCGCGTTTACTATAATGCTCTGCCATAGTGTACTGCCGATTCCTTAATTTATCTTTAGCTACTTTGTAAAGCGCTGCCTGGTGAGTGGTGTCCAACATTGTAGTGTATGTAAAAAATGAATCGCTGTACTATCTTTTAGTTTTTCCCTGATTAATCCTTGCTGATATTTAAAACTGGCATTTTTCGGATATTTTTTGTTCAAAACTTTAAAAAGGCTATCGGCAGCTTCCAGTTTCCCGGTTTTGACCAGTAATTCACCATAATCTACAGTCGTTAGAATACGATCTGGATTTTGGTCTAAAACCATTTTGTAATTTTCCAGCGCAATTTCAGGTTGGCGGTTGGCAGCGTAGTTTTTAGCCAGCTTGAGATAGGTTTTCTCTGTTTTAGGATCTATTTCCTGTAGTTTATCTATTGCAGCTGAATATTCTCCCACGGCATATAAACTGTCTGAAATAGCCAAAGCCGAAGTTTGAGCTTCGGCTTTAAAGGCTAACATTAATATAATAATGAAACTAAACTTATTCACCTATCTGAAAAACTATTGGTAGTGAATACATCACGCTAATTTCCTTTCCATCCTGTTTCCCGGGCTGCATTTTAGGAAGTTCAGAAATTACCCGAATGGCTTCTTTTTCTAAATCGGGGTGTGGAGCTCTTGCTTTTACATCAACCACATTGCCGGTCTCGTCTATTCGAAATTGAGTAATCACCCTGTTTGTTCCTTTTAGGTTTAATTCTTTTCCCAATCCGGTATTAAAATTCGTATTTACAAATTGGGTGATTTTTTGGGACATGCATGTTTTTCGTTCCTCATTAGAAGTAAGGTCCTCACATCCCTCAAAAATAGGAACTTCATCAATTACCGCAAATGGAACACCATCGGCATCTTTTGCAGAATAGTTTGACTTCTTATTTGGAGACGGTGGTGGAGTTGGACGATCTTCGTTTTCCATAACCACCCTCATTATTTCAAATAATTCCTCTTTTTCTTCATCCGATAATTCTTTACCATCCTCAATGGCCATTTTAATTTCAGATAATTGCTGTGAAATTGATTGACTTTCTTCCATTCCTTCCCTACTTTCTGAACAAGACACATAAGTCAGCATCATAAATAGTAAGGGCAGGACAAATAGGTACTTGAATTTCGCGATTGTTTTTGATCTTGATTTTTGTAACATAATAATTCGTTTTTTGATTAATGAATGATTGAAAAATTGATTGATGAATGAAATATTCTGCGTGTTAAACGCGGTGTTAAGCAACTGTTCGTAATAGCTGCGTTTGGTTGTGGTTTTTACCACATTTGCATCGGCGATGAACTCGTGCAAAGTTGCAATCCTGCTTTGGTAGATATACACCAACGGATTAAACCAAAATATGATCTTTAAAGCTTCAAAAAACACCAAATCCAGGCTGTGTTTTTGTTTTACGTGAACCAGTTCGTGGGAGAGAATTTGTTGCTTTTCAGCTTCAGATAATTTATCGCCTAAAAAGATGGTTTTGAAAAAGGTACAGGCAATATTGGAGTTAGGAACTTCAATTATCCGTAGTTCTTTATTTTCTGAAATTCTTCGAAAACGAAATAAATGGTTCAGGTTTTGGTATTTTTTTAGCAATAAAATTAAACTAAGCACCACTCCTGAAATGTAAGTTACCAGCCACCAGTTTATTTGCAAACCCTGCTCCTGCGCTACATTTACGGCCGGTAATTGCTGGATATTTTCCGGTTGCCCCCCAATATAAACTTCGGGAAGCCAAACTTTTGAAAGCGTAGAAATAGATTCTGCCGGTACCAACGCCGATAAACTTTCAAATTTCAGCAAGGGCAGTAAGAGCGAAACCAGCGGAGTAACCAACAAATACCAACGGTTTATCGTAAAAAATGTTTCTTTTTTTAGCAGCAGTTCATACATCAGCAAAAAACCGAGTTGGAACACTACCACCTGAAGTATATACTGTAACATTATTTCTCTTTTTTATTGATTTCTTTTAAAATAGCTTCCAGGTCTTTGGTGTCCATATCGTTTTTTTTCATAAAAAAAGAAACCATACTCTTAAAGGAGCCATTAAAATAGTTGTTCATCAATTTATTGATGCTTTGGTTGCTGTAGGTTTCACGAGCCAAAAGCGGATAATACAAATAGCCTTTCCCCTTCTTTTCGTGATCTACGAAACCTTTGTCTTCCAGGATTCTCACAATGGTAGAAACCGTGTTGTAAGCCGGTTTTGGCTCCGGCATTTCCTCAATTATTGAAGCGACATTGGCTTTCTCCAGTTTCCAGAGAATTTGCATAATCTCTTCCTCAGCTTTGGTTAGTTGTTTCATAAGTATCTTGTGTCATTTCCGCGCCAGCGGAAATCTTTTTAATTTTTTACGTCAAGCTGAATTCATTTCAGCTTCTAAATTGAATTGAAATTAGATCCTGAAACAAGTTCAGGATGATGTTTAATCCAAATTCTATTTTGCTAATATAAACTAACATTTTAGTTTAACCTAATGTATTAGTTAAAAAATTCTTCAGAATTAATCTATCTTTGAAATTCAATTTATTTTGAAAGCGTATGGATCTTATATTATTTGGAATTGGAGCGGTTTTAATGATCTTGGGAATACTGGGAAGTTTTTTGCCGATTTTGCCCGGTGTACCGCTTAGTTGGGTGGGATTGCTGCTGCTCTATTTAGCGCCTTCGGTTCCTATAAATTACTGGGTTTTGGGA
>JAGXIG010000005.1 GCA_024635815.1 Salegentibacter sp.
GATAGAAATAAAAGGCTGGAAAAAGAAAAAAGTAGATCTCGTACTTTTTGACCTAAGACATGTAAACGAAGCCCTGGTAAACCACGAAGCTGAAAAGGTTCACGGTATTATAGGGGCCGATCTTTTAAGAAAAGGAAAAGCAGTCATAGACTACAAAGCACCAGCACTTTATTTAAAATAGCATATTAAAAGGGGAAATATCCCCTTGATTCAAGGACTGATGTTACTTAAGTTTGATGAAATTAATGTTAGACCATGTCACTTGTGTCCAAAGATAAACTTCGCAATAATCTTATTTATTTTCTCTTAGGTATTTTTATTGTTTGTGTTTTGTTTTTGAACATACTCAGTTTGTTTTTATTTTAATTTGTTATTTGTGGTATCTAAAAAAAGGCAGCCGATTGGCTGCCTTTTTTGCGTCTATAAATCAGCGAGTTATTTAAAGCTCAAGCGCTCTTTTAACGTCATTATCCATCAATAATTCTTCCGGATTTTCTATGGCTTCTTTAATAGCTACAAGGAAACCAACAGATTCTTTACCGTCAATAATCCTGTGATCGTAAGAAAGCGCCACATACATTATTGGACGAATTTCTACGTGACCATCTATAGCCACCGGACGCTCTACAATGTTGTGCATTCCTAAAATCGCACTTTGCGGAGGGTTAATGATTGGTGTAGAAAGCATAGAACCAAATACACCACCATTAGTAATTGTAAATGTACCACCAGTCATTTCGTCTACAGTGATTTTCCCGTCACGGGCTTTTGTGGCCAGACGTTTTACCTCATCTTCTACTCCTCTAAAACTAAGATTTTCAGCATTTCTAATTACCGGAACCATTAAACCTTTTGGTCCTGAAACCGCAATACTAATATCTTTATAATCGAAACTAATCTGGTGATCGCCATCTATCATAGAATTCACGCCAGGAAATTGCTCCAGTGCGCGCACTACAGCAAGGGTAAAGAAAGACATAAAGCCTAAACTTACGCCGTGCTTGTCTTTGAATTCCTCTTTGTATTTTTTTCTTAAGTTGAAAATAGGCTGCATATCTACTTCATTAAAAGTAGTAAGCATCGCGGTATCATTTTTAACTGAAACCAATCTAGAAGCTACTTTTCTACGAAGCATAGACATTTTCTTCTTAGATTCTCCGCGTTTTCCTTTACCCGGACTTCCCATAGAAGCTTTAGCCTGTACCGCATCATCTTTAGTAATCCGGCCATCTTTTCCGCTTCCCTCTACATCTTTGGCATCAACACCTTTTTCATCAAGGATCTTCTTTGCTGCCGGAGACGGGCTACCTTTTGCGTGAGAATCCTGTTTTTGGGAAGGTGTAGAAGATTTAGAAGGTTCCTGGGTCTTAGCATCAGCCTTGTCCTTATCTTCTTTCTCCTTTTTATCTGAAGATTCATCTTTAGACTCTTCCTTGTCTTTAGATTCTTTTTTATCATCACCTCCACCCGGCTTTTCAGCTTCGGTATCGATAAGACAAACCACTTCGCCCACAGCCACAGCATCGCCTTCTTCCGCCTTAAGCGTAATAATTCCGCTGGCTTCAGCCGGAAGTTCTAAGGTAGCTTTATCACTATCTACTTCGGCTATTGGCTGATCTTTTTCTACGTAGTCGCCGTCTTCAACTAACCACTCGGCTATTTCAACTTCGGTTATAGATTCTCCCGGAGAAGGAACTTTCATTTCTAAGGCCATGATCTTTGTTTTTATTTTTTATTGTCATTTCCGCAAAGGCGGAAATCTTTAATTCTATATTAATTTATTCTTCTAAATTCTTGTCAAAAACGCATGCAATCACTTTTTCGTGACGCTTTTTAAATCTTACAGAACTTCCGGCAGCCGGAGAACCATAGAACTTTCTGCTACAAACTCTAAAGTTTTTAGCCTCATCAAAATGAAGCAACATATGCCCGTAAGCCCCCATATTTCTTGGTTCTTCCTGAGCCCAAACTACATCGTCTGCATTCTTGTATTTCTTGATCGCTTTCTTCATTTTTTCTATAGGCAGCGGGAACAATTGCTCTACACGTACCAGGGCTACATCATCACGATCATTTTCTTCTTTATATTCCAATAGATCGTAATAAAATTTACCTGTACAGAATACCAGGGATTTTACATCCTTAGCTTTCGCCTTCGGATCATCAAATAGCGGTTGAAAACTTCCTTCAGCGAATTCTTCTTTAGTTGAAATCACTTTTGAATGTCTTAGCAAACTTTTTGGTGTAAAAATCACCAAAGGTTTTCTAAAACCGACTTTCATCTGCCTGCGTAAGATATGAAACATATTGGCCGGTGTAGTAACATCTGCCACATACATATTATCTTTAGCACAAAGCTGAAGAAAACGCTCCATTCTGGCTGATGAATGTTCTGCACCCTGACCTTCGTACCCATGTGGTAAGAAAAGCACCAATCCGTTTTGTAATTTCCACTTATCTTCTGCAGCAGAGATATACTGATCTATCATTATTTGAGCACCATTTACGAAATCCCCAAACTGGGCCTCCCAAATGACCAAGGTTTTAGGGCTCGCCATTGCATAGCCATAATCAAACCCCATTACACCGTACTCGGAAAGCGGGGAGTTATACACAAAGAAATCGCCATCCCTACCTTCTATATTATTATGAAGAATAATTTCTTCCTCACTATCTTCGACTTTTACTATCGCGTGACGGTGGGAAAAAGTACCTCTTTCACTATCCTGCCCACTAATTCTGATATTAAATCCTTCCTTCATTAAAGAACCATAAGCAAGATGCTCGCCCATAGCCCAATCCAGCTTATTCTCTTCAAAATACTGTGTATGACGTAGGTCTATGATCTTTTTCACCTTACGCATAAATTTTTTGTCTTCCGGAAGTTTTGAAATAGCTTCAGCCACCTTATCAAGATCTTTTATCTTGTAGGTAGTGTCTTTTTCCTTCATCATTTCCTCTTCACGCACATTCTCAAAACCTTCCCACTCGTCTTGCATAAAAGGAGTGATCTTGGTGGTCTCTTCTTTCCTGGAGTCTTCTAAATTTTCTTCCAGATCTGCCCTATACTCTTCTTCGAGTTTAGTAAGATAATTATCGTCAATTATATTGGCCGATTTAAGCTTTTCAGCATAAATATCCATGGTATTTTTATGCTTAGCGATGGCTTTATATAACTTGGGCTGAGTAAATTTAGGTTCGTCACCTTCATTATGCCCGTATTTTCTGTAGCCTAATAAATCTATAAAAACATCACGCTTAAACTTCATTCTAAAATCCAGCGCAAATAAAATTGCGTGAACTACGGCTTCAGCATCATCAGCATTAACGTGCAATACCGGAGAAAGGGTTACTTTTCCAACATCGGTACAATAAGTTGAGGAACGTGCATCAAGATAATTGGTAGTAAATCCAATTTGGTTATTTACTACAATATGAATGGTCCCACCGGTTTGATAGCCTTCCAGTTGCGCCATTTGCACCAATTCGTAAACCACTCCCTGTCCTGCTATAGCAGCATCACCGTGTACAAGTATAGGAAGCACTTTCATATTATCACCATCGTAATGTCTGTCTTGCTTGGCTCTTACTATACCTTCAACAACAGGACCTACCGCTTCAAGATGCGAAGGGTTTGGTGCGATATTTATATTAATTTCATTTCCGTTATCGGTCTGTCGGCAGGAAGTCCATCCCAGGTGATATTTAACGTCTCCGTCAAAAATATCCTGCTCGTAATCCTTTCCGTCAAATTCGCTAAAAATATCTTTAGCGCTCTTTCCGAAGATGTTAGTAAGCGTATTTAAACGACCTCTGTGGGCCATACCCATCACGAAATCTTTTACTCCATAATCTGCAGCTTTTTCTATAAGCGCATCTAAGGCCGGGATCAAACTTTCTCCGCCTTCCAATGAAAAACGTTTTTGCCCTACATATTTTCTATGTAAGAATGATTCAAAAGAAACTGCCTGATTTAACTTTTTCAGGATTTTCTTTTTCTCATCATCACTAAAGCTGGGATGATTTTCATTCTTATTTAATTTGTCTTGAATCCACTGGATTTCTTCGGGCTTTCGGATAAACATATATTCGATACCAATAGATTCACAATACACCTTTTCAAGATGCTTTATGATATCTCGAAGAGTGCTTGGCCCAATTCCCAGTATATCGCCGGCGTTGAATTTGGTATCCAGATCGCTTTCTTCCAGCCCAAAATTATTGATCTCTAAGGTTGGTCGGTACTTACGACGATCCCTAACCGGGTTTGTTTTAGTAAATAAATGCCCTCGGGTTCGGTAACCATCTATAAGCCTAATCACCTTAAATTCTTTTGTAACGTGTTCCGGAATTTCTCCCTCCTGAAAATCTACAGGGGCTTCTTCCATCGTTTCAGCAGAAACTCCGTTTTGTTGCATTCCAAAGTCAAAACCTTGAAAAAAAGCCCTCCAACTGGGCTCTACACTATCGGGGTACTGAAGATAATTGTCGTAAAGTTCGGCGAAGTATGCCGTATGTGCAGCATTTAAAAATGAAAATCTATCCATAAGATGAAACTAATGTTTCTTTTTAGTGTAAAACACAGCAAAAATACAATTTTTAGAAAAAATAGCCTGCAGCAAACTATATTTTTATCTTATGAATTATAAGAAGTTTAACATAGTAAAAACTTCAGGATATCCACGAAACTGGGTATTAATTGAAAATATACAAGGTGTAACCACCTAAATATTAAGAATTTCTCAATTTAGGCTTTGTCGGTTTTAGACCGTGCGATTCATAAGCATTTCACCAAACTGTCGTAGGGGGCGTTTTTTCTCTTCAGAAATCTCAATTTTATCGAGAACCTCAAAGGCTTTGTTGGTATATTTTTCTATCTCTTCTTTGGTAAGCGCTGCGGCACCACTACTTTCAAAAATATTTTTTACCGCTTCAATTTTACCTGAAGTTTCCGCAGGATCAATAGTGTATAAATGCTCAAGTTGTTGCGCTTCGCTTTTTCCTGAAGTCAGCAAAGACTTTAAATAGAGAAAGGTTTTTTTATTTTCAATGATATCGCCGCCAGGTTGTTTCCCAAACGTTTCAGGATCTCCAAAAGCATCAAGATAATCGTCCTGAAGCTGAAAAGCAATCCCTAACAAGCGTCCAAATTCATAAACAGCTTCCTTGCATTGTATAGAAGTATTTGCCACGATCGCACCCATTTGTAAAGAAGCACCTACAAGTACGGCGGTTTTGTATTCTATCATTTTTAAATAATCTTCGATAGCTACATCATCGCGGGTTTCAAAATCTATATCATACTGTTGCCCTTCACAAACCTGAATGGCCGTTTTGGTAAATAATCGCGCTAGTTCTCTAAAAGTATCACCTTCATAATTTTCAAAAAGCTGATATGCATTTATCAACATTGCATCTCCAGATAGAATCCCCGTGTTGATATCCCAGCGTTCATGAACAGTTTCCTGGCCGCGGCGCAAAGGCGCATCGTCCATAATATCATCGTGAACCAGGGAAAAATTATGAAATATCTCAATAGCAAGGGCAGCATCTAAAGCTTTTCTATAATCGGCTTCAAAAATATCAGTAGCCATAAGCACTAAAACAGGCCTTAGACGTTTTCCGCCAAGACTAAGAATATACTTCATAGGTTCATAAAGATTCTCAGGTTCTTTTACCTGCACTTTAAGATCTAAATACTCCTGAAAAGCGTCCCTGTATTGAGAAATGGACTTCATACCAAAAAATTTTCCGGCTAAAATACATAATTGAAAGTACTTGAAATTCTATAAGGAAGTTAAATTACTAAAAACTAAGGAAACTTTTGTTGTTTTATAAGTTTCCAGATTGTAATTTTGCACGAAATTACAGAAATAGTGAAAGAAGATATTCTAAAAAATGCCGCAGACCTTTTTTTAAATCTCGGCTTTAAAAGTGTAACTATGGATGACATTGCACAACAAATGGCAATATCAAAGAAGACCATTTATGCGCACTTTAGCACTAAATCAAAATTGGTTAAAGCTACGGTAGATTACCTTATAAAAGAGATAGATCTTGGCATAGCCATACTTAGCTCGAGGAAACTTAATCCCATTGTAGAGACTTATGAGATGAAGAAATATGCAATGCAGATGCTGAAGAACGAAAAGAGTTCTCCGCAATTTCAGCTAAAGAAATATTATCCCGAA
This sequence comes from Salegentibacter sp., assembly GCA_024635815.1. Next base: position 6,192 of record JAGXIG010000005.1, read on the forward strand.
GTGTACTATCCTCTACAGGAAAGACAATTTGAAATCGTACAACGTATTGTAATAGAAAACCTGGAGAGAGGCATTACAACCGGGCATTACAAAGGAGACATCCCCATTTCTTTTGTCAGCCGAATTTATTTCGTAGGAATGCTAGGCATAAAGGATAAAGACCTTTTCCCCGAAGACGAGTACAGTAACGCAAAACTGATGGATTACTTTCTAAGATACCACCTCAGCTCTATTTGCACTGAAAAAGGATTAAAAACACTGGATGAATTATTAGAATCTAACAAACAAGCAAATGAAATTTAGATACCTGTTAATTTTACTGATTTCGTTAAGCAGTATAGCCCAGGAAACTCCAGAAAACTATAGTTTTTCAATGGAAGAAGCTATAAAATATGGCCTGGAGAACAACTACTCCTCAGTAAACGCGCAAAAAGACATTCAAATTGCGCTTAAGCAAAAATGGGAGATTATCTCACAGGGACTACCCCAGGTTGGTGCTACGGGAGATTACCAAAACAATTTAAAATTACCCGTTCAGTTACTTCCGGCAGAAATTGCAGGAGGTGAACCAGGTGAATTTATCCCGGTTACTTTTGGCACAAAACATAATGTAAATGCCACAGCAACCTGGAACCAATTAATTTTTGACGGTTCCTACATAGTAGGTATCCAGTCAGCTAAAACCTTGCTTCAAATTTCTGAAAACGCAAAGACAAAAACCGATCTTGAAATAAAGAAAGCCGTGATTAATGCCTACGGAAATGTTTTACTGGCGGAAGAGAACGTTGCCATTCTTCAGAAAAATGTTGAGAACGTTCAGAAAAATTATGATGAAACCAATGAGATCTATAAAAATGGGCTCGCTGAACAGGAAGATGTAGAACAGCTCGAGATAACGCTTCTCAACTTAAAAAACAATTTAAGCCGAAGCCAGCGCATGAAGGATATTGCCTACGAAATGTTTAACCTCACCTTGGGAATTCCGGTAGAAATACCTGTTAACCTAACCGAAGAACTTGATAATCTGGCGATGCAATATTTTGATTTAGAACTTTTGCAGGAAGAAATTCCTATAGAAGAAAATATAGATTACCGTATTGCAGCAAACACCGCAGAATCGCGCGAAATTCAAGTAAAGCTTGAAAAGTCTAAAGCACTACCCTCTTTAAGCGGATTCCTGAATTATGGAGTTCAGGGTTTCAGCCAGGAATTCACTTTTTTCGATAATAACCAGGAATATTTCACTCAATCTATGTTAGGTGTGAGTTTAAACATTCCCATTTTCAGCAGTGGTATGCGAAACTCCAGAACACAACAAAAGCAAATTGCATACGAACAGGCAATGGTAGAACTGGAACAAACCGAAAATGAGGTAAAACGCCAAATCAATTCAGCTAAAAGCGACTATGAATTTAGCCTTGAAAATTACCAGGCCCAAAAGAAAAACCTGGAGCTTGCCGAAAGGATAGAAAACAAAAACCAAATCAAATTTTTTGAAGGAATTGCCAGCAGTTTTGAGCTTAGCGAAGCCCAGCGCCAGCTTTACCAGGCGCAACAAGATTTTTTACAATCTATGCTGAATGTAATTACCGCCAAGGTAGAATTGGAAAACCTGTTGGATACCAGAAAATATAACAATGAAGATTAAATTCACCCATCAAATTTCAAGAATGAAAAAGTTAGCTGTTTTATTAAGTATTCCGATTTTAATGCTCTCGTGTGGAAATAATGAGGAAGGAAAATCTATAGACGAAATTATAGAAAATGAAGACCTCACAGAAATCAGGGCTAAAAAGGCTGAATTAAGCAAAGAACAAAGCGACCTTACCCAAAATCTGGATAAACTTGATCAAGCCATAGATCGCCTGGATAAAACCCGCCGTTTAGACCTGGTGGTAACCCAAAAAATTAGCGATACGCTTTTTAAACATTATGCTGAAGTACAGGGTGATGTAGCAACCGATGAGAACATTGTTATTTATTCTGAATTTTCGGGAATCCTTCAAGATTTGCGCGTTAAAGAAGGACAGCTGGTAAACAAGGGACAGGTCCTTGCCAAAATTGATGATGGTGGACTTTCAAGCGAATTAGCGCAGTTAGAAACTCAAGCCACTTTGGCTAAGACCACTTTTGAGCGTCAGGAACGTCTTTGGGAACAGAATATTGGTTCAGAAATGCAATACCTCGAGGCTAAAACCAATTTCGAGTCTATGCAAAATTCAGTAAAAAGATTGCAATCCCAATTAAATAAAACTATTGTAAGAGCCCCCTTCAGCGGAATTGTAGACGAAATACTTACCGAACAAGGTGAAGTAGTAAGCCCGGGGCAAAATCAGTTATTTCGTTTAGTGAGTTTAAAAAATATGTATGTAGAGGCCGCTGTTCCGGAAAACTATTTGCAAACCGTACGAGAAGGCACTGAGGTAATAGTAGAAATTAGTTCGCTGGATCGTGAATTTGAAGGTAAAATAAGAAGGGTTGGAAATACTATTAATCCTAACAACCGTTCTTTTAATATTGAGGTAGCAGTTCCTAATGAAAACGGGATGATAAAACCCAACCAAATCGCAACAATTAAACTAAACGACTATACTGCGGAAAACGCTGTAATTATTCCCGAGAATGCTTTGCTTAAAAATTCGCAAGGAGAAAGTATTGTATTTACGATTCAGGAAAAAGAAGGCGAGGATAATATTGGTACTGCCAAAAGGCAAATTGTGGAAACAGGGTATACTTACGATAACCTGATAGAAATTACCAAAGGACTGGAAAACGGAGAAACCCTAATCGTAGAAGGCGCTAAAAACCTTCGCGATGGTCAGGAAGTTAAAATAAGAAACTAAGCTACAATGAATTTAGATAAAGAATTTAAGCTTTCGACCTGGGCCATTAACAACAAAATGACGGTATATGTTATTATCGCCATTGTGATGATTGGCGGGCTCATGTCATATTACAATATGCCGCGGGAAACCTTTCCTGAGGTTGTTGAGACCAAAATTTATGTTAGCTCTATAAACCCTGGAAACTCTGCAGAAGATGTTGAAAAATTCATCACCGAACCGCTTGAGGAAGAGTTTAATGATGTTGCCGGGGTAAAAGAAATTTCGTCTTCTACTTTTCAGGATTACTCATTGGTAATTGTTGAGTTTGAAGAAGATGTTGAAGTAGAAAGTGCCAAAACCAAGGTTAAAGACAAGGTAGATATGGTGAAAGCCGAAACTACCTGGCCTACCTTAGATAATGGCGCAAAGGTAGAACCTAATGTTTTTGACCTTAATATTTCAGAAGAACTACCTATTCTAAATATAAACTTGACAGGAGATTATACCGTTCAGCAATTAAAAGAATATGCCGAATATCTACAGGAGCGCATTGAATTGCTTCCGCAGATAAAGGAAGCGAGTATTCGTGGTGCTGAAGAAATGGAGGTTGAAATCGCGGTAGATATCTATAAAATGACTGCTTCAAAAGTAAGTTTTACAGATATCGTAAACGCAGTTAGCGGTGAAAACAGAACTATTTCTGGTGGAAATGTAATTACCAGCGGAATTCAGAAAAACATCAGGATCATTGGGGAAATTGAAGATCCCGATGAACTTGACAATGTAGTTGTAAAAACAGATGGTGGCAATATATTCCTAAAGGATATCGCCGATATTAATTTCAGGGAAAAAGACGCTACCACTTTTGCTCGGGAATATGGGGATCCCGTGGTGATGCTGGATGTAAAAAAACGTGCTGGAAAGAATATGATCGAGGCAGTAGATCAGATAAAGGAAATTGTAAAAAAAGAACAGGAAGAATATCTTCCCGAAAGTTTATACATAAGTCTCACTAACGATCTTTCTACCAACACCCGAAGCCAGGTAGACGACCTTGTGAACAATATAATTTTTGGGGTAATTCTGGTAGTTTTGGTTTTAATGTTTTTCCTCGGTTTCAGGAACGCATTATTTGTAGGAATCGCGATTCCTTTATCTATGTTCCTTTCCTATATTATTCTATCCAGTATGGGATATACCCTAAATACCATGGTGCTTTTTGCATTGGTTATGGGTCTGGGGATGCTGGTAGATAATGGGATTGTGGTAGTTGAAAACGTCTATTCTCTAATGGACGAAGGTATGCCAAGAAAACAGGCTGCCAAGCAAGGTTTAGGTGAAATTGCCTGGCCAATTATCGCTTCTACTGCTACAACTCTGGCTGCATTTTTCCCGCTGGGACTCTGGCCGGGGATTATAGGTAGTTTTATGGTAATTTTCCCAATTACGCTCTCCATAGTTTTAGGTTCTTCACTTTTCGTGGCGCTAATCATCAACTCGATGCTTACCTCTCAATTTATGAGAACAGAAGAGGAAGAATTCACCAAAAAGAAACTTATGAAAATAAGTTCTATCCTTGCCGGATTTGGAGCATTATTACTAATTGTAGGTTTTGTAGTTGATGCGGGGGCACTTAGGGCGTTTGGAAATATTCTAATTCTGGCCGCTATTTTACTTTGGGTTTATAAATATTTTCTTTCCAGGGGTGTGGAATATTTTCAATACACCGCCCTTAAAAAAATGGAAAATGCCTATGAAAAGACCCTTAAATATGCGCTACGCGGAAAAAAAGCCTATGTATTTTTCTTCGGAACCTTGCTTCTGCTTTTCCTTTCTTTTGTATTGATTGGTCTCGTACAACCAAAAGTTCTGTTTTTTCCTGAAAATGAGCCCAACCAGGTTATCACCTATATCGAATACCCACAAGGAACCGATATTCATAAAACCAATGCACTTACCAAAAAAGTAGAGCAACGTGTATTTGAAGCTATTGAGCAATATGAAGATGAAGACGGTTACAACTTTATGGTTGAATCGGCTATTTCCCAGGTTGGGGAAGGTGCGGGAAATCCGCAAACCGACGTTGGCCAACAGAATGAAATGCCACATAAAGCAAAGATTACGCTCTCTATGCGTGAATTCACCGAAAGGCGTGGCGTAAGTAGTAGCGAAGTTTTATCTGGAGTTCGGGAAGCTGTACAGGGATTCCCGGGTGCTTCTATTGTAGTAGAAAAAGATGCCGCCGGCCCACCAACCGGTTATCCAATAAACATGGAGCTTAAAGGTGAAGATTATGAGCAAATGCTCATGGAAGCAGAAAACCTGCGTTCCTACGTTAACGACCTTAGTATTGCCGGAATTGAAGAACTTAAAATAGACGTCAACAAATCTAAACCGGAATTAAGCGTAAAAGTAGACCGAAGAAAGGCCGGACAGCTTGGAGTTTCAACGTCCCAGGTAGGTCAGACTATACGAAGGGCTATTTATGGCGAAGAGGTTTCTACTTATAAAGATGGTGATGATGATTATGAGATAAATATGCGTTTTGCCGATAAATATCGCTATGATGAAAACGTGTTGTTTAATCAGCCAGTTACTTTTAAAGATCAGAACACGGGAGAAATAATCCAGGTGCCAATTTCATCTTTGATTAGTACAGAAACTGCTTCCTCTTTCAGTTCAATTAAAAGGAAAGATCTAAAAAGGGTGATCACCCTCTACTCTAATGTGCTGCAAGGTTCCAATGGGAATGAGATTGTGGGTCAATTGAAAACAGCTCTTAGAAGTTATGATCTTCCAAAAGATATAACTTTAGAGTTTACCGGCGAACAGGAAGAACAGGAAGAAAATATGGCTTTTTTACTTAAAGCCTTGCTAATCGCGATGGGTGGTATCCTGCTTATTCTTGTTGCCCAATTCAACTCGCTGTCCAAACCAATTATTATTGTTATGGCAGTAGTATTGAGTTTAGTCGGAGTTTTCCTTGGATTGATCATTTTCCAGATGGATTTCATCATTATTATGACGATGATGGGAATTATCTCGCTGGCCGGAATTGTAGTAAATAATGCTATTGTACTTATTGACTATACCCAAATTCTTATAGATCGGAAAAAGAGGGATCTAAATTTAGATGAAGATGATTTACTTACCCGGGCGCAGTATTTTGACTGTATTGTTAGGGGCGGAAGATCGAGGTTACGACCTGTATTGCTTACGGCAATTACAACCGTACTTGGTTTAATTCCACTGGCGGTAGGATTGAATATAGATTTCTTTAGTTTGTTTACAGATTACAATCCTAAAGTATTTATCGGTGGAGCCAACGTGATCTTCTGGGGGCCACTGGCCTGGACTGTGATTTTCGGGTTGGTATTTGCCACCTTCCTTACGCTGGTCGTAGTTCCGGTGATGTTTTACCTGGTAAATCGAATTAAGGTTAAAACCGCCGATAAACGCAAAGAGCGGAAACAAAGAAAGTTGGAAGCAAGAACTTAAAATTAGACCCCCGGAGTAGAAACTTCGGGGTTTTTTATTTCCACTATTTACAGGGAATTCACTCATTCCATTTTCCATTTAATTGAAGTAACTTAAAAGATTAAAACAATTAAAACCGGGAAATTATGAAAATCCAACATCAGCTTTCAGAAGTAAAAAGTCTTTACTTCTTACTTATACTCTTATTTTCCTGCGGAATTTTTGCCCAGGAAACTTCTGAAAATTCAATCTCGTTTACGAAAAGCGACTCAAATCTGGAATGGGGGCCCTGCCCTGATTTTATGCCAGAAGGATGTAATGTTGCCGTTTTACACGGAAACCCCGCCGAAAAAAATTCTGATATTTTCTTTAAAGTTCCGGCTAATACAGATATACCTGAACACACCCATACCTCTGCCGAGCGGATGGTTCTTATCTCAGGTGAAATGGAAGTGACTTATAAAGGGGAACAACCGCAAACTTTAAAAGAAGGCACGTATGCCTATGGCCCTGCCAATAAACCTCATTCGGCAAAATGTGGAGATTCTCCCTGCGTACTTTTTATCGCCTTTATAGAACCGGTAGATGCAGTACCGGTGGAGAAAGATTAATAACCTGTTTTGGCAAAATACCTCGGAGCGAGCTCACGACGCATTCAGAAAGAATATAATTTTTAAATTTCGAGACAAGCTTCGAACAATTTAAATCTCGATTATTTAGTAAAACAAAAAAAGGCTGCCTTTTCAGACAGCCTTTAATTTTATATAGAAAATTAGCTTTTAGTTATCAGCTAAAGTACCATCGCTCTTCCAGGTATTTACCCCTGCAATTTGGTTATTATCATAATCTACTTCAGTTAATTTATCTGAAGTCCAGAAAAACCATTTTCCGGTTTTAACACCTTTAGTATAAGTAGCGATGCTTTGCTTTTTTCCTTCTGCATCATAAGCAATCCATTCGCCGTGAAGCTTTCCGTTTTTGTAAGTTCCCATTTGTTTTACAGAACCATCTTCATAGAAAAAAGTACCTTTAATAAGATCTCCCTCTTTTTCAAATTTTGGTTCCGGACTTTCTTGCGCCATAGCAGCTGCTCCAAAGGTAAAAATGGCAGCCATCAATATGTTTTTTATCTTTTTCATAGTCTTATTTTTTAAACTTTACTTTACAAAGATAGCTAAATGTTTACTTTAAAACAACAATCGCGTAACATTAAATTAACATTGAATGCTTAAAAACCTAACAAACAGACTATTGAATGTTATTTTTTAACTTAATATGGGGGAATTTTAGAGATAATCCGTAACATAGTATCCAAAAAATGTAGAAGAATTTAACCTGCAATTCTGAATTTTCAAATCTAAATTAGTAGACATTTTCTAGAGCTATTTTATCGGGAAACCCATTAGAACTTCTTACTTTTGCGCTACTTAAAATTTTAGGAATATTATGTATAGAAGTCATACCTGTGGGGAATTAAATGCAGCTTCAATTGGTCAGGAAGTAAAACTTTCGGGCTGGGTTCAAAAAATAAGGGACAAAGGTTTTATGGTTTGGGTAGATTTGCGCGATCGTTACGGCATCACTCAGCTTATCTTTGATGAAGATCGCTCCTCAAAGGAACTTATGCAAAAAGCCCAGAAAATGGGTCGCGAATTTGTAATCCAGGTGAGCGGAAAAGTAATTGAGCGAGAGTCTAAGAATACAAATATTCCAACCGGTGAAATTGAAGTTTTAGTTGAAGAAGTTAATATTCTGAATACTTCCCTAACGCCTCCTTTTACGATTGAAGATGAAACCGATGGTGGTGAAGACCTAAGGATGAAATACCGTTACCTGGATATTCGTAGAAATCCGGTAAAAAATAAGCTGAAATTTCGCCATAAGGTTGGAATGGAAGTTAGAAACTATCTTTCTAAGCAGGATTTTATTGAAGTAGAAACTCCGTATTTAATAAAATCTACTCCTGAAGGTGCTCGTGACTTTGTAGTACCAAGCCGAATGAACGAAGGTCAGTTCTACGCCCTTCCGCAATCGCCACAAACCTTTAAGCAATTGCTTATGGTTGGCGGAATGGATAAATATTTCCAGATTGTGAAATGTTTTAGGGATGAAGACCTTAGAGCCGACAGACAGCCGGAATTCACGCAAATTGACTGTGAAATGGCTTTTGTTGAACAAGAGGACATCCTGAATATTTTTGAAGGTTTAACCAGGCATTTACTGAAAGAGATCAATGGCGTGGACGTAGCGGAATTCCCTAGAATGACCTACGCTGAAGCGATGAAAAAATACGGAAACGACAAGCCCGATATTAGATTTGGGATGGAGTTTGCGGAATTAAACGAGCTTGCGAAAAACAAAGGTTTTAATGTTTTCGATCAGCAGGAATTGGTTGTGGGAATCTCGGTTCCGGGAGCAGCTTCATACACAAGAAAAGAAATAGACAAATTAATCTCCTGGGTTAAAAGACCACAGGTAGGCGCTAACGGACTCGTTTGGGCAAAATATAATGAAGATGGAACTTTAAAATCTTCAGTAGATAAATTTTATTCCGAAGAAGATTTAAAAACCTGGGCAGACGCTACAAATGCCAAGCCCGGTGATCTTATACTTGTAATGGCCGGCGATGCCACCAAAACCAGAACTCAGCTTAGTGCTTTAAGAATGCATTTAGGAAACGAATTAGGTTTGAGAAAAGCCAACGAATTCGCTCCGCTTTGGGTTGTAGATTTTCCACTTTTAGAGTGGGATGAAGAAACAAATCGTTTTCACGCGATGCACCACCCTTTTACTTCCCCGAAAAAAGAAGACTTTGCACTTCTTGAAACAAAACCGGGAGAAGTTCGTGCCAATGCCTACGATTTAGTCTTGAACGGAAATGAAATTGGCGGTGGTTCTATAAGGATCCACGATAAGGAAACCCAGGCTAAAATGTTCGATTATCTTGGTTTTACACCAGAAGAAGCAAAAGCACAATTCGGCTTTTTAATGGATGCCTTTCAATATGGCGCGCCTCCTCACGGCGGGATCGCCTTTGGTTTTGATAGATTAGTAGCGATTCTTGGAGGCCAGGAAAGCATCAGGGATTTTATTGCTTTTCCTAAAAACAATAACGGTCGGGATGTGATGATAGATGCACCCGCCACCCTTGACGAAGCACAACTCAAAGAACTTCATTTAAAGGTAAACTCCCTGGAAAAAAGCTCAAAAAGTATTAATGGGAAATGATTCTTTGAATTCAAGGCAAGCGTCAGGGCATTTAAATCTCGATTATCGAGTAAAATTATAATTGATATTAAATCCCGGTTTCACATCGGGATTTTTTTATCTTCACTTAAATAAAATTTTGAGTGGGCACCAAAGCTACAAAACTACTAATCCGTTTTTCAGACTGGAGTAACCGGCATTTAAGTCATCAGCAATTCTTGATGATTTTAAGCGCTATTATTGGGTTTACCGCAGGTTTGGGCGCAGTTATTATTAAAAACCTTACCCACTTTATACAGCGCCTACTGGAGGGAAGCTTAATTATAAATTACCACCACGCTTTTTATTTTATTTTTCCGCTAATTGGTTTAAGCCTTACGCTTTTTGTTATTAAAGTGATTCTAAAAAAAAAGATAGGTCATGGTATTCCTTCTACGCTTTACGCTATTTCAAGACGAAAAGGAATTATGCGCTCTTTCCAGATGTATGCCTCGATTATTACCGCACCAATAACGGTTGGTTTTGGAGGATCTGTGGGACTGGAAGGGCCTACGGTAGCAACCGGGGCTTCTTTGGGCTCCAATATTTCACGATTTTTTAAGATGAACCAAAGCTCCCGCACCTTATTAATTGGTTGTGCGGCTGCCGGAGCTATGTCATCTATCTTTAAAGCGCCTATCGCTGCGATTATTTTTGCGATTGAAGTTTTTAGCCTGGACCTTACTTTAATTTCTATGGTTCCCTTGCTTATCGCCTCAGTTTCTGCGATTCTCACGTCTTATTTTTTCTTTGGCTCTGATATTATTTTACCTTTTGAGCTTGAGGACAATTTTACTATTTCTGAAGTTCCTTTTTATATAATCCTGGGAGTACTTGCGGCTGGCTGTTCTATGTACTTCACCCACATTTATTTTAAAATTGGCGATGCTTTTAAAAAGATAGATTCCCTTTTTTACAGGCTGTTAATTGGCGGGCTTGGACTTGGAGTTCTTATTTATTTTATTCCTCCGCTCTATGGTGAAGGTTATAATGTGATAAATAACCTCCTGGCTGAAGATTATCTCGATGCCCTGGGAACTAATTTATTTAACGATTATTTAGATAACATCTGGGTAGTAATCACCCTTCTCGCCGGACTCGTAATTTTTAAAATTATCGCTACTTCCCTCACTTTTGGAGCTGGAGGTGTTGGTGGTATTTTTGCACCGGTATTATTTATGGGAAGTGCTATGGGCCACTGTTTCGCCCTAATTGTAAATAACCTTGGAATACTAAAAAACCCTATTTCAGTAAGTAGCTTCACAATGGTAGGAATGGCCGGGTTAATGGCTGGGGTCTTACACGCGCCGCTCACCGCGATTTTCCTTATTGCTGAACTTACGGGCGGCTACGAGCTTTTTGTGCCCTTAATGATCACCGCTGCCATTTCTTACATGATTACCAATCAGTTTCAGCCGCATTCGGTTTATACTATGGAACTCGCGAAACGTGGCGATTTGTTAACCCATAATAAAGACCAGGCTGTTTTAACGCTTTTGAATATTCAGCAGATTATAGAAAAAAACTTTGTGACTCTTAATATAGACATGAACCTGGGGGATGTTATCCACGAAGGCGTAATAAAATCTTCCCGAAATCTTTATCCCGTTATCGATGAAAATCGTAAATTCTTAGGAATTATTCTGTTGGATGATATACGGCTGATAATGTTCGACCAGAAAATGTATAAAGAAGTAAAGGTGAGCGATATTATGCAAAGAGCCCCGGAAATAATAGACCTTAGGAAAGATAGACCGAAAGACATTATGAGTAAATTTCAGGAAACAAATGCGTGGAACCTCCCGGTTGTAGATGATGACAAATATGTTGGTTTTATTTCAAAATCCAAATTACTCACCGCTTACCGTCAAAAATTAATAGAAGTAACTGTTTAATACTATGAATACTATTTTAAAAATATTAGGAATTTTAATATTAATAGCCATCGGCGTGGGGTTTTATTACCGCACTTATGGAGATGTTTTGCTCGGAGACCAGATAATTGGCCTTGCAGTTCTGGCAAGTGCATTTATTTTAATGCCTATTTTCCTGTATGTAAGGTGGAAGGGAAAACGGCTTCAAGACTACACTCTCACTAAAGAGAACATGGATAGAATGAAAGATAAAGGCATAGATTAAGCACCTGTTTTAGAAGTCTTTCAAAAGAAAATCAAAAATATTGCATTGTCATCACTAATATATTGCTAACTTTGTCCTTTATTAATTATTTATTTTATTATTACGATGGAAGGTACAGTTAAATTTTTCAATGAATCAAAAGGATATGGATTCATTACCAACGACGAAACAGGAAGAGACATCTTCGTACACATTACTGGATTAGATGGCGAAAGCTTGAACGAAGGTGATAAAGTTGAGTACGTTGAAGTAGAAGGTAGAAAAGGAGTTAACGCTGCGGAAGTACGCGTTATAGAATAATATATATTATCCTATTTCAAGAACTTGAAAAGCCGCTGTGATAGCGGCTTTTTTTAATTTTACTGATTTTAATTTCGGGTATGCCCACACCATTTTATAGCCCCACAACTCAGGCTATGATGGGTTTATAAAAAGAAAAAACTATCTCGAGGTTTTTAATTGCGCAGAAACTCCAGCAAGCATTTCCTTTACCAGCCTTTTCAAATCGAAATCGTGTTCCCATTGCCAGTCTTTTCTGGCTTCAGAATCATCTATACTCGATGGCCAGGAATCAGCAATTTTTTGTCTAAAATCGGGGTCGTAAGAAATTCTAAACTCCGGAATTTCTTTCTGAATAGCTTCAGCAAGAATTTTAGGTGTAAAACTCAAAGCCGAAAGGTTATAAGAAGAACGCACCTTTACTTTTTCTGATGGCGCTTCCATAATATCTACGGTTGCTTTAATCGCATCGTCCATATACATCATGGGGAGCCCGGTATCTTCAGCCAAATAAGAAGTATAGGCTTTATTTTTTAAGGCTTCATGAAAGATCTCTATCGCGTAATCTGTAGTTCCACCGCCAGGAAGGGTTTTGTAACTTATTATTCCTGGATACCGCAAACTTCTTACATCTACGCCGTATTTATCGTGAAAATATTCGCACCATCTTTCACCGGTTTGTTTGCTGATCCCATAAACCGTAGAAGGTTCCATAATGGTAGTTTGCGGCGTATCGTTTTTAGGTGTTGTAGGACCAAAAACTGCGATACTCGATGGCCAAAATACTTTTTCAATCTTTCTATCCTTAGCAAAATTAAGAACATGAAAAAGAGAATCCATATTAAGGTTCCAGGCTTTCATCGGGGCTTTTTCAGCAGTAGCACTTAACATCGCGGCCATAAGGTAAACTTCAGAAATGCCGTGCTTATCAATAATAGACTCTATTAAACCGGCATCAGTTGCATCGGCAATTTCAAAAGCCCCAGACTCCATAAGCTCCTTGCTACCATCCCTGACATCACTGGCCACTACCTTATCATTTCCGTAGAGATCTCTTAATTTAAGCGTCAACTCGGTTCCAATTTGTCCACAAGCTCCAATAATTAAAATTTTCCCGGCCATAGTATTGATTTTTCCGCAAATATATTTATTTATACAGAGGTTTTCGTAATGAAATAGGCAAAACCTTTACTTTTATTAGAAATCTTTTATGCCTTAGGCTTTCGCCCCATGAATTTATGAAATCTGAAATATTTTAGATTAACTTTGTAATTATATGAAAAAACTGATTTTTATATCATTTATTTTTCTCTTGTCTTGTGGCGAAAAGTCACAAAATCAAAATATTGCCGGCACCCAACTAGACTCCACGGCTTTAAACCGACCCATAAAAACTACTAACGCAGAAGTGGTTTTACTACCTGAAGCCAGAAAACACGCCATACAATGGCTGGCTTACATCGCCGCCCAGAATGAAGTAGACCAGTTAAAAAACTATAATCTGCAGCAAACTATAGAAAGTTCCCGACCTATTTCTCAGGTTATGGAATCCCTTTCTACCAGCATTCCAGACTCTTTAAGCTCTAATGCGGTAAGAGCCCGCGCCAATGTTTTAGCTACCAAAGCAAAGGTCTTAGAGCAACTTTCTCGTCGCCGACAATTAGATGCTGAAGCTATTACTGAAGTTGCTGGTGAAATTCCCGATGAATTCAATAATTTTAAAATTCAGCTTAACGAACTTTTCCTGAAAACACTGGAAGATTTTGAAGACGAGCTCGATGAATTTAGAGCAGAACGAGATACAATTGCTATAGATTCAGTCCCAGAAGCATAATTCACCGATTTTTTTCTAAATCGCAATTCATAAAAATTGCTATCTTGAATTAAAAATTTCAGGATGAAAAAACACATAGCCTTACTTTTCCTAATCTTCAGCATAAGTCTTTCCGCTCAGGAAAAATCTAATATAGATAAAGTTCTAACCGAATGGCACCAAGCCGCTGCCGAAGCCAATTTCGACACGTATTTCAGCTTAATGACCGATGACGGCGTTTTTATAGGCACCGATGCTACTGAAAACTGGCAAAACGATGATTTTAGGGAATTTTCAAAACCATATTTTGATCGTGGAAATGCCTGGAGTTTCACAACTTTAGAACGAAATATTTATACTGAAGAAAACAGCAAAACTGCCTGGTTTGATGAGTTGCTAAATACACAAATGGGAATCTGCCGTGGCTCAGGTGTACTTCAAAAAACCAATGAAGGTTGGAAAATTGCTCATTATGTGCTTTCCATTACCGTTCCAAATGAGAATGTTGAAGAAGTAACTAAATTGAAGGAAAAATTCGATAAACAATTAATCAATAAAATTGATTAAACCTTCAATATAAATAGTACAAAGAAGTCCTTCCTCACTTTAAAAATCAATAAATTTTCAGCCTAAAATAATCTTCAGCTAAGTATGCTACTTTTTAGTACTTTAGCGCCAAAATTCATAATAATTTAAACCACACATGAAAAAAATAACCAAAGTGATGTTCTTGTCGGTTTTGGGAGCTGCCACCTTGAGCAGTTGTCAGGATAACGACAAAGACCAGGCTGAAAATGAAGAAGTACACGGTATTAATCTTGCATATATGGATACTACTGTTGCACCTCAGAATGATTTCTTTAGATATGTAAACGGGAAATGGGTAGATTCTACCGAAATCCCTTCAGACCAGACTACCTGGGGAAGTTTTATGGAATTGCGTGAGCGTACCGATGAGGATGCCATGGCAATTCTAGAAGGTGCTTCTGCCAACGACAGTTTAGACCCGTCAAGTGACCAGGCCAAAGCGGTTTACCTATACAATACGATCATGGATACGGTTGCCCGAAATGAAAAAGGCGTTGAACCGGTAAAACCATATTTAGCAAAAGTAGATGCTATTGAAAATAAAGAAGACCTTCAGGAATTCCTTACCGAAATGCAACAATACGGCGGTGCAGGATTCTTCTCTTTCGGGGTTCGTTCGGATGCAAAAAACAGTAATATGAACGCTGCTTACCTATATCCTGCCGGATTGGGTTTACCAGATCGTGATTACTATGTTGCGGATGATTCAGATTCCAAAGAAAAAAGGGAAAAATATAAAGAACACATCACCAGAATGCTTCAGTATATAGATTATTCTGAAGATGAAGCTGCAGAAGCCGCAGAGCGCATTCTTGCTTTTGAAACCGGCCTGGCAGAACCTCAACTGGATAAAGTAGAGCGTCGTGATGCCCGTAATACTTATAATCCCAAAACTGTAGCCGAACTTAAAAATATGGTTTCAGCGATAGACTGGGATTCTTATTTTGAAGAAATTGGTGCAACAGATCTTGACACCATAATTGTTTCTCAACCAAAATATATGGAATCC
>JAGXIG010000039.1 GCA_024635815.1 Salegentibacter sp.
ACCGATCCTCCATAGAATTCAACCCCATCGTCTAATCCATTAAGAATGGCGATGTTTTCTATTGTTGTTCCAGATCCAACTGCGTAAAGTGAAAGCCCATTATATTGAGATTCTGAATTAATTTGCGCACCGGCATCAGATAAAATAAGATACTCAATAGAACCTGAATTATCTTCAGGATTATCACCTCCGTAGATAATTCCACCAACTTCAGCAGTTGCATCAATACCAGCTGTAGTTTCAGCATTACCTGCAATTACAAGTCCGCCCCAGCTTCCAGCTACACCGGAAGTAGAAGACATAACTACTGGATTTTCTTCAGTTCCCTGAATATCTATCATAGCTCCTTTTTGAACAACAACATAAATGCTGGTGCTTTCGGTGTCGTTGTCACTTCTTGCAGTAATTTTAGTTCCTGCAGGAATTGTTAAGGTTGCACCTTCTTCAACAGAAACTATACCGTTAATTATATATTCTGCATTCGCGTCTAATGAAAAATCTTCGTCAATAGTTCCAGGAAGTACCGAAACGTTTCCACGATTGTCAACCCAATCAAATATTGAAGGATCTACGGTTTGTGCTTCAGAATAATCTAAATCCAATTCTGCGGTAGCGCCATTCAGTTGAATTCCAGAAAGGTCAGTTCTTGATTCTTCAGCGATATCTAAAGCGGTATCGTATCCAGAAAGTGAAAGGCCAGTAATAGTTGCACCAGATTGTGCTTTAAATTGTAAAGCAACACCACCGGTAGAAGAAACTGCAGTAAAGTTCTCAATAGTTGGATTTCCATTAACACCATCAGCTTCAATTGCAGTAGAGAAATTTTCAATACTGTGTAGTACGTAAGTATTGGTAACTGTACCGTTCCAGCCTTCTGTCCAGTCTACAGCATCATCTTCGTTGTTTTCTAAATAAAGATTGGTAGCAGAAACAGAACCTCCATAGAATTCAACTCCATCATCAGAACCGTTAAGGATCGCAATGTTTTCAATAGTTGTTTCGGAACCAACCGCGTAAAGTGAAAGTCCGTTGTATTGTGATTCTGAATTTATTTGCGCACCGGCATCAGAAAGTACAAGGTATTCAATAGAACCAGAATTGTCTTCAGGATTGCTTCCGCCATATACAATACCACCAACTTCAGCAGTAGCATCTACACCAGCGGTGCTTTCAGCGTCACCGGCAATTACAAGTCCGCCCCAGCTTCCTCGTTCACCGTTAGAAGATCTCATAATTACAGGAGCTGAAGATGAACCCTGAATATCTATCATAGCTCCTTTTTGAACTACGATGTAAACACCTGTGGCATCTTCATCTGTATCTGCAACAATCTCGGTTCCTGCAGGAATGGTTAAGGTTGCACCTGATTCTACCGAAAAAACACCGGTAAGATTATAAGTTTCACTCGCATCTAAAACGCGGTCTTCTTCAATGCTACCATTAAGTTCGGTTCCTTCGGGGGTTGGGGTTGGATCGTCGTCATCCAGTCTTTCAAATTCATCATCAGAGCTACAGCCTGTGATTGCCAGCCCGAATGCAAGGGCTAAAGTTGGTAAAAATCGGTTTTTAAAATTTTTCATAATTTAAGGTTTAAATAATTGAATGGTTAATATTTGTGGTTAAAATGAATAGTTTATTCCAAGGCTTAAAACTGAACCTCTGGTATAAGATCTTACAGTTTGGGTGGCTTCGATGCCGGTAGAACTGGGTCTAATATCCTGTACTCTTTCTATTTCAGGATTTAAAAGGTTTTGACCACGTAATTGGAAATCCCAATGATCTCCAAGACTTTTGCTTACTATAAGGTCTAAGGTTACAAAGCCTTTTTCTATAATTTCATCGTTATAAAATACATCTCCCTGGTTTTGAGCTTCAGGCGCTCCAAGAGCATATATTTTATCTGAAGCGTAATTTCCTACTACGGAAGCTCTAAATGGATTTTCTGATTCTGTAGAGAAGTTTAATGATCCGTTAAAGATCCAATCGGACGCTCCTTGCAGGCCGATCTCGCTTTTATTATTATATCTAAAAGTTCTAATAAAAGTTTCTCCATCAAAAACCTCTTTAAGACCTTGCTTGTGCCACATTCTTGAAGCGTTAAAAGCAACTTCCAGATCCAAACCTTCCGGACTTTCGTTATCAATAACATCCAGTCTGGTCTCAAGTTCCAACCCGTAAATATTTGCTTCTTCCCCGGCGTTGAAATAAGAGAACACACCTGCTGCGCCTCTATCTTGCACCTTATTGATAGGATCCTGAATATTCTTATAGAATCCAGTTAGGGAAACAAGCTGTCCAGAAGTCGGGAAAAATTCATATTTTAAATCGAAATTCAGGTTATTGGAAGCATCAAGGTCCGGATTCCCCCTAGTTACTTGACCGGTTTGAGATACATATTCAAAAGGAGCAATTTCCTTAAATTCCGGAAGGGTAATGGTTTTGCTAGCCGAAAGCCTGATATTTGAATTCTCGTTTGGAGAATATTTTAAATTTAAACTCGGATAGATGTTATTGTAAGATTGGTTTGAAAACTGTGGGAGGTTTGCCGGATAATTGTTTACCCTAAAATCTACATTAAGTTCATCTTCCTGGAATCTTGCTCCAAGGTTAACATTCCAATTATCTTTTCCATAGTTAAAGTTTACAAATCCACCATAAGATTGTAATTCAGCCTGGTAAAAATCTGGAGTAAGTTCGTTAATTTGAAGGTTTCCACTTCTAAAGTTATCTATGGTAAAAACACTTGATAGATTATCTAAAGAAGTAGGATTATAAGTATTGGTTGGACGCTCTACAACTCCAAAAAAGCGGGAAACAAAATCCCTTTGTTTGTTACGGTAGCTTCCGCCAAAGTCTACAAATATGTTTTTGGTTTCCGCTTCCTCTTCAGTATCTGCAAAAGTAAACCTGTCTTCTACGAAAGCATTAATTTCGTTATCTTCAATTTTCTGGGAAGACTTTCTCTGTTGATAGCCGCCCATTCTTCCTAATTGAATGAAATTTTCGCCGTCGTAATTCACTTCGTTTCTAATACGATTAGGCTCATCGGCATTAACAAGGTTGTATCCTAAACCCCAATTCAATTCATTTTTTTCTGAAAAATTATGGGTTCCGTGCAACTGATTAATCCATAACCTGGTTTGTTTGATATTCTGGTCACGAACAAACTGGTTTAGACCTTCGGCAGGACCGGTCTCTTCAAAAACAACACCTTCACCGTTTCTACCGCTTTCGTAAACTTCATCGGTAAGTTTATTTATAAAAAGGCTGGTCGCTTTAATTTCGTGATTGTCGCTAAGCTCATAGAGTACATCTAACATCCCGGTAGTATTATCGGTTTGAGTAAAATTCTCTACATCAGTAAAATAATCGTAACGGTTGTTGTTTCTATATTCGGTAAACTCTCCTTCACGATATTCAAATTTGCTGGATTGTGACGCTGTTAAAAGTACTTTTAAGTCTTCGCCGAATTTCTTTCCAGCAGTTAAAGCATATCTTCTGTTAACAGGTGCATTTGCTGTTTGTGGATCCCAGGGTTGATTATATAAAGTATATTCAATTGGAATGTTTTGCTGGTGAAATCCGAAATAAGCGTTTTCCTGATTAGGGCTTACTTTAAAATCGGAAAACTGTCCTACCGCATTGGTGTTAACACCAAACCTGATTCCGAAATCTAGTTCTTCACTTCCAGTTAGCTCTCTGGATTCAATATCAATGTTTCCTGAGGCCTGATCTGCAGAAGAGGAAGGAGAAAAGGTCTTGCTAATTCCAACACTTTTAATAACACGGGTTGGGAAAAGGCCTAAATCTATATTCTTACGCTCTACATCGTCTGATGGGATAGGTAAACCGTTTAGCGTAGAGTAGAGGTAGCGATCCCCTAATCCTCTTACAAAAATATCTCCTGAAGCTTCACTACTGGTAACTCCAGATATTTTGGTCGTTGCAGTACCGGCATCAGTAACCCCTATTTTGGCTAATTCCTGGGCACCAATACTTTCCTTTATTTGTATAGCGCTTTTTTGTTCTAAAAGTAAAGCGACTTCAGAATCCTGTCTTGAAACAGTAGAAATAACAACTTCATCTAAAGCTGCGGCGCTGGCTCCAAGTCCGGTATTAACTTCAGTAACTTTTCCTGCTACAACTTCAACATTTGGTATTTGTAAAGTTTCGTAACCTATAAAGCTAAATTCTACTGTGTAGGTTCCGGGCTCAATATTTTTTAAAGCATATAGCCCGTCAAAATCTGAAGTGGTTCCCTTATTTGTTTCTTTAATAATTACATTAGCAAAGGGTAGAGGTTGACCCTCCACTTCATTGTCAGATAATTTCCCGGCAATTGTACCGGTAGTTTCATCTTGTGCTTGCATTACCATACTTAGAAAAAGCAGGGTTAAGATAGATAGATAATTCTTCATTTCTGTGTTTAGTTCTCTGGTGCAAATTAACGGCAGCATTGTAAAGCCTCTGTTAAGCTGAAATTATGTATTTATGATTATAATGTTAGCTTAAGGTTACTAGGGGGGATTGTGCTTACATAACAAAAATCTGAAGTGGTTCCCTTGTTAGTTTCTTTAATAATTACATTTACAAAAGGATGAGATTGGCTCTCCATTTTATTGTCAGGTAATTTCCCCGACAATTTTACCGGTAGTTCCGTCCTGCGCTTGCATTACCATCCTTAAAAAATAGTAGGGTGGGTATAGCGAGATAATTCTTCATTTCTGTGTTTAGTTCTCTGGCGCAAATTAACGGCAGGTTTGTAAAGCCTCTGTTAGGCAGAAATTACATGTTTATGATTATAATGTTAGCTTAAGGTTACCAAAGAAGGTAGAGTTACTAAAGTTCAAATTTATAATTACTTTTACTTCATATTTACCAATTCAACCAAACCAAATGAAAAAAAAGGACATTAAAATACTACTGGTAGACGACGAGCCCGATATCCTGGAAATTGTGGGATATAATCTTTCTGCGGAAGGCTATCAGGTGATTACAGCAGATAATGGTGCCGATGCGGTGAAAATTGCAAAGAAGAAAAAACCACAGCTTATTATCCTGGATGTAATGATGCCTGAAATGGATGGGATTGAAGCTTGCGCACAAATAAGAAAGCTGCCAGAACTGGAAGAAACCATTATTGCCTTTCTTACCGCACGTGGGGAAGATTATTCTCAAATGGCTGGTTTTGATGCAGGTGCCGATGACTATATAACCAAGCCTATTAAACCAAAAGTGCTTGTTAGTAAAGTAAAGGCCCTTTTAAGAAGATTTAAAGACGACACGGCTTCCTCCAATATTGTAAAAATTAAAGACCTTATTATTAATCGTGATGAGTATAAGGTGATTAAAAACGGAGAAGAAATTATTTTACCCAGAAAAGAATTTGAATTATTATCATTATTAGCTTCTAAACCCGGAAAAGTCTTTAAAAGGGAAGATATTCTGGATAATGTTTGGGGTGCCGAAGTTATAGTTGGTGGGCGTACCATAGATGTTCACATTAGAAAACTTCGTGAGAAAATTGGGGACGAATCTTTTAAAACAGTCAAAGGAGTAGGCTACAAGTTTGTTGTTTAATGGCAAAAAAGTTTAAGCGTTCATATAAATTTGCAATAAAGACTTCCCTTTATATCACGCTATTTTTAAGTGGGGTCCTGGCAGGTTTTGCCTATTTTACCACCGGACTTATACTCGGGCCGTTTTTTGCCTTTGTACTGATTACCTATTTGGTCTGTTTTTTTATCATTCAATATAGGGTAGAGTATTTTATTTATAGGCGGATTAAAAAGATCTACGATAATGTTTCGCTTTTAGACTCTACAACCTTAAAACCCGGCCAGGTAACTACAGATATGGCTACCCTTACCCGCGAGGTTGAAAAATTCACCAAAGACAAAAAACTGGAGATAGACACGCTTAAAATTCGTGAAGCCTATAGAAAGGAGTTTATGGGGAATGTTTCCCACGAGCTTAAAACACCACTTTTTACCGTTCAGGGTTATATTTTAACACTGCTCGACGGGGCTATGAAGGATAAGGCAGTAAGAAAAAAATACCTACAACGCGCCAGTAAAGGGGTAGAACGGCTTATTTATATTGTTCGGGATTTAGATATGATTACCAAGCTGGAAACCGGTGACCTCCATCTGGAAAAAGAAGATTTTAATATTGTAGATCTTGTTCAGAGTTCCTTTGATCTTTTGGAAATGAAAGCTGCCAAAAAAAACATCACCCTCACTTTCGATATAGATTATGAAGAACCTATTTGGGTCTATGCCGATAGGGACAGAATCCAGCAGGTTTTAACCAATTTAATTGTGAATTCCATTAAATATGGAAAAGAAGGCGGAACTACTGAAATTAGTATAGAAAATCTTATTAAAAACAAGGTAATCGTTCGGGTAACCGATAATGGCGAAGGCATAGAAAAAGAAAACCTACCCCGTGTTTTTGAACGTTTTTATCGCGTAGATAAAAGTGGTTCCAGAAGAGAAGGAGGCTCTGGCTTAGGACTTTCTATCGTAAAACATATTATTGAAGCCCACGACGAAAAAATCTACGTAGAAAGTGTTTTTGGAGTGGGGAGCGAATTTTCATTTACCCTGGAAAAGAGCAAAGATATCCCTGAAATCGACTTTGAAGCCGATTCTGCTGAAGCCTGAAAAATCTTCTAAACAGTCGAGTTTAGATATTTCAAAATTTTCCTGCTTGCAAAAAGGAGCAATTCCTAATTTCATAAAACGTTCGGCTAAATATTCCTGTTCAAATTGCCCGGGAGTTGGGATAAGGAATGCTTTTTTCTCCAGTTTTGCTAAATCCATTATGCTCGAATAGCCAGATCGGCAAATAATAACTTCACTGCTAAGAATTACCTCTTCCAGCGCTTTAGTCGTCAAATAATTTTTAATAATAAGATTTTTATTTGCTGAAGAAATTTGTTTTTCTTCCATCACACCCCTAATAAAAATGATCTTGTTATCTGAATTTTGAAAAGCAATCAGCAACTTTTCTTCAAGCATGGTACGCTGTGGTTCAGGCCCCGATAAGATCACCGCAAAATCGTATTTTTTTTGCTGAGGTAATTTATTAAACCGACTGAGCGGGCCAATGTATTTTACGTTTTCGGGCATTTTTTTTAAATGTCCCATAATTCCGCTTAAATTATGGTTGCCGGAAGCATCTGGAATCCAGCATTCATCAAATTTGGAAATGTATTTTTGATGTAGTTTGCTGCTTAAATAGGTGGTGTTTCCGCTTAAGACGCTAAACTGGTGTGTGATAAAAACACATTTTATATGCTTATATCTGCAGCCAGGTCGGTTGTCAGAAATTATTCCGTTTAGTTCATATTTCTTAACAAGGTCTCGCGTAACCTTTCTCTCTTGCTGAATTATTTTGAACAAGCGCGGACTTTCAGCAAATATTTTCCATTTAAGCAATCCGGGGGACTTAGTGTAGGTAATATTATAAGAAGGGAGCTCCAAACACTTAATGTCCGGAAATTCCTTTTTTAGCAATTCCAAAGCGGCACCATCTGAAGCGATAAAAACTTCAAAATCCTCTTGTTGCAATTCATTGATAATAGGGATACATCGTGTAGCGTGGCCAAGCCCCCAGTTTAAAACCGCTACTAAAATTCGTTTCTTCCGCATTTATCAAATATAATATTAAGGGCCTGTGCGCTATTTTCTTTAATTTTACCAAAATATTAAATTAAGGCGTGGGAAGTAAGAATAAATTAAGACGATTCAGGGAAAACGAAGCATTCACAAATGTGATACAACCCTCCCGGGAAGAACTGGAAAAAGATCAATTCAGTTTTAAAGGAAAATGGAAGCAGGAGTTTTTTAAAAATGATAATCCTATCGTTCTGGAATTGGGCTGCGGAAAAGGTGAATATACCATTGGCCTTTCTAAACAAGATTCAGAAAAGAATTTTATTGGAATAGATATTAAAGGAGCCCGGTTTTGGCGTGGAGCAAAAACTGCCGTTGAAGATGGTCTTGAAAACGTTGCTTTTTTAAGAACTCAAATTGAATTAATAGATCGTGTTTTTGCTGAAAATGAAGTAGACGAAATCTGGATTACTTTTCCCGATCCTCAAATTAAATACAAGCGTACCAAGCACCGATTGACCAATGCCGAATTTCTACAGAAATACAAACACATTTTAAAACCTGAAGGCCTGGTAAACCTTAAAACCGATAGCGAATTTATGCACGGTTACACGCTTGGCCTGCTTCATGGCGCAGGTCACGAAATTCTATATGCACATCACGATATTTACAGGAATGAATATTCGCCAAAGGCAGTTAGGGAAATTCAGACTTTCTATGAAAAACAGTATCTTGAGAAAGGAAAACCTATAACTTACATTCAATTTAGGATAAAATAAGTCTCTTTGGAGGAAACAAAACTTTTTCTAATTACTTATTTCGCAGCTTTACTCGGAGTATTACCGCCTGGTTTGGTGAACATGACAGTGGCTAAAACCTGTGTTGAAAAAGGCAAGAAAAACG
Organism: Salegentibacter sp.; assembly: GCA_024635815.1. The sequence goes on from JAGXIG010000039.1 coordinate 8,523, forward strand.
GACTTTTTGTTGCTCTAGGAGCTACGATTGTGGTGATTATTCAGGCAACTGTTGCCGTTTTACTTTCTAAATATATATTTGGAAATGAATTTGTTCAGAATATTTTGCTTCGTGCGGGGCTTGTAATTTTTATCCTGCTGGCGGTTTACTTTTTTATCCAGGCTAAAAAGCGCGG
>JAGXIG010000040.1 GCA_024635815.1 Salegentibacter sp.
GTATAGCGGTGCTCGTATCTTGAATATTTTTAAGGTGTATTACCTTGTTTTTTTAGCTCATCCCTAATTTGAGTAAGCAAATCTTCCTGGGTTGGCCCTTTTGGTTCCACCAACTTTGGTGCTTCTTTTTCCTTTTTGGTCTTTTCATAAGCCCGTAGCACCAAAAATATAAAAAAGGCTACAATAAGAAAATGAATAATGGTATCTATTAAATTTCCGTAGGTGATTACAGCTGCTTCAGCTTCTTTTGCTGCTTCAAGAGTCTCGTATGAAACTCCGTCTAATGAGATAAACTGTTGGGTGAAATCTGTTCCTCCGGTTAATAGACCAATTATGGGCATAATCACATCGGCAACAACAGAAGCAACAATTTTGTTAAAGGCGGCACCGATTACTACTGCGGTAGCCAGGGCTATAATATCGCCTTTCAGCATAAAAGCCTTAAAATCTTTGATAAAACTCATGATATTGGATTGTATTAGTTATTACCAAGCCAATTTACACAAAATTTAAAAACGATTTATCCTGAATAAAAATCACTCAATAATAATCCGTTTTACCCGCTGTGAAATTCCGGTAATAAGTTCATAAGAAATAGTCCCGCCATCACCGGCAAGCTTTGTTACGTGCTGGGGTCCACCAAAAACAATTACTTCGTCACCCTCCTTACAATCAATGTTGGTGACATCTATCATAATAATATCCATACACACATTTCCCACAATTGGTGCATATTCGCCGTTTACAAAAACACCTGCTTTTCCGTGGCCGTAAATGCGTTTAATTCCATCGGCGTGCCCAATGGGAATTGTAGCGGTTCTGGTAATTTTTTCAGCTTTAAAAGCACGACTATAGCCAACTGTATCTCCTTCTTTTAAGTTCTGAATTTGGGAAATTACCGTTTTAAGCGTACCAACCGGTTTTAATTTTTCATCCAGGTTAGGATCATTCGCAAAACCATAAAGCCCAAGGCCGCTTCTTACCATAGAAAAAGTGGCTGAAGGATAATTAAAAATAGCTGAAGTGTTACAAAGGTGTAAAAGCGGTTCGTATCCAACATCATCTAAAAGTTTTCCAGCTAAATCCTTGAATTTATAAATTTGCGAAAGCGTAAATTCCCGCTCTTTCCAGTCTTCACTGGCCGCTAAATGCGAAAATGCCGAAACAACTTTTACCGATTTTGTCTTTTCTAATTTCTCGGGAATATGATGATAATCGGCTTCAGTAAATCCAAGGCGGTTCATTCCCGTGTTGAATTTCAAATGAATTGGATAATTATCCTGCTTCAGCTTTTCAGCAATTTCAATAAAAAGCTGAAGCGTTCTTGCGCTGTATAAATTAGGTTCCAGGCAATTTTCAATAACTTCAGCATAATTTACAGGCTGAGGATGTAGAATTAAAATAGGTTTGTTAATTCCCGCTTTCCGCAATCTAATGCCTTCTTCAGTATAAGCAACAGCAAAATAATCGGTAGCCAGCTCTTCCAGTTTTTGAGCCATAACTACAGAATCATTTCCGTAGGCATAAGCTTTAATAACCGACATAAATTTTACGCCGGGTTTTAACTGGGATTTTATGGTTTTAAAATTATGAGCAAGTGCGTTGAGATCTATCTCCAGAACAGTTTCTTCGGCTTTAGGCATTCTTTTTCTTTAAGTTTGGGTGTAGTTCTTCAGCATCGTTCACATCTAATTTCTTAACCCTTTCTCTAAGCATTGCTTTATAATAAGCACCGCGACTTAAAGGTTCATATTCTTCATTCTCCCCAAGAAAAACCAAATCGTCATTAATTGCTTTCCGGTAACTAAATTGCGCCAGGTTTCCGGTTCTTGTGCAAACCGCGTGAACTTTGGTTACATATTCAGCAGTTGCCATAAGATAGGGCATAGGACCAAAAGGATTTCCTTTAAAATCCATATCCAGACCGGCAACAATTACCCGAACTCCGCGGTTAGCCAAATCATTACAAACAGTAACAATTTCATCATCAAAAAACTGGGCTTCGTCAATTCCTACTACGTCACAACCATCTGCAAGAATCCTGATATTTGAAGCTGAAGGCACCGGAGTAGATCTAATCTCGTTAGAATCATGAGAAACCACCATTTCCTCGTCATAGCGAATGTCTATGGCGGGTTTAAAGATTTCTACGGTTTGTTTGGCGAACTGGGCTCTTTTTAAACGGCGAATTAGCTCTTCGGTCTTACCAGAGAACATACTGCCGCAAATAACTTCAATCCAGCCAAATTGCTCTTCGTGATTTACTGTATTTTCGAGAAACATTTTGTAATTTTCAAATCGAAATGGGAACTTACCCTTTTTGATAAAGGTGGAACAAATTTATTAAAAATACAAGCCATTGCCGGTTGGTAAGCGCTAAAGTTATTAAACCAAATTAAGGCACTTTTTTTGTAAGTGATTATATTGAATTTTAATATTGGTTTTATAATAAAAAGGGTTCATAAATATTGCTGAAAAATGAAAAATAGACTTAGAACAGAGTTAGTAAAACTTGCCGAAGAGATAATTTCTGAAAAAGAAAACCTGGATACGAAAGCGCTTAAATTAAAAGCGGCGACCTTGTATGAGCAGCTTTCAATATTGAATTTTACTGAACAAAATTTACAAGCTTTTGATGCTCCTGAAGCTACACCAACCCCTAAGCTTGAAAAGAAAATTCAGCAAAAAGCCCCGGTTCGAGAAGAACGGGATGATTATGCTCCTGATGGTACCGAATATCGTGAAGATGCAGATGCGATTACCGAGCCTAATACCGAAAAAATTAAGGATATCGTAGCGCAAATGCCTGCGGAATCAGAACGCGTTGATGAACTTATAGAACAGGCAAATCCCAAGCCACAAGCACCACCTGTTAGACAGCAAGCACCAAAATTTAAAGGAGAACCCGTAAAACCAAAACCTGAAGCACCTAAAAACGATTTCAGAAATATTGGGGTAGATTATGATAATCTTCCAGATTTTGAACCTTTAAATAATAGACAGAAAGATCAAAAACCAAGATCTGTAAACGACAGGTTGAAAAAAGGAATTAATATTGGCCTTAACGAACGACTTTCATTTATAAAAAATCTTTTTGACGGAAATTCTTCAGATTATAACCGGGTGCTTTCCCAGTTAAACACCTTTAGTTCTTTAGATGAAGCTCAAAAATTCATTCAGTTGGTTGTAAAACCAGATTATAACCATTGGCAGGGAAAAGAAGATTACGAAGAGCGATTTATGGCTAAAATAGAGAACAAATTCCAACATTAAAGTCTCCTAAATGGGAAAATTATTCCTGGTCCCCACACCAATAGGTAATTTAGAAGATATGACTTTTAGAGCAGTTAGAGTACTAAAAGAAGTAGATACTATTCTTGCTGAAGATACCCGGAACAGCGGGAAACTACTGAAGCATTTTGAGATTAGCACGCATATGCACAGTCATCATATGCATAACGAGCATAAAACTGTAGATGCGATAGTTGAGCGTATTAAAAGTGGCGAAAATATTGCACTTATAAGCGATGCTGGAACTCCGGCAATTTCAGATCCGGGATTTTTATTAACACGGGCCTGTGTTGAAGCCGGAATTGAAGTAGATTGTCTTCCTGGCGCCACGGCTTTTGTGCCTGCACTGGTAAACAGCAGTTTTCCAAACGATAAATTTATTTTTGAAGGTTTTCTGCCAGTAAAAAAAGGCCGACAAACCCGATTGAATCTACTTGCTGAAGAAACCCGAACAATGATTTTTTACGAATCACCACATAAATTGCTAAAAACACTAAAGCATTTTATGGAATATTTTGGAGAAGATCGCCCGGTTTCGGTTTCCAGGGAAATCACAAAACTTCACGAAGAAACAATTCGTGGCACTGCTGCTGAGGTACTTCAGCATTACACCAAAAAACCACCAAAAGGGGAAATTGTAATTGTAGTAAAAGGAAAAGCTTAATGCAGCAATTGCTAAAAGAAGCCAGAAACTGTACGTTTTGTGAAAAGTATTTGCCGCTTGGGCCAAAACCTATAGTTGAAGCGACCAAAAATTCAAAAATTGTTTTAATAAGTCAGGCGCCTGGAAGAATAGTGCATCAAACCGGGATTGCCTGGAACGACCAAAGCGGAAAGAAACTTCGGGAATGGTTGGGTGTAGATGAAACTACTTTTTATAATACCAATAATTTCGCGATTCTCCCTATCGGATTTTGCTATTCCGGTAAAGCCAAAACCGGCGATGCCCCGCCGCGAAAAGAATGTGCGCCTATGTGGCATAATCCTATCCTTTCAGAATTAAAGAATATTCAACTTACCATTCTTATTGGAGCTTATGCTGCTAGTTATTACCTGTCTGGAAATCTAAATCTTACCCAAAAAGTAAGTTCCTATGAGGATTGCCTTCCGGAATATTGGTGTTTACCACATCCTTCGCCGGTGAACCGTTTTTGGAGGAGTAAAAACCCTTGGTTTGAAAAAGATGTAGTACCAAATCTGCAAGGGAAGATTGCTGAAATTCTGGATTGAAATTCAAGTTTGAAGATTAATTTCAAATTAATCCTGCTTACTTACCAGATCAACAAAATCAAACTTTTTCCCACTGAATAAACCTTTATCTGAAAGTTTTAGGTCCGGAATTACCAGTAAAGCCATAAAAGAAAGTGTCATAAACGGCGCTTTTAAGGTGCTGCCTAAATTCTTCGCCATTTTATCGATTTCTTGATATAATTTCCCTGCTTCCCAGCCATCTCTATCGCTAATTATTCCCGCGATTGGCAGCGGAAGAATTTTTTCATCTTTTTTATTTACGCTGCAAATTCCACCTTTATGTTTTATGATGAAGTTTACCGCATTGCATATTTCCTCGTCGGAAGTTCCAACTGTAATTATATTATGAGAATCGTGTGCAACCGAGCTGGCTATAGCTCCTTCTTTTAGTCCGAAATTCTTTATAAAAGCTACCGAAGCAGGCTTGTCTTCATACCGGTTGACTACAGCGATTTTTAAAATATCGTTTTCAATATCTGAAATGAGATTTCCATCTTTTTCTACAGCTAGAAGCTTAAGCTCGTTGGTAATAAGCTCTCCATCCATAGCTTCGATCACTTTTACAATGTTCCCGGTGTCTTTTACTTTAAAATCTTCCGTTTGTTTATAGGAAGTATTAAAATTATTTGGTTTTTCAAAGGCGGAAGCTTTAATGTGGGATTTACCGTTTTTGGCAACTAATTCTCCTTCGATATAAGTTTCTAAAACCTCAAAATGGGTAAGGTCTTTTACTGAAATAAAATCGGCAGAATCGCCTATTTTTAATTGTCCAACATCTAAATTATAATGATTTACTGGATTAATACAAGCTGCTTCCAGAACTTTAAAAATATCTATGCTCCGGGCCACTGCACGAGCACAGAGCTGATTGATATGGCCTATAACCAGATCGTCAGGATGTTTATCATCTGAGCAAAACATCATATTTTTATAATGTTCGGGAAGCAGATCAATAAGGGCTTCAAAATTTTTGGCAGCGCTACCTTCTCTGATTATCACCTTCATCCCTAGTCCAAGTTTTTCCTCGGCTTCTTCATAAGTATAGCATTCGTGGTCTGTAGAAATGCCGGCTTCAGCATATTTTTTTGCGTCTTCGCCTCGTAAACCCGGCGCGTGACCATCGATAGGTTTATTATAATGTTTGGCCCAGGCAATTTTCTTTAGCACTTCTTCATCTTTAAAAATCACCCCGGGATAATTCATCATTTCGGCCAGATATTTTATCTCGGGAAGAGCAAGTAATTCTTTAATATCTTCAGAATTAATAACTGCTCCCGAGGTTTCAAAACTGGTTGCTGGCACACAAGATGGTGCACCAAAATTAAATTTTAACGGACTTTTATTTCCGTTTTCAACCATAAATTTAACCCCATCTTTCCCCAAAACATTGGCAATTTCGTGGGGATCTGAAACAGTCGCCACGGTGCCGTGAATTACCGCCAATCTTGCAAACTCGGTAGGAACCAACATGGAACTTTCAATATGTATATGTGCGTCGATAAATCCCGGCAGTAAATAGTTTTTTACTTCGTGTTGTTTTTCTTCAATTTTTGCGATTTTCCCGTTTTCGATGCTGATTTCCGCAGAAAAAATCTTTCTGTTTTCAATATCTACGAGCTGGCCTTGTATAATTTTAATCATGCTGATTTTATCTAATCGTCTTAAATTGTGAAATTAGGGAATATAATTAATTGCTGAAATTTTTCGGAAGTCGGTTTTAGTGAAATCCCTCTTATTTGGATTGAAATACAATGCGTATTTTTGAAAAAAACTTAACATGCGCTGGACTTTAAAACCTAAACCCGATTCTTTAGTTGTGAATAAACTTGCCGGAGAATTAGGGGTGGCGCCAGCTGTTGCCGCGCTTTTGGTTCAGCGGGGAATAGATACTTTTGAAGCTGCAAAAAAGTTTTTTAGGCCTAGTCTGGATGATCTTCATGATCCATACCTGATGAAAGATATGGATGTGGCTGTAAACCGAATCCAGCAAGCGATCGCTTCCGAAGAAAATATTATGGTGTACGGCGATTATGATGTAGATGGCACCACGAGTGTAGCTTTAATGTCTTCCTATTTAAAAACCCTGACGCCCAACGTGGCAACATATATTCCGGATAGGTATGCTGAAGGTTATGGCATTTCTTACCAGGGAATCGACTTTGCCGCCGATAATGAAATCTCATTGATTATTGCACTAGATTGTGGGATTAAAGCTATTGATAAAGTGGCCTACGCTGCTGATAAGGGAGTCGAATTTATTATTTGTGACCACCACAGGCCCGGTGAAATGATTCCTGAGGCCGTCGCGGTTTTGGATCCCAAACGTGAAGATTGTGAATATCCCTATAAGGAACTCTGTGGTTGTGGGGTTGGGTTTAAATTAATTCAGGCGATAAACACTAAAAGAGGTGGAACACTGGAAGTCTTACTGCCTTATCTTGATCTTGTGGCAACCGCAATTGGTGCTGATATTGTGCCGATAACAGGGGAAAATAGAATTCTGGCTTATCACGGTTTAAACGTTATTAACGTGGCACCTCGAATGGGCTTTAAGGCTATTTTAGCTCAAATAAAAAAGGAAAAACTTACGATAACTGACGTTGTTTTTATCATTGCCCCACGTATAAATGCGGCCGGAAGGATCAAACACGGTATGCACGCCGTTAATTTGCTTACGGAAGAAGATGAACCAACTGCAATGCAATTTGCTGGAGAAATTGAAAATTTTAATGCGGAAAGAAAAACTACAGATAAAGCTATTACAGTTGAAGCACTGGAGCAAATTGAAGAATTGCAGGAACAAGAACGTTTTAGTACCGTAGTGTATCACGAAGCATGGCATAAGGGTGTAATTGGTATTGTAGCCTCGCGCCTTACCGAAACCTATTACCGCCCAACCCTGGTTTTTACAAAAAGCGGAGAGAAACTTGCCGCTTCGGCGCGATCGGTAAAGGGATTTGATGTTTACAATGCTTTGGAAGCCTGTAAAGAACATATTGAACAGTTCGGCGGGCATAAATATGCTGCGGGGCTCACATTAGAAGCTTCGGAATATGAAAATTTCAAAGCCAAGTTCGAATCGGTTGTTTCTGAAACTATAGATAAACGCCTGCTTACCCCAGAAATTTTGGTAGATGCCCAAATTGACATGGATGAAATTACTCCGAAATTTTTCAGAATTTTAAAACAATTTGCCCCTTTTGGTCCCGGGAATATGACGCCTATCTTTATGACGCAAAACCTTACCGATACAGGTTATGGGAAATGTGTGGGTGCCGATGAAGCCCACTTAAAATGCAAGGTTAAGCAAAAAGGGAAACCTGCTATTTTTGATATGATTGGCTTCGGTTTGGGAGAAAAATTTGAAACCATTTCAGAAAAGAAAAGCTTTAAAGCCGTGTACTCTTTAGATGAAAATGAATGGAACGGTAACGTTTCTATTCAGTTAAAATTAAGGGATATCAGCGAATGATTGACTGCTGTTTAAAAGAATAAATGGTTGGATGAATTAAATAATTATTTGTAAATCTGTATGATATCAAAATTGATCCCAATGTTAAATTATAAATAAAAAGTACTTAAATAAGTACTTATATGTATTTTTGTAGAATGGAAACAGTAAATTATAGTAATTTTCGCTCAAACTTAAAGTATTGGTTTGATAAGGTAATTAATGATGTTAGTGATGTTATCATTAAGCGTAAAGGAGGGAAGGATCTTGTTTTGATATCGCTTGACGAATATAATTCTCTAAAGGAAACTTCTTATTTATTAAGTGGAAATAACAGGGACGTTTTATTGAAATCTATCGAGGAATTGGAAACAGGTTCTGTTGTTCGCAAAGATCTTATTGAATAATGCGATTGGTTTGGTCTTTAACTTCCTGGGAAGATTATTTGTATTGGCAAAAAGTTGATAAAAAGATTCTTAAACGAATCAATATACTAATAAAAAATTGTCTTCGTACTCCGCAGGAAGGAATTGGTAAACCTGAAGCCTTAAAAGGAGATTTACAAGGTTACTGGTCCAGGCGAATCACTTCTGAACATCGACTCGTTTATAAATTTGAAAAAGACCAATTAATGATAGCTGCATGTCGCTACCATTATAAAAAGTAAGCTTTTTTCAATTATTTAATTTCTTCAAAACAGTCTCTTCCCCATCAAAAACTGCATAGGTGTAAAAGTCTATCCAATCTCCGGTGTTGATATAAGTAGATTTTCCGTTTAGGTCGATTTCCAGGGGTAAATGCCGGTGGCCGAAAAGAAAATAATCGTAATGCTTTTCTTCCAATTTTCGGCGGCAATATTGAATAAGCCATTCCTTTTCTTCTCCTAAAAATTTTTGCTCCTGATCTCCCGAGATCGCTTTATTTTTTACCGAAAAATACTGCGCCAGCGGAATGCCCAAATCTGGATGCAACCAGCGATAAAGCCATTTTGAAAACGGATTGGTAAAAACCCTTTTCATTCTTTTATAACCGTGATCGCCGGGTCCCAGGCCGTCCCCATGGGCAACAAGGAAGGTTTTATTATTGAATTCAAATTCTTTAGGCTTACGAAATACCGGGATATTAAGTTCGTCTTCAAAATAACTTTCCATCCACAAATCGTGGTTCCCTACAAAAAAATAAATCGGGATTCCGCTGTCTTTAATTTCTGCCAGTTTCCCTAAAACCCTTACAAAACCCTTAGGTACGGCGTGTTTATACTCGAACCAGAAGTCAAAAAGATCACCGAGGAGAAAAATAGCGGCAGCGTCTTCTTTAATTTCATCCAGCCATTTTACAAACCTAATTTCCCTTGGCCTGCTTTCTTCTTGAGTAGGCGCGCCAAGGTGATTATCGCTGGAGAAATAAACTTTTTTGCCTTCGGGAATAGTCATTTATGATAATTCTAAGCTGTAAATATAAATATTTTAGGAAAAGAGCTTATAGGTTTTGAAAACCTGAGATTTTAACCCTTCCGTCTTAATCTTCTCTCGAAGATTAATCCATCTTCCCATTTAAGGGAAGGAGCGCTGAGTTACTGTCCCTGGGGGGTGGATGCTTATTGATCGCTTACAAACCATTCAGCAAAACTGGATTCTGTTTCCTGGAGTTTTAGCGAGTGAAGTTTTATATGATCTGGTAAATGTTTCTGGATTTTTTCAGCAAAATCAACAACCATATTTTCGCTGGTAGGCTGGTATTCAACCAGGATCACATGATGACCGCGGTTTTTTAATTCTTCCGCGAGCTCTATATGCGGGGTGTTTTTATTAAAAACCGTCGCGTGGTCAAATTGATCTACAATTTCAGATTTCACGATCTTTTTAAGATCGCCAAAATCTATGACCATCCCAAACTTTACATTATCTTTATCGGTAATAGGTTCTCCAATTACGCAAACACTAAGTTTATAGCTGTGGCCGTGTACGTTTCGGCATTTGCCATCGTAGCCGTACAGGGCGTGGCCGGTTTCAAAAGAGAACTGTTTGGTAATTCTAATCTTGTTCATCTCGCGTTATTTTTGGCAAAGTTAAGGGTTTTTTAGCGTTATATTTTTTTAGCCCTGCAATTATGTTTCTTTTGTATATTTGCCCGTTTTTTTAATGAAAATGATAACAGAAACTGCTCCCGAACTTTTTGAACAACTGGATTTTATAGAAAATCCTTTTTACGAGAATATTATTACCGATTTGGTTGAAAATCAATACTGTGTTGTAGACGATTTTTTTAATGCTGAGGAAGTTGCAATGCTGCGAAATTCTTTAAAATCGAAATTTGAAGAAGCGCAATTCAAAAAGGCGGCGATTGGCAATAAAACCAATGAAGTTGTTGCGAAATCTATTCGCGGAGATTTTATTTTATGGCTTAATGAGGCTGAAGCAGGGAAGGCGGAAAACCTGTTCTTCAACAAAATCAATTCGTTAGTAGCTTATCTAAATAAAACCTGTTTTCTGGGGATTTTAAATAAAGAATTCCATTATGCGCTGTATCCTGAAGGTACTTTTTATCAGCGACACCTGGACACTTTTCAGAATGACGGGAGAAGAAAACTTTCTATGGTTTGTTATTTAAACGAAGAAGATTGGAAGCCAGAAAATGGAGGGGAATTGGTAATTTATTCCGAAGAAAATGGCGTTGAGGTTTCCAAAGCTATATACCCACTGCCGGGGCGGGTGGTGATTTTTGAGAGCCAGGTATTGGAGCACGAAGTAAAGCCAGTTAAAACCGCCAGATTGAGTATTACAGGTTGGTTAAAAACAAGGTAATTATTTTTTGAATTTCTTATAAAGAACCACAACAATTAAAACGACGGCTAAAATTAGCCAGAATCCCATTCCGCTAAGGAAACTTAAGAATTCCCAGGTATCTTCTCCCATTATTTCATTCGGTTTTTTTCCTGTCTTCTCCTCCAGTTGTAACGCGCATAAAAGAAAATGGCAAGAATTATTAAAATACCCACAAGGTAAAGCCAGTTATCGGCTATAAATTCCCAAATGGTAAATCCCCATTCCTCTTCACGGGTTGCATCGCGGTCTTTTGGTAAATGTTGCTGTGGTAAACTCATAAATTAGTTTCTAAGGTTGAAATTAAACTTTTTAAAATAAGAACTCTGTTATAGGGATGCTAATTTCCTAAATTGAAACCAATGTAAGTTTAAAGGTGAAAACCCAAACTAATTTTTAATCTGGCGTTTATTGTTTTTAATCATTTTGTGAAGAAAAAACCCAAAAAGACCGGCAATTATTAAAAGACCAAGCAGTATAAAAAGAATATTGTCACCAATAAAATAACCTATAGAATATCCTAGACTATGTGCCTTGTCACCGGTTTGGTCAAGGTAAAGTAGACGCATATTTTTATTTTTTATATTTATTTAAAGCATTTTTGGTAAAATCTGATAGTACCAGTTCACCCGAAATCGCTGCTCTTTCAGCCAGTAATTCGTCCCAGTGAGAAGTGTTTTTCCAAAGCATTTGTTTTATTTCATAGAGAGCTTCTGGGTTATAAGAAGCCAGGTTTTCGGTAAAAATTGTAACCTCTTTATCCAAATCTTTTAAGCTTTCAAAAACACGCGCATAAAGCCCTTTATCCTTTGCCCAATAAGCATTTTTCCATTCGTGGGCAGCCAGGCTTAATTCAGCAAGTGCACCAACGCCAATTTTGCGTTCTACGGCCGGGGCAATCACAAATGGGCCAATACCTATACTAATTTCTGAAAGCTTAACTGCAGCAGCATCAGTAGCCATAGCATAATCACAGGCGGCAACCAGCCCAACGCCACCACCAACGGTTTTCCCCTGAATACGTCCCACGATGAGTTTTTTACATTTTCGCATCGCGTTTAAAACCTTGGCAAAACCCGAGAAAAATAATTTTCCTGCTTGCATGGTTTCAATCGCCACCAATTCGTCAAAAGAGGCTCCCGCGCAAAAAGCTTTTTCTCCTTCAGATTTTAATAAGATGACTTTTACGCTATCGTCTTGAGATAATTTTTGAAACTCTTTCTCAAGCCGATCTAGCAATTCTGAAGGGAAAGAATTACTGGCCGGATGGCCAAATTCCAGATGGGCGATTCCGTTTTCAATATTGGTAAATAAACTTCCGTTTTCTCGTGTGGTAGACATAAAATTGGTTTTCGGGTTAGCTGAATAACCAAATTTAGAAAGATTAGCGCTTAAATAATTTTTTTTGGTTCAATAATTAAAATTCAATTTTAAAGTTATTCCTTGATGGTTGCAGGAAGCAGTACCAGTTTACAGAAAATAAATAGTTGACTTGATTATAATACAGAATTGAGGTCTGAAGCTAAACCCGCCAATTAAAACTGCCCACCGCCTACTGAGACTGCTAACTGGAAATTGCCTACTGAACTCATACTTCTTTCTGCAAATATTTTCTTCTGAATTTAATCACCAAACCGGCGCTGCGTATAAGCATCCATACGAAAAAGGCGATCCAGATTCCGTAGAGTTTTAACCCGAAATAATCTGAAATTAATAGAGCGGGAGTGAAGCCCAGGAATGTGGCTACGAGTAATAGGTTCCGAAGGTATTTTGCTTCGCCCAAACCTTTAAAAATTCCGTCGAACATAAAAGCAATGGCATTTACCGGTTGCATTAATAACACAATCCAAAACACCGAAGAAAATATGGCCAGAACCGTAATATCCTTATTAAAAACCAAACCTATTTGGTTATAGAAGATCCCGCAAATAGCCATGAGCATAAAAGCTATCAACACGGCGTATTTGCTTATTTTTTTACTAAGTTGCCAAAGGTTTTTATAATCACGCGAACCGAGTAATTTACCACCAATCGCATTGCCGGCGTTGGCATAGCCATCAATAAAAAAACTAAAAAACAACCAGATATTCATCAAAATACTTTGCGCGGCGATGTAGTTTTTTCCGTAATCTGTGGCGTAAGCATTGGCGAGGTAAATGGCAAAATTAAGGGCAGCCGTTCTTACAAAAAGATTGGCGGCCATAAGTAAAAGCCCTTTTAAGCGCGGATTGATATTAAAACTCAGTTTTAAATGAAATGGAGTCTTTTTAAAGAAAAACCAAAGCGCCATAATTAACATCGTAGCTTGAGCTGCTAAACTGGCATATGCGGCACCTTTAAGGTGCATGGCAGGGATAAGTCCGTCTATGCCGTAAACCAGGAGAAAATCCAGCCCAACGTTTACAGCAGCTCCGGCAAGGCTGCATTTCATTGCCCAAAGCGTATTTTGTAATCCGCGAAACACACCAAAAATCGCGAAAGTCACCAAAGTTAAGGGATAGCCTAAAGCACGGATTTGATAATATTCACCAGAATATTGCAAGATCAAACCATCGGCATTATATGCTCTAAAAATACTATCAGCAAAAAATGCAGTGGTAAAATAAATTACCAGGCTGAAGGCAAAATTGAAATAAATCGCCTGTGGAATAAGGGTTTTTACCGCGTGGAGCCGGTTTGCACCTAAATGCTGCGAAACAATGGCCGAAATGGCGGTTTTGGTTTGCGCAACGATCCAAATTATAGCAGAAAGAAATGAACCTACAATTCCAGCAGCGGCAAGGGCTTCTACCGAATTTTCTTGCACGTTTCCTATTACCGCAATATCGGTTAGGGAGATGAGCGGTTCGGCAATTCCGGCAATAATCGCAGGAATGGCAATTCGGTTGATATTTCGAAAACTAACAGAAGATTCCAAAAGCGGTTTTTTCAGCAGCAAATATAGAATGCTTTATTTTAAAGCCTAAGCACGGGTTTAATTTATTATAAAATTAAAACTGATTTAATACTAATTCGTAACAATGGAAAGGATGCTCATTTTTATGCGGAAAATAAACATCGCCCAGTCTTTTATAACCGCGGTTTTCATAGAATTTTTGATTCCGGATATTTTTACTAAATGTATCCATTCTTATGGAAGTGAAATTTCTGTTTTTAGCGAACTCTTCAGCAAAATCCATCATTTTTCTGGCATAGCCATCTCCCCAGAATTCGGGGTGCGTAGCGAGCCTGTGAACGTATAAATTGTTTCCGGTGTCGGTAAGCCATTTGATATCACCATAGACCGCATCCATTTTGGGAGTGAGCACCATAATGGCAATAATGCGATTTTCTATTTCGTAAACGAATAATTCTTCTCGCTGAATATCATTTTCAAGCTTTCCGAGGGAAGGATATTGCTCGTTCCATTGAAAAATATTTTGTTGCTGAAGCGCTTCAGCACAGGCTTCAGTCAGTTCTTTAATTTCGTTGAGATCTTCTAAGCTTGCTTTTCTAATCATTTTTATTCAGAATAATTAATAAAAGTTCTTGGTTGGAATTTACAGAAAATTATTACATTTGCCTTCCAATTGGGGGATTAGCTCAGCTGGCTAGAGCGTTTGGCTGGCAGCCAAAAGGTCATCGGTTCGACTCCGATATTCTCCACAAAACCACCGTTTTTCGCGGTGGTTTTTTTATTTCTGAGTTTTTATTTCGATTTGTGAGGACCGGCTGGAGAATTCCTATGTGGGATCGGTAAATATTCCCTGGAATTTAATCGGATACTGCCCCAAACAATAACATACAAAGGAAGCTGTCTTAAAGGGCTTAATCGCGTCAAGTTGAACTTGTTTCAGCTTCTAACATGTTTAGATTATCAACATCTTAGATTCTGAATTAAATTCAGAATGACGATTAAAAGCTTTTAGCCAACCTCAGTTATATATATTCTGAAAAACTTACGAATCAGCTTCGTCGTTGTCTATGTATTCATCTTTTAGATCTTGCACGCTGGCATCGAGAAAAGTTGCCGTTCTATTTAGTACGTGCTGAAATTCTTTGGTTAATTCATCTTTATTCCACGGGTGAGAAATTCCAAAAACGTGATCGGCATTCTCTACCAAAAGCAGTTTTGAGATCGCGCTCCATTCAAATAAATTTCCTGCATCGGCAATAGAAACGGTGGTATCGTTACTTCCGTGCGCAATAAAATGAGGAATATCCAGCTTCTTAGTTGCTTTTTGAATATTTAAGCGCTCTCTATTTTCTCTAAAATTCTTATAAAACTGGTAGTGATGCGGTAACTGCTGACCTGTTCTGGTATTTTTTATATACTGTACACCCTTTTTCTCCCAGGCTTCCAGTTCTTTTTCTTTGGGAAAACGGGAAGCAAAATCGCTTACCGCGGCAAGGGTAATTAGTTTATTGATCCTTTCTTCTTCAGCCGCTTTTAAAATGGCGATTCCGCCACCACGCGAGTGACCAATTAGGTTGATGCTTTTAACATCAATTTGTTGCGCTTCATTAAAATCTGGCGTTAAAATCCAATCTATAACCGTTTGTAGGTCGTCTAGTTCTTTTATGTAATTATTGTCTCCAAAAGCTTCAATATTTAAAAACTCAGTTGGACTATCTGGCGAGGTCCCGTTGTGAGAAAAATTGAATTTAGCGAAGAAATATCCTTTTTCAGCATAAAATTCCCCCATTTTATCCCAGGCGCCTCAATCTTTAAAACCTTTGTAGCCGTGGCAAAAAATCACGATTGGTTTAGGTTTTTTATCATCGTTAAAAATTAGATCAATAAGAATGGGTTTATTGTGTTTCCCATCTATCTGGAGGTTGGTTCTTTTAGTAATTTCCATAGGTTTTTATATTTCTTTTTCTTTAAAAGGAATTTCAGGATCGCATATTTCGATAATTAGTTTCTTTAATTCTATTTCAAATGCGTCTAGAATATCCTTCGTTATAGCAGTTTCTTTATTTCTGGTCCTTGGTTTATCTTTCTTTCCGAATTTTAAAAATCCGCCTTTTAGGTTTTTAAAGGAAATAATGCCCGCTTCAACCGGTAAGTCCAATGAATTTTGATCTTGCATCATTTTTGTATAAGCCAAAATCTGAAAACTCTTGCTGTATTTATCGTAATCTGAAGTGAGATCTTCCCAATCTACAATTTCAATTTTATCCTGGGTTACCTTTCCAGTCTTATAATCAATAATTCTGATGGTATCGTTGGTACTTTCTACGCGATCTACTTTTCCGCGCATAAAGATCGGAAAATCAAGATGCTCTATCCTAATTTCAGATTTTAAAGTTTTCTCAATTTTTAGGATTTTGATTTCTTCGGTTTTAAGTCGGTCTAATTCCAGGTTTAAAAAATTACGGAGATATCGTTTAGCCACTTCGTAAATTAGAAGGTTTTTTCCCTGGGTTACCGGCCCATTCATATAAGACTTTTTAAACTGAAGGATGATTTCTTCTTCAATTCTCGATTTAAAAGCTTGAATATCTTCCGCAGTAAGTAGTTTATCCTCCAGCGGTTTATAAAAATTTTCAAGACTATCGTGCACTACCGTTCCCAGTGTATTGTACGCAACAGTTTCTTCTACTTCTTCCCGGTCACGAACACCTAAAACGTACTGCCGGTAAAAATCTAAGGGATTTCTAATGTAAGAAGTTAGGGCAGAAGGGGAGAAACCGGAACCAGCAAGTGATTTTAGTTTCTCCATAATTTCGGGTGTTTTGTTAACTTCCCGAAGTTCATTTTTAATAGCAGGAACTTTTGGACTCACCATGGCGTGAGTGATTTGATGAGCCGGTTGTTTCTCGATCTCCAATTGGGTGAGAAACCTGCTTTTTTCACCTGAATTTAATCCGTCAGTTTCAGTATTATAAAGCAAATGTACGTTTTGAGCTCGTTGCAATAAACGGTAAAAGTGATAGGTGTAAACCGCATCTTTTTCCTTGTAGGTAGGTAGTTTGTAAGTTTGCTTTAAATCGAAAGGAATAAACGAACTGCCCGATTTTCCGGAAGGTAGAATGCCTTCGTTCACCGAGCAAATAATAATATTTTTAAAATCTAAAGCACGCGATTCCAGCATTCCCATAAGCTGTAAACCTTTAAACGGTCGTCCCTGGAAGTCTAAATTCTGGGTACTCATTATTTCTTTGTAAAACTGGTAAAGCGATTTAACCGATTTTAAATGCGGATAGGTCTCATTTAAATTTTCCAGTTTATTGAACAGTACATGAAATTGATATAAAAACTCCAAACCGAGCTTATTGTGGTCGTTTTTATAGTGTTTTTTTATCTGATTAATTATTTGCTGAAAAGCTTCAATCGCTGTCAAAGGCGAGTTGTTCCAGTTTTTAAAGCAAGCATCAATTAAAGGTTTTGCTTCGGAGGAAAACGAGTTGATTATTTCCTTTTCAGAAAGATTAACGGTGTTTTCTGATTGAATTTTTTCAATAAAATCTTCGGTTTCCTGATTCAATATTTCGTGAAGGGCAGGATGATTAATAACCGAAATCACATCTTTATAATAATAAGCTGAAGCTGTATTTTGATGAATTTGAAACAGCCTGTCAAACAAGGAAGCAATAGGTGCGTTTTTAAGTGGAAAGCCCATAGTGATATTCAAATCTTTCACGTTGGGTGGCAAGCTATTTAGCACCGGGAGCAAAATATCTTCTTCTCCCAAAACCACGGCGGTTTCCTGAAGTGTTTCTTCATCTAAATTTGCCAGTAATTCTCCTAAATATTTCGCCTGACCTACGTTTTTTGGAACGCCGGTAACCTGAATATTTTTCGGTTTACTGTATTCATTTACATTCAGTTTTGCCTCTTTTTCCCGATAAACCGGCCAGTCTTTTAAATATTGATTTATAAAAAGTGAAGCATCGTGTTGACGGTCTTTTACAAAAACCTCATCTAAATCCCAGTAAATCTCTGCAAGATCATTTTCTAAAAGATGTTGAACGATTAATTGCTCTGCAGTGTTTAATGCATTAAAACCTATAAAAACGTGCTTGGCGTTATTCTTTTGGGTGTATTCGGGAATATTTTCTGAAGCTTTCCTATAAATTAAGCCCTGGTAGCCGGTGTTTTTTGAAAGTAATTCCTCTTTTAAGGCTTCATAAAAAGCAGGGAGACTATTCCAAAACGATAAATAATTATTTATGAGTTCGGTTTTAGGTTCCTGGATAGACCAGTGTTTTAAATCCTGAATATCGGCCAGGTAATTAAAAAAGTTTTTGTAGTCTATTAAATA
>JAGXIG010000041.1 GCA_024635815.1 Salegentibacter sp.
GATTATTCAGGCAACTGTTGCCGTTTTACTTTCTAAATATATATTTGGAAATGAATTTGTTCAGAATATTTTGCTTCGTGCGGGGCTTGTAATTTTTATCCTGCTGGCGGTTTACTTTTTTATCCAGGCTAAAAAGCGCGGTGGGATAGAGCATAAATCCCAAAAGGCCAATTCCAACAGTATTTTTAAAGGAATGCTTATCGCAGCCTTAAATATTTTTCCTGTTCCTTATTTTGTAGCTATAGCAGGAGCCTTGAATATCGGGAATGGTGAGGCTTACGATTGGTCTCAAATTATAGCTTTTATTTTGGCCGCATCTTCAGGTAGTTTTACCTCGCTGTACCTTTATGTGGTTTCCTTTATTCGAATTGAAAAACAAGCCGAAACCTTTTCCAGATATTCCAATTATTTTATGGCTGCTTTAATGCTGGTACTGGTGATTGTAACGCTTCTACGAATCTATTATTCTTAAAATAATGGCTCTGGAACCTAATTTCTTTGAACGTGTTTACGGGGTGGTGAGACAAATTCCAAAGGGAAAAGTAACTTCTTACGGGGCGATTGCAAAAAGCGTAGGGGCAGCAAAAAGTGCCAGAATGGTAGGGTACGCGATGAATTCTGCTAAAGATCTTGAAGATGTACCCGCACACCGGGTAGTGAACAGAAACGGTCTCCTTACCGGGAAAAGTCATTTTGGAGATCACAGGGCGATGGAACAAATGCTGGCTTCTGAAGGAATTAAAGTAAAAGATAATAAAGTTCAGGAGTTTGAAAAGCATTTTTGGGATCCTGCAAAGGATTTGAAATAAATCTCCTTCTGAAATTTTACGATAATTGCACTTTATTATTCCATAGATCAATTATAGGTAAATACTTCGTTTTCTTAGCTTTTACTCCTATATTTGCGTTTAGAATGAATCTATATAAGCTGATGATTTTTTGCTGAAAAGCTTGTGAATTCAGCTATAAATGTCCTGATATTTTCAGGATTATAAAATGTTTTAAATGAAGTTAGACAGAAAAGAAATATTAAAGTCGCTGGAAACTATTTCTGTAGCCGGAGAAGGTAAAAATATGGTTGAAAGTGGTGCGGTTCAAAATGTAATGACCTTCGGGGATGAGGTGGTTGTAGACCTGGTATTGCAAACACCTGCTTTACATATAAAAAAGCGGGCCGAGGTTGATATTATGAAGGCTATCCACGAGCACGTGAACCAAAAAGCCAAAGTTAAGGTTAATATTAAAGTAGAGTCAGCTGATAAAAAGCCGGAGATCAAGGGAAAATCTATTCCCGGTATTTCTAATATTATCGCTGTGGCTTCCGGAAAAGGTGGTGTTGGAAAATCTACAGTAACCGCAAATATAGCAGTGACCTTATCAAAAATGGGCTTTAAAGTTGGAATTTTAGATGCCGATATTTACGGGCCTTCCATTCCTATGATGTTTGATGTGGAAACCGAAAAACCGCTTTCGGTAACTGTAGACGGGAAATCTAAAATGAAACCCATAGAAAACTATGGAGTGAAAATACTTTCTATCGGTTTTTTCACCAAGCCTAATCAGGCGGTGGTTTGGCGAGGTCCAATGGCTGCCAAGGCGCTAAATCAAATGATTTTTGATGCGGCTTGGGGAGAGTTGGATTTTCTTTTAATAGATCTTCCGCCGGGAACAGGAGATATTCATCTTTCCATTATGCAGTCGCTTCCTATTACCGGAGCGGTTGTGGTAAGCACCCCGCAAAATGTGGCTTTAGCCGATGCAAAAAAAGGAGTTGCAATGTTCCGTCAGGAAAGTATTAACGTGCCTGTATTGGGAATAGTAGAGAATATGGCGTATTTTACTCCCGAAGAACTTCCTGAAAATAAATATTATATCTTCGGTAAACAGGGCGCTAAAAATCTTTCTGAAGATATAGAGGTCCCGTTTTTAGGTGAAATTCCTCTAGTGCAAAGTTTAAGGGAGTCTGGTGATATTGGCCGTCCTGCAGCGTTACAAACCGCAACGCCACTAGAAACAGCTTTTGAGGATATTACCCGAAATATGGTTCAGGAAACAGTAAATAGAAACAAAAGTCTGCCTCCAACTGAAGCGATAAAGATCACTACAATGGCCGGATGCAGTGCAGTTAAAAAGAAATAAATGACGAGCGAAGAAGTAAAATTAAATGTAGAAAAAGCCCTTGCCGAAATTCGTCCGTTTTTGGAGAGTGACGGGGGCAACATTTCTCTGATCTCTATAGAGAACGATCGCCTGGTTAATGTTCGTTTGGAAGGCGCCTGCGTAGATTGCACGGTAAATCAGATGACACTTAAATCTGGAGTAGAAATGACTATAAAAAAGTATGCACCACAAATTGAAAGTGTGGTTAATATTCAAAAGTAAGCGCCTGACTTACGACCAAATTTGCAAGTAGAATGATTAAAACCGATATACTTATAATTGGGGCAGGCCCAACAGGCCTTTTTGCGGTTTTTGAAGCAGGATTGTTGAAACTAAAATGCCATTTAATAGATGCGCTCCCGCAACCGGGTGGGCAGTGTTCCGAGATCTATCCTAAAAAGCCTATTTATGATATTCCGGGGTTCCCCGAAATATTGGCCGGGGATCTTGTGACCAATTTAATGGAGCAGATAAAACCTTTTGAACCCGGGTTTACTCTTGGCGAAAGAGCTCAAACTATAGATAAACACGAAGACGGTAGTTTTATTGTAACTACCAATAAAGGAACAGAACATCATGCCGCTGTGGTAGTAATTGCCGGCGGACTGGGAAGTTTTGAACCAAGAAAACCACCTATTGCCAACATAGCCGATTATGAAGATAAAGGTGTGGCGTATATTATTCGTGAACCGGAAGTTTACCGAGATAAAAAAGTAGTAATTGCCGGTGGAGGCGATTCAGCTTTAGACTGGGCTATTTATCTGGCCGGGGTTGCTTCAGAAGTTTCCCTGGTACACCGTAGAAAAGATTTCCGTGGTGCTTTAGATTCTGTAGAAAAGGTAGAAGAGCTCTCCAAAATTGGAAAAATTAACCTTATTACCGATGCGGAGGTAACCGATCTAAAAGGAGAAGGCGACCTGGAAAGTGTCGTAATTACGCACAAAGCATCCGCTTCAGAAAAAGAGATCAAGGAAACCGATTACTTTATTCCTTTATTCGGTCTTTCGCCGAAATTAGGTCCTATTGCAGATTGGGGGCTTGAAATTGAAAAAAATGCGATTAAAGTAGATAATGCTTACGATTATCAAACCAATATTCCGGGTATTTACGCGATTGGAGACGTGAATACTTATCCGGGCAAATTAAAGCTTATTCTTTGCGGTTTTCACGAAGCGGCTATTATGTGCCAAAGTGCATATCAACGCATTTTTCCTGACAAGAAATATGTAATGAAATATACCACGGTAAGTGGCGTTAGTGGATTTGACGGCAGTAAAAAAGAAGCCAAAAAAGAAGTAATAAAAAGTATAAATTAAAATAGAGTAATTCAGTTTATCGATTCGTCAACCTGAACTTGTTTCAGGTTCTAATAAGCTTAGATTCTGAAACAAGTTCAGACTGACGTACGATCTTGAATATTCTTTTATTGAAAGATATGTCTGATATTAAAATAACTATTATAGACCGGGAAGGGGAAGCCCACGTGGTAGACGCTCCAACAGATATGAATATGAACCTTATGGAAGTGGTTCGCTCTTATGAACTTGCTGCCGAAGGTACGATTGGCATTTGTGGCGGAATGGCCATGTGCGCATCCTGCCAGTGTTATATTCTTAATTTTGAGCATATGCTGCCCGAACAAAGTATTGAAGAGGAAGATATGCTGGATCAGGCATTTTTTGTGCAGGATAACAGCCGCTTAAGCTGCCAGATTCCTATTACTGAGGAATTAGATGGTCTGGAAGTAAAACTTGCTCCTGAAGCACCTTAGTTTTACATCGTTATCTTTTACACGTCAAGTCTAAATCTGTTTAGCTTCTAACATGTTGTGATATATGAAATAACCTCACAGATTCTCAAAATCTGTGAGGTTATTTTTTACGGACAAATTGCTTAAATAGTCTGTAGGTTTTTAGAATCTATATTTTCTGAAATTTCTTCCTCAATACCTTTCCATAGTTCAAGTCTGGCATCGAGAGCTTCTTCAGCGGTTTGCCGAACTTTATCCCATTTTTCATCATCATTCCCACAGAGTTTTTCTACCATTTTAAAAGCCATCGAGCCGTGCTCGTCGCTATCTAATTCTATACGGCGGTCAAAATAATACTTAAAAAGGCTTAGATCTTCATTTGGGAAATTCTGCTGAACTTTTTCTATTATAGAAGTAAACAACATTCCCGGGATTAAACCTTCACGGCCAAAGGTAAAAGCTGAGGTTATTTTGTGTGATTTTCCTTCGGAAATTACTTCAAAAGTGTTCTTCAGGAATATTTTTATGTTATGCGGAAGTTTTGTGGCGGCAATGAGTAGAAAGATATCGGTACCGTGAGTCACCTGCAGTAAGAAATCTTTAATCTTTCCGGTATCGGCACCACTTTTTTCCATCGCATCCAGGTACATTTCAAAGTGGCTTTGATGTTTTCCAAAGTAGTTCACATCGGTTTCTTCAGCCAAAACAATTTCATTAATCAAATAACGTATTTCGGGATTGCTCACAGGCACCCAGGGATTGGTAGTTTTGGTAAGTTTTTCCTGTAAAGCGGTAAGCAAACACATAAAATCCCAAACGGCAAAAACGTGATGCTCCATAAAGATTTTTAGATGCTCGGGAGTGGTTATTTTTTGATACAAGGGATGTTCTAAAAGTTGGTTTATTTTAGGTTGCAGCGCCTTGTTTACTTCGTTTATCCTATTTTTGTTTCCCATTTTGCAAAAATAAGATTCTCCTTAGGATTTATAAAATTTAAACATTCATTTTAAAACTGAATTAACGCTCAATTTCAGCATTTTAAAGTAACTTCAAGATATGGCTAGCCAGTTTTTAAATTTATATAATATCATTGTATTTTATTCCAATAAATCAAAGGATTATTTACAGTTGGATGGGGTGGTGGCCAAGAAACCGAAACCGCTTAAAAAAGAATGCTGCGAAAAATACAAAAAGGGCAAACGCTGTAAACGCTGCCCTTGTTTTGATCTTTTGTAGTTGAAATGGCTAAGTCATCCTGAACCTACCCGTCCGGTCAGGCGGGCTTGTTTCAGGATCTAGCTTGTTAGAAATAATCGAGACTTAGATGCTGAAATATATTCAGCATGACGAAATGTAGCATTTTTTAAAAAATCAATTTTTATTGAAAAGCAGGAATCCCGGTTATATCCATTCCTGTGATTAAAAGATGAATATCGTGAGTTCCTTCGTAGGTGATTACGCTTTCCAGGTTCATCATATGGCGCATAATACTATATTCGCCGGTAATTCCCATGCCACCGAGAACTTGTCTTGCTTCACGGGCAATGTTTATGGCCATTTCTACATTATTCCGTTTAGCCATTGAGATTTGGGCTGAAGTTGCTTTGCCTTCGTTTCTTAAAACTCCCAGTCTCCAGGCCATTAATTGCGCTTTGGTAATCTCGGTAATCATTTCAGCAAGTATTTTCTGCTGAAGTTGCGTGCCAGCAATTGGTTTATCAAACTGAACCCGTTCCTTTGCATAACGTAATGCGGTATCGTAACAATCCATTGCCGCTCCTATCGCGCCCCAGGCAATTCCGTAGCGCGCAGAATCCAGGCAACCTAAAGGAGCGCCTAATCCGCTTTTATTCGGCATTAAATTCTCCTTTGGAACTTTTACGTTATCAAAAATAAGTTCTCCGGTAGCGCTGGCGCGAAGTGACCATTTATTATGCGTTTCCGGTGTGGAAAAACCTTCCATTCCACGTTCTACGATAAGTCCGTGAATTCGTCCATTTTCATCTTTAGCCCAAACAATGGCAATATCTGCAAATGGAGCGTTTGAGATCCACATTTTGGCACCATTCAATAAAAAATGATCGCCTTTATCTTTAAAATTGGTGGTCATCCCGCTGGGATTGGAACCGTGATCTGGTTCGGTAAGCCCAAAACAGCCCATGAATTCTCCGGAAGCGAGCTTTGGTAAATATTTTTTGCGCTGTTCTTCGGTGCCGTATTTATAAATTGGATACATCACCAGCGAACTTTGTACAGATGCGGTAGAACGAACGCCGCTGTCACCACGCTCAATTTCCTGCATGATGAGGCCGTAAGAGATTTGGTCCAGGCCTGCACCGCCGTATTCTTCCGGAATATAAGGGCCAAAAGCACCAATTTCAGCTAAGCCGCTAATTATAGATTTCGGGAATTCTGCTTTTTGTGCGGCATCTTCAATTATTGGGGAAACTTCGCGTTTTACCCATTCTCGTGCGGCATCGCGAACTATTTTATGTTCCTCGGTAAGCAGCTCATCAATATTGTAATAATCGGGAGCCTGGAAGTTATCTGTTCTCATTCGTGTGGTGTTTTACACAAATGTAACTAAGCTTTTTAAAGCAAACAATTTTAAGATTATAATTTGAGATAGAAGTCCTTTACCAGGTTTTTGTAGGTTTCTGTATAATTATGGCGTGAAATTTCGATAATAAGTTCATTTTCTTTAGGTGTAATTTCCTTAAAACTAAAACTCAATAAGCTTCTTTTAATTTCTGAAGTTTCAGTGCCACGCACCCTGGTGATTTTCTTCGGAAAAAGACCAAATTCTTCTGCCAGCGCTATAAAATTTGTTTCTTCTTTATATCGAATAATGGTATTGAATTCTCCTTCTAAATGAAGCAATTTTGAAACGCCTTCTACTAATTCTGAAAAAGGTAAAGCTTCAGAAAAACGGGCTTTATTTCTACTTGCACTTTCTGAAGTATAATCTTCAGCATAAAAGGGCGGATTGGAAATGATGAGTTCATACTTCTCTTCGTCCTGCATTTCTTCAACAAATTCATCAAAGGCAGCGTGATAACAAAACAAGCGATCGCCCCAATTGCTTTGTTCAAAGTTATCTACAGCCTGCTCGTAAGCATCTTCATCAATTTCCAGGGCATCAATAAGAAGGGCAGGGGAGCGTTGTGCCAGCATTAAAGCAATTAGGCCGGTGCCTGTGCCAATATCAAGAATACTGTCGGGTTGGTGTTCCAGGGAAGCCCAGGCGCCGAGCAAAACTCCGTCGGTACCAATTTTCATTGCACAGCGATCCTGTTCTATTTTAAATTCTTTAAACTGAAATGCTTTTTGTGACATTTGGTAAAAATAAAAAAACCGCTTCTGGTTAGAGAAGCGGTTTTGGGTTTATTAGAGAGATTTCCGCCTGCGCGGAAATGACAAACTTTAATTATTCTCCTAAAGCAACTCTTTCAAAAGCTACAACTTTAAGATCTGAATCTACAGATTTTACGTAGTCTGAAACGCTTTGTTTTCCGTCTTTAATAAAAGCCTGGTTAACTAAAGTGTTGTCTTTAAAGTAACGCTGAATTTTTCCTTTTGCTATTTTGTCTAGCATATCTTCAGGTTTTCCTTCCTGGCGAAGTGTATCTTTAGCGATCTCAACTTCTTTGTCTATGGTTTCCTGGTCTACACCTTCTTCGTTAAGTGCGATTGGGTTCATAGCAGCAGCTTGCATAGAAACGTTTTTAGCAGCTTCTTCAGCACCTTCAGTTTGCTTTGAAAGACCGGTGATTACAGCAATTTTGTTTCCTGCGTGAATATAAGAACCTACAAAAGGAGCTTCTAAAGTTTTAAAAGCACCAATTTCTATTTTCTCACCAATTACACCAGTTTGCTCGGTTAATTTATCTTCAACCGAAATACCGTTATAATCTGCTTTAAGCAATTCTTCTTTTGAAGAAACGGTTAAGGCGATATCTGCAAAGCTGTTGGCCATTTTTACGAAATCATCGTTTTTCGCAACAAAGTCGGTTTCGCAGTTAAGAGAGATAATTACACCCTTAGTGTTATTATCATTCACTTTAGCAATTGCAGCACCTTCGGCTGAATCTCTATCGGCTCTTTTTGCAGCAACTTTCTGACCTTTTTTACGAAGTACTTCAATAGCTTTATCAAAATCACCATCTGCTTCAACAAGGGCCTTTTTGCAATCCATCATACCGGCACCGGTAGATTTTCTTAATTTGTTTACTTCTGCGGCGGTTATCTTAGCCATAGTATTGTTTTTTATTTAAAAAAGTCGCTTAGAGACCAACTGTTAGGAAAGAAACTAAACGACTTTTTGGATGTTATAAAATGTTGTTTTATTCTTCTTCGTTAGATGAAGCTTTGTCTAAAGTTTCTTTTTTAGACTCAAGTTTCACCTCTTTCTTGGCTTCCTGCATTGCCTTTTTATCTTCAGCATCTTTAGAAGGAGCTTCAGCTTCTGGTTGCTTTACAGCAGCCTTTGGTGCTTTTGGCTCTTTTTCTTCATCTTCTGCTTTCTCTTTTTTAGATTCTTTAGAAGCTTTTCTTTCAGAAAGGCCGTCTACAATAGAATCTGCAACATAAGAAACCACTTTGTTGATAGACTTTGAAGCATCGTCATTAGATGGGATTACGTACTCAACCTCACGAGGATCTGAGTTTGTATCTACCATAGCGAAAATTGGAATGTTTAATTTTTGAGCTTCTTTAATAGCAATGTGTTCACGAGTGATATCAACTACAAAAAGCGCTCCTGGAAGTCTGCTCATATCAGAAATAGAACCAAGGTTCTTTTCTAATTTAGCTCTTAAACGATCTACCTGAAGACGTTCTTTTTTAGAAAGTGTATTAAAGGTACCATCTTTCTTCATTCTATCAATAGAGGCCATTTTCTTAACGGCTCTACGAATAGTTACAAAGTTGGTAAGCATACCACCGGGCCAGCGCTCGGTAATGTAAGGCATATTAGCTTTTTCAGCTTGTTCGGCTACAATTTCTTTAGCTTGTTTCTTGGTAGCTACGAAAAGTATTTTTCTACCGCTGGCTGCAATTTTTGCAAGGGCATCTCCTGCCTCCTGCATTTTAGCAGCACTCTTATATAAGTTGATGATGTGAATCCCATTA
>JAGXIG010000006.1 GCA_024635815.1 Salegentibacter sp.
GAATACAGCGATGTTCTGCAAAATGGTACTGCAATTGGTTCTGGTTTAGCCACGGCTGTAAATCGTTTAAAAGATAGCGATGCAGAAAGTAAAGTAATTATTTTGCTTACTGATGGAGTGAATAATTCAGGGTTTATAGATCCTAAAATCGCCAGTGAGCTAGCTGTAGAATTCGGGATTAAAACTTATACCATTGGTGTGGGAAGCAATGGTAATGCGCTTACACCTGTAGGGATTTTGCCAAACGGAAGGTTTCAATATGGAGTTCAAAAAGTAGAAATAGACGAGGCTTTATTACAACAAATCGCTGCAGATACCGGCGGAAAATATTTTAGGGCAACAAGTAATGAAACCCTCGAGGAAATTTATGAAGAGATTGACAGTCTCGAAAAATCTGAAATAGAAGAATTCAGATATTATAATTATACCGAAAAATTTAGGCCCTACGCCTTATTAGCATTAGGATTACTGCTTTTTGAAGTATTATTAAGATATACTGTTTTTAGAGGCTTTATTTAAAAATTGGAAAGGAAGGTTTAATGATCTTAGAAGAGAAAATATATTTATGGTTTTTACTACTTATTCCGGTAGTAATCTTGCTGTACCTAATTTTCAGGTTTTGGCAGAAGCGTGCCCGCTCCAGGTTTGCCAAACCCGAACTTCTTAGTTTTTTATCCCCAAACAAATCGGCATTTAAGCCTGTTTTAAAATTATTGCTCATTCTCGTGGCGCTTGCCAGTATAATTTTTGGTCTGGTAAATCCCAAAATAGGTTCTCAGTTAGAAACAGTAAAGCGCGAAGGTGTAGATATCGTTTTTGCCGTAGATGTTTCAAAAAGTATGGAGGCGGAAGATATTGCGCCCAATAGATTAGAGAAATCGAAACAGTTAGTACGGCAAATAATAGGCAATTTAGGAAGTGATCGCGTAGGAATTATTGCCTATGCTGGGAGTGCTTTTCCGCAGTTGCCAATTACTACAGACTATGGCTCGGCAGAGATGTTTCTTGAAAGTTTAAATACCGATATGCTCTCTTCACAAGGGACAGCCATTGGTGACGCCATAGATCTGGCCACAGGATTCTTTGACGATAATCAGCAAACCAATCGCGTGATGTTTATTCTAAGTGATGGCGAAGATCACGAAGGGAATGTCGAAGATATGGCCGAACAAGCCGCTGAAGCCGGAATAAGAATCTATACCATTGGGGTGGGAACCGCTAAAGGTGGCCCAATTCCAATTAAACGTAATGGAGTAGTACAGAACTATAAAAAGGATAACCAGGGAGAAACGGTAATTACCAAGCTTGACCCTGCAATTCTTGAGGAAATTGCAGAAGAGACCGACGGCGAATATATTGACGGTACTGTTACTGCAGAAGTAACCGAAAAGGTACAGGAAGCACTTCAGAATATTGAAAAAACAGAATTTGAGGCGAAGCAATTTGCCGATTATAAATCCCAATTTCAGTGGTTTGTTGGTTTAGCAGTTTTGCTACTGTTGCTGGACGTATTTATGTTGGAACGGAAAACGGGCTGGATAAGCAGGCTCAATTTGTTCAACGAAAAAAGAAAAACAGAGGAGTGATTCAATGAGAAGTTTTTCAGCAAACATATTATTATTAATTTTTGGCTTCTTGCTTTCTTTGCCTGTAGTTGCACAGCAACAAAATGATAAAGAAAAAGAAAGAGCCCAAAAGGAAGCCCGGCAATTTATGCAGGATGCTGATGTTGCTTTAGGAGAAAATAATTTTCCTGAAGCCGAGGCTGCATATAGAAAAGCGATAGCCAGGGATCCTGAAAACGCTGACGCAAGGTATAATATGGGTAATATGTATTATACTCGCGAGAATTCACCGCAGGCCGCTCAACGCTTTAAACAGGCTGCTGAAGTTGCCGATACCAAGACTGCCAAACACAAGGCCAACCATAATTTGGGAAATGCTTATATGAAGCAAAAAATGTATCAGGAAGCGGTAGATGCCTATAAAGATGCATTGCGAAATGACCCAACCGACGATGAAACCCGGTATAATTTAGCGCTGGCGAAAAAGATGCTGGAACAAGAGCAGGATCAACAGGATGATAATCAGGATGGTGGCGATGATGAGAATGAAGATCAGGACGAGCAGGATCAGGAGAATCAAGATCAAGACCAGGAGCAGGAGCAGGAAAACGAAGATCAGCAGGATCAGGATGGTGAAGGGGATAACGAAGGTGACCAGGATCAACAAGATCAGGACCAGGAGGAACAGGAAGGTGACCAGGACGAGCAGGAGCAACAGGATGGCGAAGGTGATCAGGAACAAGAAGAGCAGGAGCCGGAAGGAGATCAGCCTCAGCCTGCACAGGGACAGTTGTCACCAGAACAAATTCAAAGTTTACTGGAAGCGATGAACAATGAAGAAAAAAAGGTGCAGGATAAAATAAATGCGGAAAAACAAAAAGGTGCCAAAGTGCAGTCTGAAAAAGATTGGTAAAATTTTTGATACATTTCTTTCCAAAATTCATGCTTATTTTAAAGAAAGGGATTTTATAAATGAAGTTGAAGCTTTTAATACTTAGCATTTTATTTTTTACCGGTGTTGGTTTACAGGCCCAGGTTAAGTTCGAGGCTAAGGTGAGCAAGGACAGGCTTGGTGTAAACGAACGTCTCAGGGTAGATTTTGAAATGAACCAGGATGGCGATAATTTTCGTCCACCTTCGTTTGATGGCTTTACCGTTGTTGGGGGGCCAAACCAGTCGGTGAGCAATCGCTGGATTAATGGCAACCGTACTTATTCTAAAACATATTCCTATTATTTACAACCTAATTCTCGCGGAAGCAAGACCATAGCACAAGCAGAGATTACCGTAGACGATAAAACTTATAAAACCACGCCCGTAGATATTCAGGTTACCGCTGCAGTTGAAGAACCAAAAGATGGCGATAATTCAGATCTTATAGCTTCAGATAATCTTCATTTGGTGGCAGAGGTTTCTAATCCTAATCCTTACTTGAATGAAGGGATCACAGTAATTTATAAATTGTTCGTAAGTCCGCGTATTAGCGTGAGCAATTTCAGGGAAGTAGACAGTCCTAAATTTTCAGATTTCTGGAGTCAAAATATCGAAATTAGAGAGTTAAGACCTGAAAATGGCGAATATCAAGGTGAACCATATCGGTATGTAGTACTTAAGAAAGCAGTCCTTTATCCGCAGAAAACAGGGGAACTGGAACTGGAACCGCTCACTTTGTCAGTTTCGGTAGATGTGCCCAGTGACAGACGTGACATTTTTGGCAGTAGAATCTATAAAACTGTAAATAAAACGGTTAACGCCGGGACAAGAACTATAGATGTTAAACCTCTCCCCGATGGGAAACCAGTTGGTTTTACCGGGGCTGTAGGTAAATTCAGTTTAAATGTAAGCACCACTAAAGACAGGCTTGATGCTTCAGAATCTTTAGAAGCAGAGGTTGAAATTAAAGGTAACGGGAATTTAAATTTATTTGAATTACCGGCCCTTCAGGTGCCATCTGCTCTGGAAATGTATGATCCTGAAAGAACCGAAAACATTACTACCACGCTAAATGGCAAACAAGGAAGTATTATAGACTCCTACACCATAGTCCCAACCAGGAAGGGACAATATCCAATTCAGCCTTTAACTTTTTCTTATTTCGATCCGGAAACCCAAACCTATAAGAGTTTGTCTTCTCAAGAGATTTTGATAGATGTAGAAGAAGGACCCGTAGCCTCCGGTGGGGGAATTGCAGAGAATAGCAAACAAGCGGTTAATTTGCCAACAGAACAATTTAGATTTATTAAGACCAAAACAAATTTAAAACCCTTAGAACAACAAGCCTTTTTTAGGTCCTGGACGTATTGGGGATCTTTAATTTTACCGTTTGCAGTGATTCCTCTATTTATATTATTCGGAAAAAAGAGAGAAGCTATTGCAGCAGATGTTCAGGGGAATAGGCTGAAAAAGGCTAACAAGCTTGCAAGAAAATATCTTTCTGAAGCCAAAAAGAACCTTGGCGATCAGCAGGCTTTTTATGAATCCCTAGAGCGTGCTATGCACAATTACCTTAAGGCAAAACTGCATATTCAAACTTCTGAGATGAGTAAGGAGCGAATTTCAGAAATCCTTAGGGAAAAGAAAGTTGCCGATGAAACTTCTACTGAATTTATTGAGGTTTTAAAAAGCTGTGAATTTGCACGCTATACCCCGGCATCTAGTACCGCGCAGCAAGAAGATTATGACAAGGCAGTAAAGGTAATTTCAAAACTGGATAAAGATCTATAAAATGAAAAAGCTGATATTGGTTATTCTTGTATTTGTTTCGGCTTTGGTGCAGGCTCAAAACCCCACGCTTTTTGAAGAAGCTAATGAGGCCTATGCAAATGATGATTTTGAAACAGCCATTGCGAAGTATGAAAAAATCCTGGAAAACGGGGAAACTTCTGCAGCCGTTTATTATAATTTGGGGAATGCCCATTATAAATTGAATAATGTAGCTCCCAGTATATTTTACTACGAAAAAGCTTTGCAATTAAATCCTGCCGATGAGGATGTGCAAAACAATATAGAATTCGCCCGAAGTATGACAATAGATGATATTCCGGTGATTGAGGAAACAGGATTTGAGAAAAGTTTTAATCAATTTATTTCCACTTTTTCCTATAACACCTGGGCTTATCTATCTATTACTTTTTCAATAATATTCGTAATCCTGTTCTTATTATATTACTTCAGTAGAAAACCTTTAATAAAACGCAGTCTTTTTGGAGCTGCGGTGTTTGTTTTTTTACTGGGGGGGATTTCAGTATTTTTCGCATTTCAGCAGCAGGAAATTCAGTTTAATAATCAATTTGCCATTATTTTTTCTGAAGAAGTTGAAGTGAAAAACGAGCCCTCGCAGCGGGGTGATGCTGCTTTTAACCTTCACGAAGGCACCAAAGCAAGGGTCTTGGATGATTACCAGGGTTGGGTGAAAATTGAGCTTTCAAATGGTACTCAAGGTTGGGTGGAAAATAATAATTTGAAACGACTATAATAAAAATTGATATTGGTTTAACATTAATATATGCCAATTTCTTTTTATTAGAATCAATTGTTGTTATTTTTGCAATTATGAAAAAACTGGCTTACATACTCACCTTTGTTTTTTTGGCGTTTATAGCAACGCCAAGTATTGTTGCCTATATTGATAATTCTGTAGATGTTTCTTTTGCTTTCAATGTAAATGAAGAGGAAAGTTCTTCTAAAAACGAGATCAATCTGGAATTCAATTTAGAGGAACATCATTCTAATTATGCCAGCATACAATATCTTCAGGAACATTCAAATACCGAAGATTTTTATACCGAGAGTTATCCTATTGTCTTCTTAGACGTTATTTTTCCCCCTCCAAAAAACGCTTAATCTAAGTTCATTTTTTGAATTTCTAAGGTTTCTTGTAAATTAGAAGAGTGTATAAATCACACTTATTAGCCTTGCAAATAAAAATTTCAACCCATTTTTTCAAATTTAGATTTTAGAGACTTTATAACATTTCCTTTAAAACAATTTAAGGATTAGGTCTCAGTTTAATAAAGCGTTTTATATGTTCAAACATTTTAATAAAGATTTCCCGGCGAGTATTGTAGTATTTTTCGTAGCCATTCCCTTATGTTTAGGAATTGCCCTTGCCAGTGGAGCCCCACTATTCTCCGGTCTTATTGCCGGTATGGTAGGAGGTATCGTTGTAGGTAGTATATCAAATTCCCAACTTGGGGTTAGTGGTCCTGCTGCAGGTTTGGCAGTGATTGTTTTGAGTGCCATCCAATCTTTGGGTAGCTACGAAATATTTTTGGTCGCCGTAGTTATCGCTGGTTTACTTCAAATAGTAATGGGAGCTTTAAAGGCCGGTATTATCGGGTACTATTTTCCATCTTCCGTGATTAAAGGAATGTTGGCAGGTATTGGTATTACTATTGCAATTTCGCAAATTCCAAATGCATTAGGTTTTTCCAGTGATCTGGAAATCTTTTCCATAGATCAGGGAGTCGGCCCGGTATTTAGCAAATTGGCTAATAACCTTCATGTTGGTGCAATTCTAATTACTTTGGTTGCATTAGGAATTATGCTTCTTTGGGAAAAAGTACTTACAGGGAAGCACAAAATATTTAGTATAGTTCCCGGTCCTCTAGTTGCTGTTGCAATGGGAGTGATTTACTATGTTATTGTAGATGGTCCTGCTTTCGGAATTCAGGAATTTCAATTGGTTACCGTACCAGTGCCGGATAATGCAGCATCATTTTTCGGACAGTTTTCTATGCCTAACTGGGCTGAAGTTATAAATTCTGAAGTTTGGGTAGTTGCAATCACAATTGCAATTGTAGCCAGTCTGGAAACTTTATTGAGTGTAGAAGCGATTGATAAATTAGATCCTTTAAAAAGAACTACAAATACTAACCGTGAGCTTTATGCACAAGGAGCCGGGAATATGATATCAGGACTTATTGGTGGTTTGCCAGTAACCCAGGTAATTGTAAGAAGTTCGACAAATATGCAATCTGGAGGTAGAACTAAATTGTCTGCTATTATGCACGGATTTCTAATTCTTATTTCCATTATTGCTATCCCAACGGTTTTGAATATGATTCCTTTGGCTGTGCTTGCTGCGGTTCTTCTGCTAGTAGGCTATAAGTTGGCTAAACCAGCACTCTTTAAGCAAATGTTTAAATTAGGTAAAGGACAATTCCTTCCCTTTATAATTACCATACTTGGGGTTGTATTTTTAGATCTTTTAATGGGTATTGGTCTTGGGCTTGCAGTAGGTATTGGGGTTATTTTAATTAATAGCTACAAAAACTCTCACTTCCTGCATAAAGAAGGTTACGATGTTAACGATGGCCAGTACAAGATCACTCTTGCAGAAGAGCTGTCTTTCTTAAACAAAGGTGCAATTCTAAGAGAATTAAATGAAATTCCAGAGAACTCTACAGTAATTATTGATGTAAGAAAAACCAGGGTATTGGATTATGATGTACTGGAAATTTTAGATGAATTTGCTATCAAAGCTAAACGAAAGAATATTACTATTAAACTTATTGCCAATAAAGGTGAAGTAGTAAATCCTGATAGTTTTAGAAGATTTTTTGGACTGGACGTACCGGTTTAAAACTATAGAATAGAATTTTTTAGAGGAAGTTTGAGAAGTTATATTTTCGTCAAGCTGAACCTACCCGTCCGTTCAGGCGGGTTTATTTCAGCTTCTAACATCTTAGATCCTGAAATAAATTCAGGATGACGAACTAAAAACTTTTTAAACTTCCTCTTTTTCATTTCCGAAGAAATCATTTTCTTCATCCATCAAATCTCTTTCTTTGGCTTCTCTTATTATAGAAGGAAGTACTGCCGTAGCTATGGTTTTTACAGGAGCGTATAATTTTGATTCTTCCAGGCTTTCTTCGTTAACCAAATCTATTTCTTCGTTTGTTGCGCCAAAAAACATAATTACCACGCTGGCTAAAAAGCCCATTTTTAATAAGCCGAAGGCAGCCCCCAATAATTTATTTACGATACCCAGAGCGGCAAAACCGGCCATTTTGGTTAAAATCTTTCCCGCAAGGGAAATTAGAAAAACAATAAGTATAACAGTAATGGCGAAAGCGATAAGGTTAACATATTCTGAATCCCAGTTCATATTTTCAGAAAAGAAATCACTTAAAATATGAGAAAAATGAATAGCCCCGTAAATACCTGCAACAATGCCTACCAGGGAAGCAATCTCAGCCAGCAAGCCTCTAAAAAAACCTCTAACAAGTCCGTAAAGCAGGATCAAGGCCAGGACGATATCTACTGTATTCATATTTCAAATATAGTAAAATACCTATGGCAAACTTTCAGCGCATTAAATTGAATGAAAACAATCCCGTGAGGGAGTTATTTCAAATACTAAGATATTATCTTTGCAGCATGACACGAGACGAAAATTTGAAAGGTAGATGGGAAGGCTTGCAGAAAAAGCTTTCTAACCAATTTGCCGATGGCGAAGCAATGGATTTGGATGCGATAATTTATGTAATTGGGGTCCAGGAATTGGGTCAGCCCCACAAGAAATTCAAAAAAGATCATAAGATAGATTTAATGCATATTGCAATTTGTCGCTTGCTGGAACCTTATGGATATTATGAATTTGATTATTTTGATGAAGAAGGGTGGCCACATTATAAGATTTTAGAACAATTACCTACTTTAAAAGCCGGTGAGCAATCGGTTTTAATGAAAGAAGCCATTGTAAATTATTTTATCAATAACGGATACATAGATTAAAGGCGGCACGTGCTGCCTAAAACTACATTTTTACTAAATTTGCCCTTCTGAAAAGAAAAGGATCTCATGATAGATAAAATAAAACAACATATAGCTGAAGTAGAGGCTTTTAAAACCGAATCGGCCAAAGAAGTAGAAGCTTTTAGAATAAAATATCTTGGTAAAAAAGGAATTTTAAACGATTTCTTTGCTTCGTTTAAGGAAGTTCCCAACGAGCAAAAAAAGGAGTTTGGCCAGGCGGTGAATTCGCTTAAAAAAGCTTCTGAAACCAAAGTTGCGCAGCTTAAAGAAATCCTGGAAAGTAAACAGGAAGAAAGCGGAGTTTACGGCGATCTTTCAAGACCTGGAGAACCTATAGAGATTGGAGCGAGACACCCTATTTCTATAGTAAAAAACCAGATTATAGAGATCTTTTCAAACATTGGTTTTAATGTTTCAGAAGGGCCCGAAATGGAAGACGACTGGCATAACTTTACCGCGCTTAACCTTCCGGAATATCACCCGGCACGCGATATGCAGGATACCTTTTTTATTCAGACAGATCCGGATATTTTATTACGTACACACACCTCCTCAGTACAGGTACGTTATATGGAAAATAACAAACCGCCAATTAGAACAATTTCTCCGGGAAGGGTTTTTAGAAATGAGGCAATTTCGGCGCGTTCCCATTGTATTTTTCACCAGGTAGAAGGACTTTATATTGATAAGAACGTAAGTTTTGCCGATCTTAAACAAACTTTATTGTATTTTACGAAGCAATTATTCGGAAAATCTAAAATAAGGCTTAGACCTTCTTATTTTCCGTTTACCGAGCCAAGTGCCGAAGTAGATATTTATTGGGGCCTGGAGACCGAAACCGATTACCGAATTACAAAGGGTACCGGTTGGCTTGAAATTATGGGCTGCGGAATGGTAGATCCAAATGTGCTTAGAAATTGTAATATAGATCCTACCGAATATTCAGGCTTTGCCTTTGGGATGGGGATAGAGCGAATCGCGATGTTGCTTTATCAAATAGGTGATATTAGAATGTTCTATGAAAACGACCTAAGGTTCCTGGAGCAGTTTAAATCGTCATTTTAACTAACCTGCCTTGGCCGAAAGCTAAAGCAAAAATAACATTCTTATGAAAAAAATTGGTTTAGTCATTTTCGGAATTCTTGCCCTTGGGGTAATTATTATTTTAGTTGCAGTAGAGATAATTGAACTGGCCTTAGGTGCTATTTTATTAGTTATTGCAGCACTTATTCTTTGGGGATTATTTAAATGGGCTAAAAATAAGATTGAAGATTAGTGAAGAAAGACATTGATATACCGACGGTCGAAAATGTTTATGTTGTTGCTGTAAAAGTCTATAATGAGGCTTTTAAAGTAGATGAGTGGAATGCCTATCTTATTAATGATAAGGATGAAGCTATTGAAATGGCTTTAATTGTTAGTAAGGGCTATGATGAAAATAAAGAAACTTCTACCATGCGCCATAAACTGGAGCAACTTCCGGCAAAATCTTTCGCTAAAATTGAATTTATTCAGGAAGAAGTATTGGCTTTAAATAATCAGTTCCAGGTGACATTTTTTTCTAAAAGTAAAATGTACGAAAAGAAATATGTATTCAGAAAAAACAGCGTAAACGAAAAAGCTTTGGGCGAAATTCCTATTATTCCCAATAAAGGAGTTTTGGCCGATTAAATCAGGGAAATATATAAAACTAAAAAACCTCCAAATTTGGAGGTTTTTTAGTTTAGAAATAGTTCTATAATTTATTAGAAGTATCGTTGAAATTCCCAATCACCTCTGAATTATCGTGTTTATTAAGGTTTCCGTAAATGTGAATGCTCGAATCTTCACCCACAAATTCTAATTTAGCTCCGTCGTTAAGTGTAAGGTCTCCATAAACCGTTAAGCTGCCTTCAATTTTTAAAACCGCGTTAGAATTGATATTAAGGTCATTATTTTTACCAACAACACCAATAGCAAGGGCACCACTTATATTAAAAATAGCATCGCTGTTAATATTGGCGGAATGTTTTACGTTCAGAGATCCACAAAAATTAAGCTTTTCATTTATATTAAGATGATTAATGGTTGTAGTTCCGCTATAAGATTTTTCTTCATTAGCATTTACATTAAGATTAGGCCCGTCGTTATAAGGTATTGCTGCAGCACAGTCTATAAAATCTGCAGTTGATTGTGAAGAAAATGGTTTACTCCTTTTAAGAATACGCAAACCACCGGCGCCTGAAGCTACAAATATATAATCGCCATCAGCTTTTACATAATTTGCAGAACCTGTAATCTCCAAAACCCCTTCTTCAGAAATTTGTAAATTTTCTTTTAATTTGGTGATACCAATACCTGCACCACCATTAGCCATAAGAATAAAATCTTCGGCTGCAGAAACCGAATTGGTAACCTGGTATTCAGCATTTATTGCGGTTTCTTCGAGAAATTTGATGGGTAACCTTGAAGCCAATTCTCCTGAGTTAAGATCATATATACCAACTCCGTTCACACCTTCAGAAACCATTACAAGATCATTATAAAAAGAGATAGTTCGTTTCGCTTCGCTCGCTAAATTTGGGATAGCTATAGTTCTTTCAATAGCTAATTCACTGGTAGATGTATTTAGTTGTAAAAGTCCGCTTTTGCCGCTTAATACTACTAATCTGCCGTTTTTATAAGCTGCAGAGCGTAAATCTGAAATTTCAGTTTCTAACTGGGTTTCAAAAATGTTTGTACTGTTGTCCAGGTTGTAAACTCCTAAAATCCCGTCGTTTCCAGTAAGGGTGATTACACTGTTATTTGCAGGCAGAATATCAACTCCTGTGTGACCGATCATTTGAGTTTTCATAGATACACTTGATGTAAATTCTCCATTGCTGGTTTCTACACTTCCCATCATTGCCCGGTCAGACCCTTCAAAGCCATCGTGAAATGCACCGGTGAAATAAATATTTCCGCCTTTGTAGAATAAAGCATTTATATCAGCATAAATATTGGTCATCCGGTTAAGAAGCCTCGGATTGAATTTATCGCTAACGTCTATAATATCTATCCCGCCCAGGTATTCACTACCTTCTTTAGTATAAGCCACATAAGCATAATCTCCATCCAGGTCAATATGGGTTGCGCGCATTGCTGAACCATCTACACTTGGAGGTTCAATAAAACCGATTTGCTCTAAGGCGATATTAGCTACTTGCGGTAGATCTCCTTCTGAGCTTTGTCTTTGATCATTTTTTGTAATAGAAGCGATACCAACAACTCCAGCACCATCTATTTTTACTGAAGATTGTAATTCTTCGGTATTTGAATTCACTTTAAAAGTGTTGTTGCTTTCCTGAGCCGGGCTATCATCTTCTGAAGAACATGAAACAATGATTGAACTAAATAGGAAAAAGGCGAAAAGTAATTTTTTATTCATATAAATTCGGGGATTAAATGTCTCTGGGACACTCTTACAAAAAATAAGCTGCTTTTAAAAGTCTGCAAACTTACTTCAAAATGGAATAGCAATCAGTTCAGTAAAATAAATTTCTGAATTTCAAAGGAAAAAAGACTGGTAATGGTTGTTAAGTAAGTTTTTCCGCGAGCTTTTTAATTACCTTTTTGGGATTTTTTCCTTCATAAAGAATTCCGTACACGGCATTGATAATTGGCGTTTTAGCACCTTTATCTTTATTTATCTTATAAGCACTTTCTGTAGCGTAGTAACCTTCAGCAATCATGCTCATTTCCATTTGAGCGCTTTTTACAGTGTAACCTTTCCCAATCATGTTTCCGAACATACGGTTTCGGCTAAATACTGAATATCCTGTTACCAAAAGATCTCCCAAATAAGCAGAATCGTTAATGTTTCGCTTCATCTTATGTACTTTCTTAATAAAGCGTTTCATTTCTTTAATGGCGTTGCTCATCAAAACACTTTGGAAGTTATCTCCATAACCTAATCCGTGGGCAATTCCGGCGGCAATGGCGTAGATATTCTTCAGCATGGCAGCATATTCTGTTCCCGTTACATCATCGCTTATTTTACACTTAATATATTCGCTGTTTAGGTTGTTAGCTACAACTTTTGCCTTTTCCTCATCAGTACAGGCAATAGTAAGATAGGAAAGTCTTTCCAGGGCAACTTCTTCGGCATGACAGGGACCGGTAATTACTCCAATATTATCTGCAGGAACGTGATGGTATTCTTCAAAATGCTCGCCAACAATGAGGCTGCTTTCAGGCACAATTCCTTTTATGGCCGAGAATATAATTTTATCCTCCAGTGAAACCGTTAAAGCCTCTAATTCCCGCTTTAAAAAGGCAGAGGGAATAGCGAAAATAATGTAATCTGCGGCGGCAATGGTCTTATTAATATCGTTGCTAAGTTCTAACTGATTTACATCAAATTCAACCGAGCTCAGATAATTAGGGTTATGTTCCTGTTTTTTAATATGCTCTATAGCATAAG
Source organism: Salegentibacter sp. (assembly GCA_024635815.1). The sequence continues at coordinate 12,766 of JAGXIG010000006.1, forward strand.
TGCTGCGCATATACCAATAAATGGTATCCACATTTTCGCTCAACATTTTCACTATCGCGGTAGCCCAGCTACCTCCGCCAATTACGGCAAACTTTGGAGATTTATCCATAGGTTGGTTTTCTGTAATTCAAAAATAAACAATTTTCTAAGTATATCTAAAAAGACCGATGTTATAAACCCATTTGATAAAGAATAATCAAAAAATGAAGCTTAAACTTTAACATAATTAAATTTGAAGAATGGCAATTCTATAGATTTTTGCACGTTATCTAACTGACGACGAATCCTTCTATAAAGAAGATGGATTTTCTTAGTTTTTTTGGTTGGTTATTTAGTTTGAAAACCGCAAACTTACAATTCAGTTGTAGTTTGCGGTTTTTGTTTGCAATGTTTTCAAGTAAGAAAAATCTAACAAAAATTTAGGACTTACAAAAAGCATAATACAGTTTTACTTTCGTATTTTTCTATACACTAACTTAGTAATCAGCGTAATGGGGATATTTTCATTTATAAAGGATGCCGGAGAAAAAATCTTTGGAAAAGAAAAAGAACAAGAAGAAGAGAACATAGAAATCAGTGAAGCTAAAAAGGAAATATTACGGAAGGAGAATGCAAAAGCTGCTGATAAACTTCTTGAAACTATAAAAGGTCTGGGTTTAACAGTAGAGAATCCTGTAATTGATATTGAAGGAAGTGTAGCCACGGTTTACGGCCTTGCAGATTCACAGGCTATTCGTGAAAAAATAGTGCTTATAATTGGTAATTCTGATGGTATAGCAAAGGTAGATGATAGGTTAGCCGTTAAAGTTGAAGAACCTGAATCTGGTTTTCATACGGTAGAAAGAGGTGAAAACCTAAGTAAGATCGCCGAAGAACATTATGGCGAGGCCAATAAATACACGGTGATTTTTGAAGCCAATAAACCAATGCTTAAAGATCCAGATAAAATATTTCCAGGACAGGTTTTACGAATTCCGCGCCTGGATAAGAAATAAAGATTAAAGACTGTTTAAAGTTTTTGAGGTTGTTACATTGAGGGCAGACGACGTCCTATAGCTTGTAGTTCCACAATGAAAAAAGTAGGTTCAATCAGCTAACCCGAACGGCTAAAATGAGATTTTTAAACAGTCTTTTCTTTTTTAAAATTTAGACTATTTATAAAAATTCATCAGTTTAATATAATCCCAAACCGCATCCGGCAACATGGGTTTTATAAACTTTCCTTCTTTTACCGCTTTTCGAATAAATGTTGAAGAAATTTCTACCACCGGCGCGTCAACCCGGTTTATTTTGGGATGATCCTTAAATTCATTTTCTATCTTTCCGCCAGAAATTCTGGGATATATATAGATTTGATGATTTTCCAAAATCACTTCGTAATTCTTCCACTTGTGAAAGGTTTTCAGGTTGTCTTCACCCATAATTGGGCAAAATTCGTTGGTAGGGTATTTCTCCTGAAGGTGTACCAGGGTAGTGCTGGTATAATTGGGCTGGGGTAAACTAAATTCTACATTAGAAGGTTGTAAATGTTCATACCCATCGCAGGCCTTATAAACCATCTCTAGCCGGTGATGATTTTCTAAAAGTGTATTTTTCTTTTTATGTGGATTATGGGGAGTGACCACTAGCCAAACCTCGTCTAAATCTGAAAATTCGGCCATATGGTTGGCGATAATAAGATGCCCGATATGAATAGGATTGAAAGTCCCAAAAAACAAACCGACTTTCCTATTCATTCTCTGCTGGATTTTTTACGCCTACATAAGTAGCTACAAGATTATAAGCTTCCTGAAGCGCGGTGTCCAAGTGGTGATTTTCAATAATATAATCGAATTGCGGTGCCGTTGCCAGCTCAATAGAGGCTTTTGCTACACGCATATTTATTTTATCATCACTTTCGGTTTTACGTTTCTTCAACCGAATCTTTAACTCTTCAATACTTGGGGGTTTCACAAAAACCGCAAGGGTTTTTTCCGGATAGATGTTTTTAATGTCCAATCCGCCTACGACATCAATATCAAAAATCACGTTTTTTCCGTGAGACCAGATTCGTTCTACCTCGCTTTTTAAAGTTCCGTAGAAATTATCGCGATAAACCTCTTCCCATTCAAGGAATTCGTCGTTTTTTATCTTCTTTTTAAAGTCTTCTAAAGAAAGAAAATAGTAGTGCTCTCCGTTTTTTTCGTCGCCTCTTGGCTCACGTGAAGTGGCAGATATCGAGAATTCAAGGTCTAATTCCTGATGTTTCAATAAATGTTGGACTATCGTGGTTTTTCCCGATCCAGAAGGTGCCGAGAATACGATAAGTTTACCATCGCTCATTTAGAGTACGTTTAAAAGTTGTTCTTTAATTTTTTCCAGCTCGTCTTTCATTTGCACTACTAGTTGTTGCATAGGTGCATAGTTGGATTTACTGCCAATTGTATTAATCTCCCGGCCCATTTCCTGGGAAATAAAACCAAGTTTTCTTCCGTTGGAATCCAGGGAATTTATGCTTTCGTTAAAATAAGCAAGGTGGTTTTCCAGCCTCACTTTTTCTTCTGTGATATCAAATTTTTCGATGTAGTAAACCAATTCCTGTTCAAAACGGTTTTCGTCTACATTCTCTTTAAGATCGGCCACTCCTTTTCTAAGTCGCTCTTTTACTGCATCAACTCTTTCCGGATCAATTCTTAGCACTTCCTGTAACAAAGCCTCAATATTATTCACCCGAAGTTTCAGGTCTTTTTCCAGAGCCTCTCCTTCATCTGTTCTAAACTGATTGATCTCTTCCAGAGCTTCAATCACTGCGGCTTCAATTGCCTTAAATTCAGATTCGTCTATTTCATCTCTTTCGGTAGTAACTGCATCGGGCATTCTTACCGCTATTTTCAGCAATTCGGTTTCGTCACCGTCAACAATACTTTTTAGCTGTTGCATATAATTTTTCACCACACCCCTGTTAACAGAGGCTGTAGTTTCCTCGCCGGTCACCTCCACATATACGGAAAAATCCACTTTTCCGCGGGTAAGTGATTTGGAAATTGTATTTCTTAGTTGAAGTTCTTTTTCGCGGTATTGCGAAGGAATTCGGGCGTTTACATCAAGATTTTTGCTGTTTAGCGACTTGATCTCAACGGTTACTTTTTTTGATGGGAGTTGCGTTATGCTTTTCCCAAAACCTGTCATTGACTGAATCATGCGTGATTTTTAAGCTTGCGCAAAGATAATCAATTCTGTAGCAGTGCAAAGCCGGCCAAAGCCTATTTTAAGGATTCTGAAATCCTTGATTTCTTTTGGATTATGAATTCCATTGCGCGCTCTTCGTGATAGTAGGGCTTTTTGTGCTGAAAAAATCCAACGTGCCCACCGTGTTTTGGAATTTCAAGATGAAGAAATTCTGAATTTTTTGCCACTTCTATGGGGTAGGAATTTGGCGAAAGAAACGTATCGTTTTGTGCGTTTAGCAGAAGTGTGGGAATTTTAATATCAGGTAGAAATCCTATGCAACTACATTTTTTATAATAATCTGAAGCATCTTTAAATCCATGAGCCCTACTGGTGTAAAGTTCATCTATGGCGAGCAGCGAATTGCATTGCGTGATCTCCTCTTTACTAATTTCTGACGGAAAATGGGTTTGCCTGAGTTGTAATTCCTTTTTCAGGTTTCTGATAAAGCGTTTGGAATAAATAAAATTATGCATTTTGTTAAGTTCTTCCAGGGAAGCGCTGAGATCACAAGGGGTAGAAACCGCCACCGCCGATTTAATTTCCGAAGGAATATTGTTTTGTTCACCCAAATATTTAAGCATTAAGTTGCCTCCCAGGCTAAAACCGACCAAATCAATTTCTTTATACCGGTTTTCCTGCTGAAGATGATTCATCACAGCTTCCAAATCTTCGGTAGCACCCGCGTGGTAACTGCGGTAAAGTCGATTCATTTCTCCGCTACAACTCCTAAAATTCATTGAAGCTACATCCCAGCCGTTTTCCTGAAAATGTTTTGCCATCCCCAACATATAAGGGCGGTTGGCATTTCCTGCAAGTCCGTGTAGTAAAATAACGATTTTATCATTTTTGTCAGAATAAAAACCACGCTCTAAATCTAAAAAATCTCCATCTCCTAATTCTATGCGATCTGTAGTGTGAAAACTAAAGTCTACTTTTCGCAAAGTGGCGGCATAGATGCTGGATACGTGAGGGTTTTTAAAAATCCCGGGAGCTTTATATTCGGTTTTGATTACAGGCATAGCCGCAAAGGTAAGGAGGAAAGTTCAGAGAAAAATTTAAACCTCACTTATGATTCAGGAAAGCGAAATTTTAAAATAATTATGCGTGCATAATATTTATGCTTAATTTTATTAAAAAATAGAGAGAATGTATACCAAAGAATTTGAAATACGCTGGAGCGATATAGATGCAAACAGGCATTTGGCCAATACTGCTTATGTGAATTTTATGAGCCATACCCGAATGGCATTTTTAATGGAAAATGGTTTTGGTCAGAAGGAATTGGCAAAGAATAATATTGGGCCGGTGGTCTTTTATGAGCATATTTATTATTTTAAAGAAGTTTTTGCCGGAAAGCCAATTAAAGTGACTTTACAATTAAAAGGACTTGCTGAAGACGGCATGTACTTTGAATTTCTTCATAATTTTTATGATGAAAAAGGGCGAAATTTTGCCAGCTGCGAAATGATGGGCGCCTGGATAGATCTAAAGAAAAGAAAACTTACCAAATTACCTAAAGCCCTGCGTGATAATTTAGACAGCTTAGGCCACACCAACGATTTTAAAATTTTAACCAAAGAAGATACCAGGAGATTCGGAAAACCCCCAAAACATTTAGATCCGGAAAAGTTAGGATTTTAGGCACTCCTTCTAAGGAATTGCTTAAATTCCCGCATCGAAAAACA
>JAGXIG010000042.1 GCA_024635815.1 Salegentibacter sp.
ATTACGTACTCAACCTCACGAGGATCTGAGTTTGTATCTACCATAGCGAAAATTGGAATGTTTAATTTCTGAGCTTCTTTAATAGCAATGTGTTCACGAGTGATATCAACTACAAAAAGTGCTCCTGGAAGTCTACTCATATCAGAAATAGAACCAAGGTTCTTTTCTAATTTAGCTCTTAAACGATCTACCTGAAGGCGTTCTTTTTTAGAAAGTGTATTAAAGGTACCATCTTTTTTCATTCTATCTATAGAAGCCATTTTCTTAACGGCTCTACGAATAGTCACGAAGTTGGTAAGCATACCACCGGGCCAGCGCTCGGTAATGTATGGCATGTTAGCTTTTTCAGCTTGTTCGGCTACAATTTCTTTAGCCTGTTTCTTGGTAGCTACAAAAAGTATTTTTCTACCGCTGGCTGCAATTTTTGCAAGGGCATCTCCTGCCTCCTGCATTTTAGCAGCACTCTTATATAAGTTGATGATGTGAATCCCGTTACGCTCCATATAGATATATGGGGCCATATTTGGGTTCCATCTTCTTGTAAGGTGTCCAAAATGTACACCTGCATCAAGTAATTCTTTTACTTCTACTTTGTTTGCCATTTTTGTAATAGTTTACTTTCTGTTGAAGATAGCAACACGTAAGTGGCTGTTTATTATAAACACGGCCTTACCTGTTTAGATGCTAAACTAACTCCCAATAGCATTTGGGATAACAACAAAATTCTTTTTAATATTAAATGAACTTTGGAATATAGATTCCAATAAAAATTAACGCTTAGAGAACTGAAATTTCTTACGAGCTTTCTTCTGTCCGAATTTCTTACGCTCTACCATTCTTGGGTCTCTGGTCATTAAACCTTCTGGTTTTAAAACCGCTCTGTTCTCTGCATCCAGTTCCACCATTGCTCTTGCAAGTGCAAGACGAATAGCTTCTGCCTGTCCTGTAATTCCACCACCGTAAACATTAGCAATAATGTCGAAGTTATCGTCATTACCGGTAAGGTTAAGGGCCTGGTTTACTTTGTAAAGTAAAGGACCTGTGGTAAAGTAGTCTTTAAGGTCTTTTTTGTTAACGCTAAATTTTCCGCTTCCTTCAGAAACGTAAACACGCGCAACCGCCGTTTTTCTACGGCCAATTTTGTGAATAACCTCCATTACTTAAGATCGTTTAAGTTAATAGTTTTAGGTTTTTGTGCAGTATGATCGTGATCTGTTCCTGCGTAAACCTTTAAATTTCTAAATAGGTCGGCTCCAAGTTTGTTTTTTGGTAGCATTCCTTTTACTGATTTTTCGATAAGTCGCTCAGGACCTTTTTCGAATAATTCAGCGGCTGTTAGACTTTTTTGTCCACCCGGGTAGCCGGTGTGACGAATGTATTCTTTCGAATCCCATTTCTTACCGGTTAAGTTGATCTTTTCTGCGTTGGTAACGATTACGTTATCTCCACAATCAACGTGCGGGGTGAAGTTAGGTTTGTGCTTACCTCTTAGTAGCTTGGCTACTTTAGAAGATAGGCGGCCCAACGTCTGTCCTTCAGCATCTACGTGTACCCATTCTTTGGTCACGGTAGCCTTGTTGGCTGATACTGTTTTGTAGCTTAATGTGTCCACACTAATTAAATTTACTTATTATTAAACATTCCATTCCCCGTTCCCTGCATGAATCATGTCGGGAAATCGGGGTGCAAATGTACAATTATAAATTCATATAGCAAATCCGAAATTAATTAATTTATTTTGAGGAAGATAGCTGTGTCAGAGAATTTTAGGATTAAACATCTGTCATAATAAATTCTCTTGTTTTTCTTACACTATTAAAACCAAATTCCTACTTATAGGATCTAAATTAGATAGACTAAAAGCATTAAACGAACGTTAAACGGTATTTTTAATGTTAATAAAGTCATAAAAATCCTTTAATGCATCCTATCTTTGTCCTGTCAAATTGATTTAGCTATGAAAACTCTTCTTAATTTAAAAAGCTCTTGCGCAGTTTTCGGACTGATACTAACTATAGTGTCCTGTGAGCCTAACCAGGATCACGTAGCCGAAACTGAAATTACCGCTACCTATGCTATGGCAACTATTACTCCAGAAGACCTTGAAGGAGAGTGGACGCTTTCAGCAATGAATACTGATACCGTTGTAGATCTTAACAGCGATGGTGTATTTAATTCGAATATTTTACTGGAAACCGATTGTTTTGCTGATAGGGGGGTCGTTTTTTCTTCAGGTGGTAACATGACCTCTACCAACTCTAAACTCGATTTTAAAGCCGGGGTGAGTGATGATGATTTTAAATGTCTTTCCGGTAGAACAGATTCAGGAAGTTGGGATGTTGAAAATGTAAATAATGAGGAACGTTTGGTTATTACAATGACCATTAATGGAACTACACGTGCACACAGCAGAATTTTAGAACGAACTACCAATACTTTTGCGTTTGATATCAGTAAACTTGAATCTCAACAATATTACGGCAACCCCGACGGGACTGATGCCGAGGATGTCACCGTTTTATCATTAGAATATACTAGGGTGAATTAGAAACCTAAGTAATCTTTTAGTGCTAAGTGTTAGACAAAAAACCTCGCAGTTTTGTCTGCGAGGTTTTTTGTTTCAATTTTTTGGGTGAGATTTAAATCTTAGATACTGAAACAAGCCCGCCTGACCGGACGGGCAGGTTCAGGATGACGTAATAAAAGTTTTTTATTTTCTAATGCGCCTCGAGCCAGTTATTACCTTCTCCCAGCTCTACGTCTAACGGGACTTCAAGCTTATAAGCATTTTCCATTTCGTACTGAATCATTTTCTTCACTTCCTGGACTTCATCTTTATGGGCATCAAAAACCAATTCATCATGCACCTGCAGCAGCATTTTGGTTTTAAATTTACCTTCAGATAGTTTCTTGTAGATATTAATCATCGCTAGTTTAATAATATCGGCGGCACTTCCCTGTATTGGAGCGTTTACTGCATTTCTTTCGGCAGCACCTCTAACTACGGCGTTTTGTGAATTAATATCTTTTAAATAGCGTCTTCTGCCTAAAATAGTCTGTACATATCCATTTTCCCTGGCAAAAGCTACCTGCTCAGCAATATAGCCGGTTAATTTAGGATAGGTTTTATAATAAGTATCAATAAGTTCTTTAGCTTCAGAGCGTGATAAATTGGTCTGATTGCTCAAGCCAAAAGCCGAAACACCATAAATAATTCCAAAATTCACGGTTTTGGCGTTGCTTCTTTGCTCGCGGGTGACTTCATCTATATTTACATTGAAAACCTGTGCTGCGGTAGAAGCGTGAATATCCTTACCGTCCTTAAAAGCTTTTATCATATTATCCTCCTGGCTAAGCGCGGCGATAATTCGCAATTCAATTTGAGAATAATCGGCAGCGAGCAGAATATAATTTTCGTCCCGCGCAACAAACGCTTTTCTAACTTGCCTTCCGCGCTCAGTTCTAATTGGAATATTCTGAAGGTTTGGGTTGTTTGAACTTAATCTACCGGTAGCCGCGACGGTTTGAACATAATCGGTATGAATTCTCCCGGTTGGCTTCTGTACCTGGTTAGGCAATGAATCTACATAAGTATTTTGCAATTTAACCAAAGCACGATACATCAACACATTCTCTACGATCTTGTGTTCTTTTACCAGATAAGAAAGTACATCTTCACTGGTAGAATATTGGCCGGTTTTGGTCTTTTTAGGCTTTTTAACCAATTCCATTTTTTCGAAAAGGATTAGGCCTAATTGTTTTGGAGAACTAATTTTAAATTCTTCCCCGGCTTCTTTATAAATGCTTTGTTCCAATTCTTTAATATCACTATCTAGAGCATCAGAAAGGGATTTCAGAAAATTCTCATCCAGTTTTATGCCTTCCAGCTCCATTGCGGCAAGTACTCTAACCAGCGGAATTTCAATTTCATCAAAAAGTTTTCTGGTTTCAGCTTCTTTTAATTCCTGCTCAAAGAATTTTTTAAGCTGAAGGGTGACATCGGCATCTTCAACTCCATATTCGGTTTGTTCTTCCAGGGGAACATCCCGCATTGATTTTTGATTCTTTCCTTTTTTGCCAATTAATTCTGAAATAGGTTGCGGACTATAATTCAAATAGGTCTCTGCCAGAACATCCATATTATGACGCATATCTGGATTAATCAGATAATGCGCAATCATCGTGTCAAAAAGCTTTCCTTTTATTTCAATATTATATTTGGCTAAAACCTTGATATCATATTTAAGGTTTTGCCCGATTTTTTCAATCTTTTCATCTTCAAAAAACAGTCTTAATTCTTCAATAAGTTCCTGTGCTTTTTCACGTTCTTCGGGAAAAGGCAGGTAAAAACCTTTACCGGGTTCCCAGGAAAAAGCGATGCCAACCAACTCGGCTTCCAGGGCATTTATGCTGGTAGTCTCGGTATCTACACAAACACTGCTTTGTTTCATTAAATTTTGAAGAAATAACTCCCTGGCCATTTTTGTATTAAGGCTTTGATATACGTGAGCGGTATTTTTCAATGATTTTCTTCCACCTGTGCTAGCTTCAATTTTTTCTGAACTATCGCCCCCAAACAGTGAAAATTGACCTTCTCCAGCAGTTTTGGAAACTTTTTTGGCTGATGGGGAATTTGTGACCTGTGTTTGTTGCTGGTCTTCTTCGCCGCTAAATAGTTTTATAAACTGGTCTTTCAGTCTCCTAAATTCTAGTTGATCAAAAATCTCCTGAACTTTATCGGCATCCGGTTGGGAAAGTTCATAATCTTCAGCGTGAAATTTCACATCACAGTCGGTAAGAATAGCCGCAAGTTTTTTAGAAAGAATTCCCTGCTCGGCGTGACTTTCTACCTTTTCTTTCATCTTGCCTTTTAACTTATGGGTGTTGGCCAGCAATTCTTCCATACTTCCAAATTGCTTCAGGAATTTTTTAGCGGTTTTTTCACCTACACCGGGAAGTCCCGGGATATTATCTACTGCGTCGCCCATCATTCCGAGGAAATCTATCACCTGCTCGGGACGTTCAACCCCAAATTTCTTCTGAACCTCGGGAATTCCCCAAATTTCTATTCCGTTGCCCATTCTTGCCGGGCGGTACATAAAGATATTTTCGGTTACCAATTGGGCAAAATCCTTATCTGGAGTTACCATAAAAACCTGGTAATTTTCTTTTTCGGCTTGTTGGGCCAGGGTGCCAATAATATCATCGGCTTCACATCCGGGTAGCACAACCACGGGAATATGCATTGCTTTTAAAATCTCCTGAATTATAGGAATTGCCTCTTTTATAGGCTCTGGTGTGGCATCGCGATTTGCTTTATATTCAGCAAACATTTCTGTTCTTACCTGGCTGCCTTCTTTATCGAAACAAACCGCAAGATGATCTGGTTTTTCACGCCTGATTACATCAAAAAGTGAGTTGGTAAAACCCATTATTGCCGAAGTATCAAAACCTTTAGAATTTATTCTTGGGTTTTTAATAAAAGCATAATAGCCCCTAAAAATAAGGGCATAGGCATCAAGAAGAAACAGGCGTTTTTGAGCTGACATATATTTTGGAATATTATTTTTTCTGAATAACCCAAAACTACAAAGATATTATCATACAGGCTTTAGGCGTGCCTAAAAACTTGGAAGAACCTCCTAACAATGGATATGCAATTAGTTGGTATAGTCAAATTTTATAGCTGAACAAGGTTTCTGGCACCATTTAGGAGCTAAGAACTTTAGGTTTTAAGCCTTTCACAGGCGTTAAATTAAACCTAAACGAAATTTATAAAGTAATGATTAAAAGTATATTCGCAAAAAATTAAGCTTGCTCATGCGTTGGATTATATTCATAGTTTTTTTCCTGTTTATAGAGATTTATGCCTACCAGGCTTTAAAAACACTAACCCGAAATTATTGGGTTGTAATTCTGTATTTCGTCATCACGGCGGCGGTCCTGGGAAATTTCATGTATCAGTGGTTAACGCCCGCTGAGGGTAGCGTGCTCACAGGCGCACGAGGTTATGCCTTTGGCTTTTTACTTTCGGTAATGCTTTTTAAACTTTTCCTCACACTAATGATGTTTGGGGAAGATATTTTCAGATTAGGCGCAGGTGGTTTTGAAAAATTATTTTCTTCAAAGGGAAGTTTTTCTCTCCCTTCACGAAGAAAATTTTTAAGTCAGTTAGCGATGGGAATCGCTGCCATTCCTTTGGCTTCGGTTTTATACGGAATGTACCAGGGGAAGTACAATTTTAGAGTACTACATTATAGCCTTTATTTTGAAGACTTGCCCGATGCTTTTGACGGTTACCGCTTAAGCCAGATAAGCGATGTTCACAGCGGAAGTTTTGATAATAAGAAAAAAATAAAATATGGAATAGATCTGCTTAACGAGCAGGAAAGCGATATGGTAGTTTTTACCGGGGATCTTGTTAATAATGAAGCTTCAGAAATGGAGCCCTGGAAAGAAATGTTTGGTCAAATAAAGGCAAAGGACGGCGTTTATTCTATTCTGGGTAATCACGATTACGGCGATTATAAAAATTGGCCTTCAGATGAAGCTAAAAAGGAAAATCTTGAAACTCTAAAAGAAACTCACGCCAAAATGGGCTGGCAGCTTTTACTGAATGAGCATAAACTTATTGAGCGGAATGGCGAAAAAATCGCTTTGGTGGGTGTTGAAAACTGGGGTGCTGGGGGATTTAAAAAAGAAGGTGATCTTGATAAAGCTGGGGCGGGCTTAAGTGAAAAAGATTTTAAAGTTTTATTGAGTCACGATCCTTCTTACTGGCAGGAAAAGATTAAAAAGGATCCAAATAATTATCATTTAACGCTAAGTGGTCATACCCACGGAATGCAGTTTGGAATTGAAATCCCAGGCTGGTTTAAATGGAGTCCTGTGCAATACCGCTACCAAAACTGGGCTGGGATATACGAGGAATTTGGCCGTTATATCAACGTGAACCGTGGATTTGGTTATTTAGCATTTCCCGGAAGAGTGGGAATTTGGCCCGAGGTAAGTGTGATTGAACTCAAAAAAGGCCCAAAACCAGCATAATCTGCAGAATTTACTATATTTGAGTTAGAGATTGCTCCGGAAAAAATTATGAAGTGAGTTTATGTATTTCAATTCTCACTTTAGTGAGCCTAATTGAGGTATAAAATTGAATTTTAAAGAAAAAGCTACATGTCAAAATTTGGTGAATTAATAGATCTCAATATTCCGGTGTTGTTGGATTTCTATACCGAATGGAACGAAGATTCCAAGGCTATGAATCCAGTTTTACGGGAAGTTGCCGCTTCTATGGGGAATAAGGCGAAGGTGATAAAAATTGATGTGGACAAAAATTCCCAGCTCGCCGAGGCTCTTCGGGTGAAAGCTTTACCAACGCTTATAATCTATAAATCTGGTGAAATGAAATGGCGTCAAAGTGGTGAACAGGACGCTGCAACGCTGGTAGGTATTCTTAAAGAGTACGTTTAAAGTGCCTTAAAGTTGAATTCTTTTTCAGCATAATATTCCAGGACTTTTGGTAATGTATAGCTTAAATTTTTAAAGGCCTTCTGACTGTCGTGAAAAACAATGGTACTTCCTGCTGAAGCATTTTTCACCACGTTTTTTAAACAATTTTCTTCAGAAATTCTGGTGTCAAAATCTCCACTTAATACATCCCACATCACTATTTTGTAATTCAGTTTTACAAGTTCAGCAGCCTGTGAGTTTTTGATTTTTCCGTAAGGTGGGCGGAAGAGTTTTAGGTTTAATGTTTCAGGTTCAAGATTAAGGGTTCGTGGTTCGTGGTTTGGGGTTATGATGTTTAAAGTTTCGTGGCCTTTTTTTCTTGATCCTTGCCTCTCTTCTCTTTTTTCTCTTCTCTTTTTTCTATTTCTTAAAAGTGTTTCTTCTGCCTTAAGCACATTATCAACATAAACATCGGTTTTGGTTTTCCAACCGTTTAAATGATTAAAGCTATGGTTTCCTATGCTATGGCCTTCTTTAATAAGTTGAGTATAAATTTCGGAATGTGTTTTTACATTTTCACCAATGCAAAAAAAAGTGGCTTTTGCATCGTATTGCTTTAGTTCAGCTAAAACCCAGGGTGTAATTTCGGGAACAGGGCCATCATCAAAAGTGAGGTAGATGCTTTTTTCTTCCTTAAGCCGTGTAATTCGATTTGGATAGAGTTTGCTTAAAATTGAAGGGTATTTTATAAAAAACGGATTCATAGAGAAAGAGCTTGTTTCAGAAGAAAGTTGATTCCAAAGGTTTATAAAATATCAGGTTTTTATAATTTCTGTGAGATTTTTTGCACCCCAAAACTATGAATGAAAAGTAAACCTACTTGGATTAAAACCTTGCAGGTTTACTTTTCAAGCAAGAGCTCAATTAGTTTTCTTCTGAAGAATCTATGCTAAGCGAATTGTTACCCTGATTTAGTTCCGGGTTCATTCCTTCCTCGATTAATGTTTCCTGAGGATTTTCCGGGTTTATTTCTTCTTCCTCGCTATAAAAATGGCGGAATAGTTCCAGGTATTCATTGAATTCATCGGCTTTCTCCTTCAGGATTTCTTCATCCTGATGGACTACCAATAAATCTACCAGGGCACGATAGCGTTCAATATTTGAAACAATTTCATTGAAATTTCGATACTGCCGGTCTATATCCCAACTGCTGTAATATTCTAAATATTCCTGGTAATTAGTGGCAATTTTCTCCCAGAGTTCCCTGGCTTTTTCGGGTTCGCCAACATCATAATAGCCGCTAACATAAGGTTCTAACAGCGCGTAGTATTTATAATGCTCCACCGGCATATTTTCCATAGCAAGATCAAGAACTTCTTTAGCACGGGTGGTATCCTGATCGTTTAACAGGTTCTCTACCAGTCTTGCCAGGTTGCTCCTGTAAGTAATGGAATTTCTGCGTGTTTCAGTATCGTGATATATATCATCTGACCCCATATTACCCCAATCCCAGTTCATCACAATATCATACATCTTGTCGGTATTGATACGGCCCATGTCGTAAGGGTTTCTGGGATCTACTGGAGTTTTTATAGGCACCAGTTTGTAGGCCACTCCTTCAAGCTGAAGATATTCCTTCATCCACAGGAAATCTTCATCGTTAAAGCTTCCCCCGGAAAAGTAAATTGGTCTTTCCCAGTTATTATTACCTAGAAGATCCAACATAAGTAGTGTATTCTTATAAATAACCTGAGAATCTATATTGATCACAATTTCATCTACAATTTGATCGGCAAAACGTTCATCTACGATCCCATTTGCTAAAACCGCTTCTTTATCTACCGGAATACTGATGTTATTGGAAGGAAAAGTACTTATCATCTGGCCGCTTTGCAACTCCGCTTTCGTCCTTGGATCGTCGTTTTGAATATAATTCAACCAGGTTTTAATTGGTAGGGTATCTTTGGTGACTTCTCGCGCAAAAACTGCATCGTTAACGCCGTTGTAATCTTCGTTCTCAAACTGAGAAGGAATAGGGTCACTGTCAAAAGCTTTGCGCTTCATTTGGTCTATATACCAGTCAGTGGCAAAAAGGCTGGTATTTACTACTCTAACATCGGTACGGTAGCGTTCAATTTGTTGCACATACCATAGGGCAAAAGTATCGTTATCTCCTATAGTGAAAATAATCCCGTTTTCATCTACAGAATCCAGGTACATTTTGGCCATGGTAAGTGTAGAATCCCTTCCGCTACGGTCATGATCGTCCCAGTTCTCTGATGCTAAAAGTACCGGAACCGCTAAAATTGAAGCAGCAATTACAATTGGTGCTGCAAGTTTTGGTTTTAGGAATTTCCTGGCCCAGTCAAAGAGGGTATAAGCTCCGAAGCCAATCCAGATCGCGAATACATAAAACGAACCTACTAAGGCATAATCCCGTTCCCGGGGCTCGAAAGGTCTTTCATTTAGGTATATTTTCAGGGCAATTCCGGTAAAGAGGAAAAACACAAGTAAGACCCAGAAATTATTTTTATCGCGTTTAAATTGAAAAACGAGCCCGATTAAGCCTAAAATTAAAGGCAGAAAATAATAAGTATTCCTGGCTTTATTATTTTTAACATCGCTGGGGAGATTGTCTTGCGGACCAATGTGCATCTCGTCTATAAACTTGATGCCGCTAAGCCAGTTTCCGTTCACATCGGTATATTTCCCCTGAATATCGTCCTGGCGTCCAACAAAATTCCACATAAAATAACGCCAGTACATATACCCAATCTGGTACTCTAATAAATAGGAGATATTTGAAGCAAAAGATGGTTTTTCGATATTCAGGTAATTTCCGAATTGTTGTAAGAAATTGTGATAATCGGAGTTATCAAGCTCTCCCTGCGCATACCTGTTTTGAAATTCATTAACCGCACTTACCAGTCGCTCTTCACCCTGGTATTCCTGTTTTATAGTAAAATCCAGCGGGCCGGTAAAGTCCATATAATTGGCAGCGTGCTGGGAACTCCATAGCCTGGGTAAGATTGCCTTATGGGAATCGTCCAGGTTCTGTTTGGCATTTTTATAGTCGTTTACAATAATATATTTTCCGGCTTCCTCGTCTTTTTCATACTTAGGTTTAGCATCGGTATAAGGATTGTCTTCATCTAAACCTGCATACATTTCAGAAAACTGAGG
>JAGXIG010000043.1 GCA_024635815.1 Salegentibacter sp.
CAAAAATCCCTGAAAGAACTTTTTATTCCTTATGCTGAAAATGAATTTGTAGATCAAATTTCACATAAAACTACTACGTCAACTGCCGAAAAACTAAATAAACTTGGCTATAATGTACAGGTGAATCCACGGGAGATTAATTTGTTTTATTTGTACAATGGTTTACGTGAGCGCATTATAGAACGCGAGGGCGAGTATTTTGTACACGAAACAGAAATACAATGGAGTAAAGAAGAAATCCTTAAAGAATTAAAGGATTTCCCCGAACGTTTTAGTCCAAATGTAATGTTACGACCTTTGTATCAGGAAGTAATCTTACCCAATCTTTGTTATATAGGTGGCGGGGGAGAAATCGCCTATTGGCTGGAATTAAAAGATTATTTTGAAGCCGAGAATGTTGTTTTTCCGGTTTTATTGCTTCGGAATTCGGCTTTAATTCAATCAGAAAAACTGGATAAAAAGCGTGAAAAACTAAATGTTTCAAACAAAGAATTATTCCTGAAGCAACACGAGCTTATCAATAGAAAAGTTCGGCAAATATCGAATATAGATATTGATTTTTCCAAACAAAAGGAACATTTGGTTGAGCAATTTCAGCAAATGTACGAGCTGGCCGAGCAAACTGATAAGTCCTTCATTGGTGCGGTAAAAGCCCAGGAAGTAAAACAATTAAAAGGCCTCGACAATTTAGAAAAACGTCTTTTAAAAGCCCAAAAACGTAAACTGGAAGATGAGGTAAGTAGAATTGCCGAACTTCAGAATGAGCTTTTTCCCAATAAAGGCTTACAGGAAAGGCAAACCAATTTTTCAGAAATTTATGCCGAATATGGCTCGGAACTGATTTCAGTATTATTAAAGGAATTAGACCCGCTACAGGCGGAATTTAAAATTTTGACTTTTGGAAAAGAATAAAATGCATAGCATAGATATGGATTTGGTGGAAATGACGCTGGACGTTATGAAATATACCATAGACCGTATCTCCAATATTACTCCCGAAATGGGAGCCCCGAAGAAGGAAGAAGAATTATTTAGAATTGTCGGTGAGACCGTTACCCCGGAAGGAATTGGCGGCGAGAATGCTTTTCAACTATTTCGGGATGTTTTGGTGAAAGCCACGGTGCCCATAGATCATCCACGACATTTGGCTTTTGTACCGGCGGCACCAACCCGGGCTGCAATTATGTTCGATTTGGTGACTTCTGCCTCAAGTATTCACGGAGCCTATTGGATGGAAGGTGCCGGCGGAATATTTTGTGAAAACCAGGCGATGAAATGGCTGGTTTCGCTTACAGGTTTACCGGAAGGCGCTTTTGGCGTGTTCACCAGTGGTGGTACAGCGGCAAATCTTTCGGCTATGGTGGCTGCTCGTGAAGAATGGCGTGCCCGCGATAGTCAGAATGTAGGCAAAAAAGCTTTATTGCTTACTTCCCATGGAGCACATAGTTCCATACAGGCGATGGCAAAAGTAATTGATGCCGATGTGGTGATGATAGATTGTGAAGAAGAAAATCTTACGGGCCGGGAATTGCAAAATGCGATTAACGAACTGGAGGAAAAAGACAGAAACCGACTTTTTGCTGTGGTTGCCACCGGTGGTACTACAAATGCAGGAATTATAGATCAATTAGATACTATTGCTGATGTTTGTGTAAAAGAAAAGGTTTGGTTTCACGTAGATTGCGCTTATGGGGGTGGGGCTTTGGCCGCACCATCGGTTAGGCATTTGTTTAACGGGATTGAGCTTGCCGATAGTATTACGATAGACCCGCATAAATGGTTGTTTTCACCATACGATTGCGGAGCAGTAATATATAAGGATTTAGAACTAGCCAAAAATGCCCATTCTCAAAAAGGTGCATACCTGGAAATATTTAAAGATACAGGTGCCGAAGGTTTTAACCCGGCCGATTATCAAATTCAGTTAACCCGCCGAATAAGAGGGATGCCTCTTTGGTTTTCTTTAGCAATGCACGGTACCAACAAATACCGACAAGCCATTGAAACCGGAATTTCCCTGGCACAAATTGCCGCTAAAAAGATTGAACTACGAGAAAACCTAGAACTGGTAAGACCCGCAAGTTTATCCGTAGTTTTATTCCGAAGAAAGGGTTGGACGCCTGAACAGTATAGAGATTGGACCTATAAAAATCATCGTGATGGTTTAGCTTTGGTAACACCAACCAGCTGGAAAAAAGAAACCGTGATTCGTTTCTGTTTTATAAATCCGGATACTACAGAAGAGGATATTGATATGATTTTGGATACTTTGGGTTAAGAATTTACCGAGAAGTTTATTGCCCGTCAAGCTGAACTTGTTTCAGCTTCTAACATTTGATTAATTGCGAAAATCTTAGATCCTGAAATAAATTCAGGATGACGATTAATTTTAAAGAAATCTTCCGTTAATCAATCTCATAATCTAACCGCATCGTAATTGATGCGGTTTTTCTTTTATCGGCGGTATTGTAGGCGCCGCTCCAGCTATAATCTTCGCCACTGTTTTGACCTGTTATCTGAAAAACACCCATATTGGCATTTTTCAATTCACCTAAACTACCACCGCTATTTTTGGCAATACGTTCAGCTCTAAGTCGCGCATCTTCGGTAGCTTTAGAGATCATTTCAATTTTTAGATCGGCGAGTTGGGTGTAATAATATCTTGGTGGGGTGGAGTTAAATTGCACTCCTTTATTCAATAATTCGGTGATTTCCCGGGCAACGGCTTCAACCAGTTCTACGTCATTGGCTTCAATCTTTACGCTTTGGGTAAGCTGGTAGCCCTGAAAGATGCTCCCAACATAATTGCCGTTCTGGTATTGATTTTCTCGTTGCTCTGCAGTTTGCACCGAATTGAAAACAAAATTTTCTTCATCGATTCCTTTTCCGATAAGATAAGTTCTCACGGTCTCCTTGTCGCTGTTTAAGTCATTGTAAGCCTGTTCCAGGTTGGAGCTCATCCGGCTAAAACTACCTTCCCAAACAATAAGGTCTGAAGTGAAATTTTCGCTCCCGGAGCCAGTTACTGAGATCACGCCGTCGGGATTGGCACGGCTTTCATAAGATTCTCCGAGAAACCAGGCTGCAAGCACAATCGCGATGGCAAAAATTATGGCACTTAGATATTTCATTTTGTGAAAAAGATTGGTCAGAATAAAGATATAAAATAAACCCGCTGGTTATTTTATTTTTGCTTCAAATTATTACTTTTGCCTATGCAAAAAAACGTACTCATTTTAGACTTTGGCTCGCAGTACACGCAACTGATTGCAAGGCGTGTAAGGGAACTTAATATTTACTGCGAAATTTATCCTTTTAACAAAATTCCAGATGATATTTCCAGTTTTAAAGCGGTGATCCTTTCGGGGAGTCCGTTTTCTGTTCGGGGAGACAATGCCCCGCATCCCGATTTATCCAAGATTCGTGGAAAACTGCCAATTTTGGCCGTTTGTTATGGAGCTCAGTATTTTGCCCATTTTCACGGCGGAAAAGTAGAAGCTTCTGAAACCCGTGAGTATGGAAGGGCAAATCTTTCGGTTATAAAAGATGCGGAACCGCTTTTTGAGGGAATTATGGAAAATTCCCAGGTTTGGATGAGCCATAGCGATACCATTAAAGAGTTACCAACCAACAGTGTGAGAATTGCCAGTACCACCGATGTGTTAAACGCAGCTTACAGAATTGAAGGCGAGCAAACCTTCGCCATTCAGTTTCATCCAGAAGTTTACCATTCTACCGATGGAAAACAACTGTTAGAAAACTTTTTGGTGAAAATCGCCGGAGTAGCACAAACCTGGACGCCGGGTAAATTTGTTGATTTAACGGTTTCAGAATTAAAAGAAAAAATAGGCGACGATAAAGTCGTCCTTGGTTTAAGTGGCGGCGTGGATTCCAGCGTAGCAGCGGTTTTATTGCATAAAGCCATCGGTAAAAACCTGTATTGCATCTTTGTAAACAATGGTTTGCTTCGTAAGAATGAATTCGATAGCGTTTTGCACCAGTATAAAGATATGGGTTTAAATGTGAAGGGGGTTGATGCTTCGGCACGATTTCTGGATGCCCTTGCTGGTATAAGCGATCCTGAAGATAAACGAAAAGCTATTGGGAATGCTTTTATTGAAGTTTTTGATGATGAAGCGCACCAAATTAAAGATGTTACTTATTTAGCTCAGGGAACAATTTATCCCGATGTTATTGAGTCAGTTTCGGTAAATGGCGGGCCCTCAGCAACTATAAAATCTCACCACAATGTTGGTGGATTACCAGATTTTATGAAACTGAAAATTGTAGAGCCTTTAAAAATGCTCTTTAAAGATGAAGTACGAAGAGTAGGTGCCGAAATGGGGATTGATAAGGAATTATTGGGTAGACACCCATTTCCAGGACCGGGACTTGCAATTAGGATTCTTGGAGATATTACCGCTGAAAAAGTACGTATTTTACAGGAAGTAGATCATATCTTTATTCAGGGACTTAGGGACTGGATGTTATATGATAAAGTTTGGCAGGCTGGTGCTATTTTGCTCCCGGTAAGCTCCGTAGGAGTTATGGGAGATGAGCGTACTTACGAAAAAGTAGTGGCGCTGAGAGCGGTAGAATCTACTGATGGAATGACGGCAGACTGGGTGAATTTACCTTACGAATTTTTGCAAAAAACCTCGAATACTATAATAAATCGGGTTAAAGGCGTTAATAGAGTAGTGTATGATATAAGCTCAAAACCACCGGCTACCATCGAATGGGAATAAATATTGAGCTTAATTAAACCCTCATTGAGGGATTAAACCAATGAATATGAAATACCTTTTAATTGTTTGTTTTTTATTTCAGCTGTCTACTCTTTCGGCATCAGCCCAGGAATTTAAATACCATACGGTAGAAGCCGGGGAAACTGTTTACAGCATCGCTAAAGCTTATAATATTTCAGAAGAAGCGATCTATAAATACAATCCCGATGCTAAAGGCAATCTAGAGGTATCTTCAAAATTAGTGATCCCTTTAAGTGAAAAAGAAGAGCTTTCAGCAGAAAATGAAGATATTCAGTTCATCACGCACACGGTAAAGCGAAAAGAGACTTTGTACCGACTGTCTAAGGATTACAATGTTGAAATTGACGAGATCAAGAGATTTAATAAGCACCTTTATTCCGAAGAATTACAACGTGGAGAGGAAATTTTGATTCCTCAGCCAAAACAAGGCGCTACAAATACAGAAATAACTTCTTCTGAAAATTTGAATCTCCCTGCTACTAATAAGCCACAAACTTCAGAAACCCGTGAGCACGTAGTTTTACCGAAAGAAACTAAATACGGGATTGCCCGTAAATATGGTCTTACTGTAAAAGAATTGGAAGAATTAAACCCAAAGGTAGATGTATTGCACCCCGGTGTAATGATACGTGTAGGGACCGATGTTTTAGACGAACCGGTAATCTTGACCGATGAGGTTTTTGAATTTTATGAGGTAAAACCTAAGGAAACTTTATTCGGACTTTCCCGAAAATTTGATGTTCCTCAGGATTCACTTATTTCTTTAAACCCTGCATTAGAGGATGGTTTAAAAATAGGAATGGTTTTAAAAGTTCCTAATAAAGGTGAAGGGGAGGGCAACCTTGCAGAAGGTGAAACCGAAGAATTAGCTGGTGAATATGAAAGTGAAGATGCTAATACAAGATTAGATCTTTCTAATAAATTAAGCAATTTCAACACGAAAGAGCTTGTAGTCTTATTGCCATACAGCCTGAATAATATTGAAGGTGATTCTACATCAAATTATAAAGACGCAATTTTAGACGACCGTGTGTTGCGAATTTCCCTGGATTTTTATAGTGGTGTGCGAATGGCGGTTGAAGATGCAAAAAAACTTGGAATTTCTACTCAATTAAAAACCTATGATACTCGCAGAAGTGTTCAGGAAGTTACCAATATTATCAACTCCAACGATTTTAGGAATGTAGACGCAGTTATAGGACCGCTATTGCAGAATACCATTGAAGCTGCGGCCTCGAAGTTAACCCAATACAATGTTCCCGTGATAAGTCCTTTGTCTGATCGTGAAATGCGATCTTATCAAAATCTATTTCAGTCGCGTCCTACTAATGAAATTATGAAGAACGCAATGTTCGATTACCTGGAAAGGAACGCGATTGGCAAAAATGTAATTATTATTGCTGATGGCGCTAAAAATCAGGTGAAAAACGAGCTTATCCAAATCTTACCGGATTCACGGGTTATTTTACCTTCTGAAGCATATTTAAGCGCTGAAAAAATTGAAGATCATCTTTCTGAAACCCAGGAAAACTGGATAATCCTTGAATCTTCAAACATAGGTTTACTTAGTAGCGCCACTTCAGCATTAAACCGTTTGGCCAGAGATCACCAAATTAAATTATTTACCACTGAGAGGAATAGCGGTTTTGAAGATGATATTGTAGATAACCAGCACTTAGGTCGACTAAATTTCCATTATCCTTCGGTAGACAAGGAATTCGGTACAACTTCTTCTGATGAATTCATAGAAAATTATAAGGAAGAATTCGATATGATTCCTAATCAATATGTGATTAGAGGTTATGACCTAACGATGGATGTGTTGTTGAGACTTGCTTCTTCTAAAGACCTATATGAGTCATTCGAAAAGCATAGAGGTTTTACTGAATATCACGAGAATAAATTTCATTATTCCTCGAAACCCAATGGTGGTTTTTACAACGATGCGGTGTATATTATGACTTTAGATGAAGAACTTAATTTAAACGTGGCTAATGACCAGTAAAGTTATCTACACCGGAAGTTTAAGAACCGAAGCCGAACATCTTAAAAGTGCTGCTAAAATCATTACTGATGCTCCCACCGACAACCACGGAAAAGGTGAGGCATTTTCTCCTACCGATACTGTGGCCACCGCTTTAGCGAGTTGTATGCTTACCGTTATGGGAATTAAGGCTGAAGATCTTAAACTGAATTTAAAAGGAACCACCGCCGAGGTCAATAAAACCATGGCTGCCAATCCAAGGCGAATTTCTAAGGTGGAGATTGCGATTACTTTTCCTGAAACTTATTCGGAAAAATCTCGCAAGATTCTTGAACATACTGCTAAAACCTGTCCTGTGCTCCAGAGTCTCCATCCCGAAATGGAGAAGCTTGTTAGCTTTAATTACTTATGAAGCTCTGCACATTCCTACTGATTTTTGTTTTAGCTGTTCCGGTTATGGCGCAGGAAAATGAAAAGCTAAGCTGGTATCAAGAAAAACCTTTAAGCTGGAGCGATTTTAAGGCAAGTCCTAAAAAACATCTTCCCTACAAAGCCAACACCAACTCGGGATTATCTTTTTCATGGAATTCTACGGAAAGCATCAGTGGGATAGAACTTAATTATGAAGTTAGGAGTAATTTTTATACCAACAGATCCTGGGTAAAGGAAATAGAAGAAGTAGATTATTTACTGGCGCACGAGCAATTGCATTTTGATATCACCGAATTACACGCCCGCAAACTTAGAAAAGCGCTGGAATCTTACGAGCCTAATGAAAAGATGAAAAAAGAACTGGATGCTATTTATTCTAAAGTTGAAAAACAGCGCCGCCAAATGCAAACGCAATTTGATAAGGAAACAAATCACAGTATAAACAAAGAAGCCGAATTTAAATGGCGTGTGTTTATAAAGCAGGAATTAGATAAACTAAGCGAATTTTCCAACTAAAGATTTGAAACCTCTCTCTTTGCAGTTTCAAATTCTTCCATCATTTCTTTTACAATTTCAGCTGCGGGTTTTATCTCGTTAATTAACCCTGAAATTTGACCAATTTCAAGTTCGCCTTCTTCCAGGTCACCTTCAAACATTCCTTTTTTAGCACGGGCCCGGCCTAAAAGTTCTATAAGCTGTTCTTTTGAAGGATTTGTAGTATATAGGTTCTGAACATCTTCAAAGAATTTATTCTTCAGCAATCTTACAGGAGCAAGTTCCTTGAGAGTAAGTTTGGTATCGCCTTCCTGAGCTTTTACCACCATTTCCTTAAAATTTTGATGCGAAGAAGCTTCAGGAGTAGCTACAAATCGGCTTCCTACCTGTACGGCATCGGCGCCCAGAACCATTGCGGCCAGCATTCCACGCCCGGTGGCAATTCCGCCCGCGGCAATTAATGGGATAGTAATTTTTTCTTTTACCATTGGAATTAAGGTAAAAGTCGTAGTTTCATCACGACCGTTATGGCCGCCAGCTTCAAAACCTTCAGCAACAAC
The DNA here is from genome assembly GCA_024635815.1 of Salegentibacter sp. The sequence continues at coordinate 8,241 of JAGXIG010000043.1, forward strand.
AGCGTCTACACCGGCTTCCTGCGACTTTAAAGCGAATTTCACGCCACTTACCACGTGTACTATTTTAATGCCGTGTTTCTGTAAATGTTTCGTCCAGGTTTTCGGATTTCCGGCAGATGTAAAAACGATCTTCACTTTCTCCTGGATAATAATCTCCATGATCTTATCGATATCGGGGTAGAGGAGAGGCACGTTAACCCCAAAAGGCTTATCGGTTGCTTTTTTGCATTTTTCAATATGCTCTTTAAGAATTTCTGGATACATAGATCCCGCGCCAATAATTCCGAGTCCGCCGGCATTGCTTACTGCGCTGGCAAGTTTCCAGCCGCTGGCCCAAACCATTCCGGCCTGAATAATTGGATATTGAATATTAAAAAGCTGAGTAATTTTATTTTTGGGCATTTGCTTAAATTTTCACCGAATTTAAGAAATAACCCCTGAACCTAATAATTCTTCACCCTCATACCAGGCTACAAACTGCCCTTCGGTTATCGAGGCCTGAGCTTCTTCAAAAACCACATACATTCCGTTTTTAGTTTGATGTAAAGTTGCATCCTGAAGCGGTTGACGATAGCGAATTCTCGCTTTTACTTTTAAAGTTTCTTCAGCATTTATCATAAGATCTTTTCTTACCCAATGCACTTCGTCTTTAATGATAAAAAGGGCTTTTCTATAAATTCCCGGGTGATTTTTCCCCTGGCCGGTGTAAATTACATTTTCTTCAACATCGGTATCGATAACAAATAGGGGTTCTGGTGTTCCACCTACGGCAAGGCCTTTACGCTGGCCCTTTGTGAAATAATGCGCACCTTGATGTTTCCCGACTACTTTTCCGTCTGCAGTAGAATATTCATATTTCTTTGAGAGAAAGTCGAGTTCTTCTTTTTTATTGCTAAATTCAGGAATTTCAGTAGAAAATAATTCCTTTTCGGCTTCGATTTCTATGATTTCCCCTTCTTTAGGTTGTAATTTCTGTTGAAGGAAATCGGGCAACCTTACTTTCCCTATAAAGCATAAACCCTGGGAATCTTTTTTATCAGCAGTAACCAGTTTTTGTTCCGAAGCGATTTTTCTCACTTCAGATTTTTGTAATTCCCCAATAGGAAACAAGGTTTTAGAAAGCTGTTCTTGCGTAAGCTGACATAGAAAATAAGACTGATCTTTATTATTATCTTTCCCGGCCAGTAATTGATAAATAGTTTCCCGGTTTTGCTGAATTTCTCCCTTCCGGCAATAATGCCCGGTAGCCACATAATCGGCACCCAGGGAAAGGGCGATCTTCATAAAAACATCGAACTTGATCTCACGGTTGCAAAGTACATCTGGATTTGGGGTGCGGCCGCGTTCGTATTCGTTGAACATATAATCTACAATACGTTCTTTATATTGCTCGCTAAGATCTACGGTTTGGAAAGGAATCCCCAGTTTTTCGGCTACCATAATCGCGTCGTTGCTATCGTCAAGCCAGGGACATTCATCAGAAATAGTCACCGAGTCATCATGCCAGTTCTTCATAAAAAGGCCAATCACTTCGTAGCCCTGCTGCTGCAAAAGATATGCTGAAACACTGGAATCTACTCCGCCCGATAAACCTACAACCACTTTCTTCATAAAACTAAATTGAAACCCTTTCCGCATAAAGTCGGAAATGGGTGTGCAAAATTACGAAAATTTAAGAGAAAGCTTCAGGAGAAGCAAAGTAGGATAAAAATAAAAAATCTTGCTTAGGCAGGGCTTTCCGGATTCTATAATACCTTAATATCTTTAGCTTAAATTCAGAAATAATTCGCCTGAAGAGACAGATGGTTTAGAATAATGTGAGGATAAATACTTTCGCTAAGGCTTTAATTTAACTGTTTTTCCCTAACAAAACGGTTCTTTTATTGAAATAATTGATTAATACTCCAAATGTAAATCATCTCGTGAAGTTATTTGTACAATTATTCCAACAATTGAAAGTCTGGGGCCTATCAATAGTAAAATTCCCAAAAATGTATAGCTGTTTTGCCAGCCTGGGTTTATTTAGGGGAGGTATATAAGGCTAGCTCTATAACTACCGCAATTAAGCCCAGGAAGTCACCTGTAATAACATATAGGTGTTCCAGATAAGCAAAAGAAAAATGTAAAGAATGAGCAGCCGGTAACCACTTGTTTTTAAAAACCGTTTACCATAAGAATTATTTAGAATTTTTCACAGTCTCCGGCTTAAATTCAACTATTTTTTGATGCCTCAATAGATCTTCAAAAGTTTCGCGCTCCCTGATTAAATGGGCCTTCCCGTTATACCATAAAACTTCAGGAGGGCGGTAGCGCGAATTAAAATTGCTGGACATAGAAGAAGAATAGGCGCCTGCGTTGCTAAAAGCGAGGATATCACCTTCGGTAATTTCGGCAATTCGGCGGTTGTTGGCGAAAGTATCGGTTTCGCAAATATAACCCACCACTGAGTAAAACCTGAATTTCCCCTCTGGATTCGATACATTCTTAATATCGTGGTGCGACCCGTAAAACATTGGGCGTATCAAATGGTTAAATCCGGTGTCAACGCCTGCAAAAACAGTAGAAGTTGTTTGTTTGATCACGTTCACTTTGGCAAGGAATTTTCCTGCTTCACTCACTAAAAACTTTCCCGGTTCAAAAACAAGGGTGAGTTCACGGCCGTATTCTTTACAGAAATTTTTAAAACGTTCGGTAAGTTTTTCACCGAGTTCCTCTATATCGGTTTCAATATCATTTTCACGATAAGGCACTTTAAATCCACTCCCGAAATCAAGAAATTCTAGATTTTTGAAGTTTTTAGCAGCATCGAATAAAATTTCAGAAGCCCGCAAGAAAACTTCAATATCAAGAATATCGCTTCCGGTGTGCATATGGATCCCATTGATATTCATACCGGTATTTTCAACAATACGCAGCAAAAGAGGCATCTGGTGAATAGAAATCCCGAATTTAGAATCTACGTGACCTACCGAAATTTTAGAATTTCCGCCGGCCAAAATATGCGGATTAATACGAATACAAACCGGAACATCGGGATGCTTCGCGCCAAACTGTTCCAGGATAGAAAGATTATCTATATTGATTTGGGCACCTAACCGTACAACCTGTTCAATCTCCTCTAAAGAAACGCCATTTGGCGTGTAAATGATATCTTCGGGAGCAACTCCTGCTTCCAGTGCAAGTTTTACTTCCTGTACCGAAACAGTGTCCATTCCGCTGCCTAAAGAATTCAAATATTTCAGGATAGAAATATTGGAAAGCGCCTTCACCGCGTAGTGAATACGTAGGTCTTTAACTGCAGAAAACGCATTTTTAAGTCGGTTAAACTGAAAAGCGATTTTTTCGGTATCATAAACGTAAACAGGGCTTCCAAATTCTTTGGCAATAGCAAGCAGATCTTGATTGGTCATAACAGATGAAAAATTTAAGTGGCAAAAAACAGGAGAAATTTCAACTCCCACAAGTGCAAGTCTCAAAAATAACGAATTCCTTTAAATTGTTAATATTTAAAGAGAAGATACTTTAGCTCGCCGTTGCCAGGACACTTTCTTTTCGCTTTCTAATAAGAATAATCGTTAAAGCAATGAAAACACCTAAGCCTGCCATTACTGCGCCTACTAAAGATGCCGAAGTAAAACTATATCCAAAAGCGATCGGCAATCCGGCAAAATAAGCCCCGGAAGCATTTCCCATATTAAACGCGCTTTGGTTCATAGAAGAGCCCAAACTCTCGGAGCCTTTCGCTGAATTGATCATGACCATTTGAATAGGGGTAGAAAGACAAAAAGCAATGGTGGCGATAAGAAAGGTCATTACCAAAATAGCAATTTGATTTTCGGCAACATAGGCATTGATGATTAATGCGAAAACCATTAGAATCATACTCATAATAACAGCGTAAATGGGAGAAAATTTTTCTGCTAGTTTGGCCCCAATCAGGTTTCCTATAACCATTCCCACACCGGCGAGAATCATAACATAACTCACAAAGCCTTCGGGGTGGCCAGCTACTTTGGTGATTAATGGCGCGATATAGCTATACCAGGCAAAAAAACCGCCGGTACCAATAGTGGTGAGTAAAACTACCATCCAAAGTTCACCACGTTTTAATACATTGAGATCTTTTCTAATTCCTTCTGATGAAGATTTAGGCAATTCCGGCATCCAGAATTTTACGCTGGCAATGGCGAGTAATCCAATGACGCCAACGAGCATAAAAGAAACATTCCAACTATAATTATGGCCTAAATAGGTCCCAAGTGGCACTCCAAAGACATTGGCCAGGGTAAGTCCGGTAAACATTATAGCAATGGCCTGGGCCGATTTTCCTGGTTTAGCCAATTGTCCGGCCACCACGGCGCCAATTCCGAAGAAAGCTCCGTGCGGTAAACCAGATAAAAAACGGGAAACCAGTAATAATTCGTAAGAATTGGCAAAAGCCGAAAGCGAATTAAAAACCGTAAACCAAACCATAAGAAGGAGCAAGGTTTTATGCGCTGGCCATTTTCCGCCAAAAGCAGTAAGCAACGGTGCGCCTACCACCACGCCTAATGCGTAGGCAGAAATAAAATGCCCGGCCTGTGGAATACTGATGTCTAAAGCCGAAGCTACATCTGGAAGAATTCCCATAATTACGAATTCGGTCATGCCAATTCCAAAGCCTCCAATAGCCAATGCGATAAGTGCTTTATTCATTTTTAAGGTAAATTTTTAAGCAAGGGGTAAAATTAAATTGGATAATTCTAATATTATAGGATTTTGCTAGAAATCTACGATAAGCTTATAGTTGTGAAATCGCAGTAATAACGTGGATTTTGAAAATCCTGAATCCTTAATAAAATGCTAAATTTTTATGTGGGATTAGATTATGGCAGGGCTGGGGATATCCTAAAAAAGATTGGTACAATAGTTATACATTTGTTACTTTTG
>JAGXIG010000044.1 GCA_024635815.1 Salegentibacter sp.
AATTCAAGACCCTTCTAATAGCTGTAGCTTTAATACTGGGAGCAAACTCTTTTGCAAATGCACAAACAAAAGTGTCTCACATTGCCACCCAGGAACTAATTGAACAAATGCCGTCTTACAAAGCTGCAATGAACCAATTAGAGAAACTTCAAAAAACTTACGATACCGAGATAAAAGATCTTGTTACCGAGGCTCAAGGCACAATGAAGAGATACGAATCTGAGGCTCAAACAAAAACAGATGAAGAAAACCAGAAAAGAGCGCTGGAGCTTCAACAAACTCAAAGATCTATTGGTGAGTATCGTCAAAACGCAGAACAGGAACTTCGTAAAAAAGAAGTTGAACTTTTAAAGCCTGTATTCGAAAAAGCCCGTGTTACAATTCAAAAAGTGGCTCGCGCAAAAGGATATGACTATGTACTTGATTCTACAACAGGAACCGGAGTGATCATGGCAGATGGTTATGACCTTATGCCAGATGTAAAGAAAGAATTAGGAATCTAATATCCTTTTCAAAAAATAAAATAAAAACTGCGCATCATTGATGCGCAGTTTTTATTTTTACAGGAATGAGTAAAGACAAACCTATAGGAATTTTTGATTCGGGTGTAGGCGGAACTTCCATATGGAAAGAAATTCACCACCTTCTCCCCTACGAGCACACTATTTATTTAGCCGACAGTGCTAATGCTCCTTATGGGGAAAAACCTCCCGAAGAGATTATACGACTAAGCGAAAAAAACACCAGGAAACTTCTGGATATGGGTTCCAAGATCATCGTTGTTGCCTGTAATACGGCAACTACAAATGCCATCACTCATTTAAGGTCTAATTTTAATGCTCCTATTATAGGTATAGAACCTGCAATAAAACCGGCAGCTTTAAATTCAAAATCAAAAACCATAGGCATATTAGCCACCCGCGGCACTTTAACCAGCACCCTTTTTTCTCAAACTTCAGATTATTACGCTAGAAACATCAACCTAGTAGAAGTAGAAGGCCGTGGCCTCGTAGAACTTATAGAAGCAGGAGAATTAGATTCTCCGCAAATGAGGAGCCACCTCCTTAAACTGTTGGAACCATTTTTTGTAAATAAAATAGATTACCTGGTTTTAGGTTGCAGTCACTACCCTTACCTCATTCCCATCCTTGAAGAATTATTACCTAAAGATGTAGTGATTATAGATTCAGGAGAAGCAGTAGCCAGGCAAACCAGATCTATACTTAGTGTAAACAATTTATTGCTGAAGGAAGTACCAACTCCAAAACCTGTCCCTGAATTTTTCAGCAATACCAATCCAAAAGTTTTAGAAAATTTAACCGAATCTGTACAAAATGGCTATAAAGTATCTTACCTGGATTTTTAATTAATAGCCGGACATTTACAATCCCAGCGTTCCCTGCTTTTGCCAAAATCGTAGCCAATAGTGAGTTGATGAAACCCATTATTACTAAGAACTACAGAGTTAAACTGGTAACTGAAAGTATAACCAAACATAAAATTTTTATAATCCAACCCCACAAAAGGCGTAATATAACGCAGCTGCTGACTTTTTATCTCATTGCCCTCACTTGTGTATTCTGCACCCTCAAAACTGTTACGATAGGAAAGTCCGCCCCATAATTGCCCAAAATCAACATTGCGGTAAAACTTTATATTTAAATCGATATTCATTTCATTGGTGGCCTCCCGCAGTTGATACAAAATAGATGGTTCGTAACTCCAATCACCATAGCTATCGAAAACATACCCCGTAGAAAATAAATATTTACGTTGATTACTGGGCACAGCATCAGAATAGAAAAGTTCACGTCTAACAGAAATCATGTTTTTAGCAGCAAGATGTGCATAGAAATCGTGATAATAATAAGATACCCCAATATCCATATTCCCAAAAGCATCAGAAACATTATTTCCATTTACAATAGGATCAAACTCGCTAAATCCACTTTGATCTAGCCTATGTTGAATAATACCGGCACTAATTCCAAACGAAAGTTGGTTGAGGTCCAATTCACTTCGGGAAAAAAGTAAATGATAAGCAACTGTTCCGTAGGCTCCAATTTTAGAGAAATTCCCATTTTGATCGTTAAAAACAATTCCACCAACACCAAGTTTATCTCCTACCCTGCCATTAACCGCCAGAGTTTGTAAGCTGGGTGCATTATCTACGTCAAACCATTGCTGCCTTGCGGTAAGCCTAATTTGGCTCCTATTGGCGGCACCGGCCATAGAAGGATGAATAAGAAAAAGGTTATCGCTTAGGTAATCTGAATATATAGGGATTACCTCCTGAGCTTCTACTGGAGGACCCGATAAAAAAATAAATAGTGTTACAAAAATCCATTTTATAGCAAACCTAATTTGGATAGCTAAAAAAAATGACTTAAAATATCTGATAAATAAAGTTCTAATCCCCATAAGAAAGGTAAAGATATAGATTAAGTAAGTTTTCTTTAGTACTTTCGCAAAAAATTTGATATGAGCAATTTCACCATAAATATACAAGCTACCAACAAACCGGGAATCATAAAATTTGAGACCAACAAATTTCTAACCCGGCACGAAAATTACGAGTTCAACAATATAGATGAAGCGGCCAAATCTCCACTAGCCCAGCAATTGTTTTATTTGCCATTTGTAGAAACGGTTTATATCGCACAAAATTTTATCGCGATAGAAAAATATGATATTGTAGCATGGGATGATGTGCAGGAAGAAGTTGCCTCGCAGATAGAAGAGTTTTTGAATAAAGGCGGCGTAGTAGTAAAAGATGGTACCGATAAACCGAAAAACGTACCGGTGACGGTCTATGCCGAAAGTACTCCAAACCCTGGAGTAATGAAGTTTGTCGCCAATAAAAAACTGGTTTTAAAAACCGCGGAATTCAAAAATATAGATGAAGCTAAAGATGCGCCACTTGCGCAACAACTTTTTCATTTTCCTTTTGTAAAAGCTGTTTTTATAGATTCTAATTACGTTTCTATTCATAAATACGATGTAGCCGAATGGGAAGAAATCACCCTGGAACTAAGGGAGTTTATCACCAATTATTTGCAAGACGGGAAAGAAGTGCTAAAAGCTGAAGCTTCAGTTCCACAACAAACCGAAGCAGCGAGTCATCCCGCAAATCCCGAAGTAAGCCAGGAAATTAAAGATCTGGACGACACTTCTAAACAAGTGATCGCGATTTTAGATGAATATATTAAACCTGCTGTTGCCAGTGATGGCGGAAATATTCTATTTGACTCTTATAATTCTGAAAGTAAAACCGTAAAAGTGATTCTACAAGGAGCATGTAGCGGTTGTCCCTCTTCAACAATGACGCTTAAAAGCGGAATTGAAACAATGTTAAGGGATATGCTTCGAGGAAAAGTAGACTACGTTGAAGCAGTTAATGGCTAGATCCTGAAGAAGCTATAAGGTAGATTTTGCTTCCACATAAAATTCCCGGAATAACTGAATTAAATTAAGCGTAGAAGATATAAGGTCTTTAGATTCCAGCAAAAGCCCAAAGTAAAGTTTGGTGTTTTTAGGGCTGGTTTCTGAAGTCCTTATTCGTTTAATTTGTTTCTCTATCATTTCTGAAACCATATCGAGCAATTGTTGTTTTTCTGCAAGAATATCGTCCAAACGTTCGAAATCGTGCTCATCAAAGGTGTACTTTATTTCTTCAAATAATTCCTGAAGCTTCTTATCAATCTTTTTAAGATCCCTAATCTGATTAAATTTTAGGTTCTTATGGTTGTTATTTACGTGCTCAAAAGAATTTCGGGTAATATAGCGGGTAGAATTCACCATCTCCTGCAAATAATCCAGCAAATGTATATAGAAGCGACTCGCTTCAACCGAATCTTCATCCAATGATCTTATAAAATAATAGATATTTCCTTTTAAATCATCGATCTCACTTTCAAGGTCGCCCACCTTTTTATTGTTCTTTTTTAGTTTCCCTAAATCGTGATAACCCAGGTTATCTACAGTTTTAGTATAGCGTTTTCTAATTCCGGAAATCACCTGGGAAATATTTACTGAACTCTCAGCGGTAATTTCATTAATGGTAATAATATCTGTGCGTTTGTATTTTTTCTGGCGCTTATCGGCCTTAGTTTGTTTAGCGTGCAATAGGGTATTTCTAATAATAAAAAAGGCAGTTATACAAAAGAGAATAGCAATAGCGATTAGACCTCCAAAATAAATTATTGCAGCAAAAATTGCTGCGCCAAGAAATGCCACCAAAGCGGTAACGAACCAGCCACCAATAACATTAAGCACGCCTGCAACCCTGTAGACAGCACTTTCCTGATTCCAGGCCCTATCCGCCAAAGAAGTTCCCATTGCCACCATAAAAGTAACATAGGTAGTAGAAAGCGGCAGTTGCAAATTAGTGCCCATGGAAATTAAAATACTGGCAACTACTAAATTTACAGAAGCCCTAACCAAGTCGAATGCCGGGGGCGCAATCTGCCTTGCAGTGGTTTTTATTTCAGGAGTTTCAAACTGATTATTTATTTTCTTACGGAAGTTTTTTGGAAGCACATCTGAAACTGCAGCACCAAAAATCATTGAATATCTTACAATGGTTCGAGATAAATAATTGGCCCCAAACCGTTCTGAACCCTCATTTTGTCTGGATAATTTTACACCGGTATCTACAACAGCCCTGGCCTTATCTGAGAACCAGATGGTAAGCACCATAACTCCTCCGGCAAAAATCAATATAATTTCGGGTGTGGGAACGCTTCCGGCAAGATCGTTCATTAATAATTCAGAAGCTGCAACACCAGATTTACTCCAAATCTCGTAAGACTGCCAGGCGGCGATTGGAACTCCTATAAAATTCACCAGATCGTTTCCAGCGAAGGCCAGAGCCAATGCAAAAGTTCCTACAATAACAATTATCCTAAGAATATTGACCCTAAAAAAGCTTATTAAGATTTTAGAAAGAATAGTAAAGGCAATAAGGCTGAAAATAATAACCTGTATTCGGTTATCATTCACATCTTGTACAAAGTGATCAGATACAAAAGCCATAGTATTAAGGCCTTTAATAAGGATAAAATAGAATATTGAAGCGAGAGAAACCCCTCCAAAAATAGCACCGGTATATTTAAGCCTCTTTTCATATTTAAAAGAAAGCACCAAACGGGAACAATACTGTACTACTGCCCCGGCTATAAATGCAATAACAATAGCCAGCAGAATGCCTAAAATAACTTCAGAAGCTTTTTCAACATTTATAAAATCTGCCAGATGCGAGATATCATTAGTTGTTTTAAAGATCTTTATTAGTGAAATACTTACCGCTGCTCCAAGTAATTCAAACATTATCGATACCGTGGTAGAAGTTGGTAACCCCATGGAATTGAAGAAATCCAGCAGCAAAACATCAGTAAGCATCACGGCCATAAAGATGACCATGATCTCTTCAAAATAGAATTCCTGGGGAAGAAAAATTCCCTTTCGGGCCACTTCCATTAATCCGCTGGAAAATATAGCGCCAACGGCGACTCCAAGGCTCGCGATAATAAGGATAGAACGCAAGGAAACCGCTTTGGAACCCACTGCCGAATTCAGGAAATTAATGGCATCATTACTTACCCCAACCACCAAATCTGTGATAGCCAGAACAAATAGAATTCCTAGAATAATAAGGTAAACATCCTGCATGGAAATAAAATCCTTTAACCCGCAAAATTCAGCGAATTTTTCCTAATAAATCCTTTTCGTAGGTTATTAAAACTTTAATTAAATTGTAATTACATAGGGTAAAACTTTCCAGTAATATCCCTTATTGAATTTAAAAAATCAGAGCAATTAGCCCAAAATTGTTTCCTCTGGATAACTAACGAAATTCCTTGATAATTCACTAGTGAAATCCCCTACTTTTAAAACTCTCCCTATTCCTGTAGAAAATAATGGTATTTTTAAGATCAACTGAATTGTAATAATTTAAAACCAATCCATTATGTCTATTATAAAGGTAATTGAGATTTTGGCAAATTCTTCCGAAAGCTGGGAAGATGCCACACAAAAAGCAGTGAAACATGCAGCTAAAACCGTGAAAAATATTAAGTCGGTTTATGTTAAAGACCAAAGCGCACTTGTAAATGGAGAAAACATTACCGAATTTAGGGTAAATGTAAAAATCTCTTTTGAAGTCAATTAATTTTCGTACAAAAAATTAGCAAGGCTCTCTGGGATTCCAGGGAGTTTTTTCATTTTAAAAAATAATCATGCCCACACCAAAATTTACCAATAGCCTAATCAAAGAGACCAGCCCCTATCTTTTACAACATGCCCATAATCCGGTAAACTGGGAAGCGTGGAATGCGAAAAGCCTCGAAAAAGCCCGGAAAGAAGATAAACTTTTGCTTATTAGTGTTGGGTATTCGGCCTGCCACTGGTGCCACGTGATGGAACACGAAAGTTTTGAAGACGAAAGTGTAGCCGAAATTATGAACGAGCATTTCATTAATATTAAAGTAGATCGCGAAGAACGTCCAGATATAGACCAGGTTTATATGAATGCGGTACAGGTGATGACCGGCGCGGGAGGTTGGCCAATGAATATTGTTGCTCTCCCCGACGGCCGACCGGTTTGGGGTGGAACCTATTTAAGAAAAAAGCAATGGAAAGATGCTTTAAAACAACTTTCGGGCCTTTACCAAACTAAACCAGATAAGATGAAAGAATATGCATCCAGACTGGAAGAAGGGCTTCAGCAATTACAACTAATTGAAACTCATGAAGAGGAAACAACCTTCTCTACCAATTTTCTAAATGAAATCCTTGAGAAATGGAAAAAAGGGTTTGATAAGAAAAATGGCGGTTCACGAGGTGCTCCAAAATTTATGCTTCCGGTAAACCAGGAATTTTTATTGCGTAGCGGCGTGCAGTTAGAAAATAATGAACTTCTTGAACATTCCCTTCACAGTCTTAATAAAATCTCATACGGTGGCGTTTTTGATCATATTGGCGGTGGATTCTCACGTTACTCGGTAGACGAACGCTGGCATATACCTCACTTTGAAAAAATGCTTTACGATAACGCTCAACTTGTAAGTATTTACAGCAAAGCTTTTTCCCTAACAAAAGACAGCTGGTATGAAGAGGTAGTTTTTAAAACCCTGGATTTTATAAAAGATGAACTCACTGACACATCGGGCGCGTTTTATTCGGCTTTAGATGCAGATAGTGAAGATGAAAACAGAAACAAAACCGAAGGTGCTTATTACATTTGGACAAAAGATAATTTACAAGACTTACTGAAAGAAGATTTTCCAATTTTTGAAGCTTATTATAATATAAATTCCTTCGGAAAATGGGAGGAGAATAATTTTGTGCTTATCCGTTCAAAAAATGACAAAACCATAGCTGAAGAATTTGATCTAAGCTTATCTGAGTTACAATCTAAAAAAAAACACTGGATTAAAACTTTAAAAAAAGAACGGAATAAAAGAATAAAACCGGGATTAGACGATAAAAGCTTAACTTCCTGGAATGCCCTGATGCTAACCGGCTACGTAGACGCTTACAAAGCTTTTGGTAAACCAGAATTCTTAGAAAAGGCTTTCAAAAATGCAGCGTTTCTTCAAAAGTTTCAGTTTAAAAAAGATTTTCGGCTTTGGCATAATTTTAAAAACGGAAAAAGTAATATAAATGCTTACCTGGAAGATTACGTTTTTTGTATTGAAGCTTTTCTGAATTTATATGAAGCTACATTTGAAGAAAAATGGCTGGAAATTGCAGAAAAATTAATTGTGGTTTGCCTGGAAGATTTTCAGGATAAAAAAACCGGGTTATTCTATTTCACCTCTTCAAAAGATGAAGCCCTAATCACCAGAAATTATGAACTAAATGACAATGTGATGCCGGCTTCAAATTCAGTTATGGCTAAAAACCTATTCAAGATCTCTAAAATCACCGGAAATCAGGAATATTACGAGCTAGCCGCCCAAATGCTAAAAACGGTTCAAGCCCAAATAAAGACGCAGCCGCAGTCTTATGCTAATTGGTTGGATTTGATGCTCAATTTTACTGAAACCTTTTATGAAATCGCCATTACTGGCAAAAATGCAGTGAGAATAAGAAAAGAACTTCAGGAAGAATACTTTCCGCATACTGTATTTGCCGGAAGCATCAATGATTCAGAAGTAGCAGTTTTAAAATCGAGATTTAAAGAAAACAAGGATTTAATCTACATCTGCAGTGATGGAAAATGCGATCTTCCATTAAATTCCGTAGAAGAATCTATTAAAAAAATTAAACAATTTTAACAAAAATTAAACAGCAAATTTTCTGATAAATAAAAAATTTATAGTCAATTTGTTGCTCCAAAAAAGATGATAATATGGATAAATTAAACGATTGGGGCGCCATCGCGAAAGAATACGCAGAAAAATTAATCGATTATCTGCCAACTTTATTAGGAGCACTTGCGCTACTTATTATTGGGCTTTGGGTAATTGGTCTTATTGTTAAATACTTAGACAAATTATTTAAAAAGAAAGATTTTGATGAAACTTTAGAAATCTTCACTATAAATGCGGTAAAGTGGGGACTTCGCATCATTCTTTTTGTACTTTTTATTACCCAATTAGGTGTAGAAAGCGCTTCTCTGGTTGCCGCAATTGGTGCTGCCGGTTTAGCTATTGGTCTTGCTATGCAGGGCTCACTATCTAACCTTGCAGGCGGTGTACTTCTTATAATATTAAAACCCTTTAAAGTTGGTGACTGGATAGAAGTCCAGGGTGTTTCGGGCACTGTTGTAGAAATTTCCTTGTTTTATACCAAATTAGACACTTTTGGAAATCAACGTGCAGTAATTCCAAACGGCGAATTAAGTAACGATAATATTATTAATTATAGTCATAATGGTACCAGAAGGGAAAGCCTAAGTTTTGGAATTTCTTATGATGATGATTTAAAAAAGGCCAAGCAAGTACTTAGAGATCTGGTTGAAGAGCAGGAAGATGTGCTGAAAGACCCTGCACCACAAATTATTGTAGCTGAACTTGGTGCCGATTCGGTAAATTTCTCAGTGAGATATTTTGCCGAAAACAGTAAATTCTGGGATCTTCACTGGTATATGATTGAAGAAGGAAAAATTAGACTGGAAGAAGCAGGAATGACAATTCCTTATCCTCAGCGTGATGTTTACCTATACGACCAAACAAAAATGAATGGTACGATAGAAAAGAAATCACGAAATAATAACAACTCAGATACAGCCGATTAACCGGCAATAAAATCTTTTAAATAATAAGGTTCAAAATAGGCGACATCTTCGGTGTCGCTTTTTTTGTATTTGGCTTCTGCCAAAGTGCACATTTCCCTTGCAGATGGCAATTTATCTAAAATAAATTCCGCGTTGGAATGGGTACAAATAGCCTGGAACTTTTCTACACCATTTCCTATAAATAATATTTTATCCTTTTCGAGATAATCAGTAAATGAATTTTCATCCAAAATTTCAGCCTTAGTTTCTCTTATTTCATTCAATTTTTCATCAAAAATAGCCGAATAAACTTCCATCCTACGGGCATCTAACATTGGGATTACGAATCCTTTTTCAAGTTCTACCTGCGCTGCTAGAGAAGCTAAAGTGGCGATAGAAATTAGGGGAATATCCAATGAAAAGCATAAACCCTTGGCACTGGAAACCCCAATTCTCAATCCGGTGTAAGACCCCGGGCCTTTGCTTACCGCGATAGCATCAAGGTCGGTTACGTTTAGTTTATTTTCCTTTAGAATTTCATCAATAAAAACGTGTAACTTTTCGGCGTGCGAATAATTATTACTCTTGTCTTCCTTGAGTGCCAATAAAGCGCCGTCTTGTGAAAGTGCAACAGAACAATTGGTGGTAGCGGTTTCTAAACAAAGTATTAATGCCAAATCCTCTAATTTTCTTATTTGTTAGTTACTTCAATATCGTCGCCTTCTTTAAGGCTTTTTGTTACGGTATTATATGGGCCTGTTATTACAGTTTCTCCTTCAGCCAAACCTTCGGTGATCTCAATATTGCTATCATCCTGGATACCGGTAGAAACCCTTCTCAACTCTGCCTTCTCTCCTTCTTTTAGAAAAACAGCTTCATATTTTTGATTAGCACTTTCACTTGTAGTGGTATCGGATTTAATAACAATAGCACTAATTGGTATGCCTATTATATTGTCTTTTCTATTAGTAATTATATCTACAGTAGCCGTCATACCTGGTCTAAAGGGAGAATAGTTATCTGATTTACCTTCTAAAAGATCTTTATACGATTCCTCTAAAATACGAACTTTTACCTTAAAGTTAGTCACCTGATCTGTAGTAAGAGCGGCATCGGCCGAGTTAGAAATTTCAGTAACAATTCCTTCGAATTCTTTTCCTAAATAAGCATCAACCTCAACTATAGTAGAATCTCCAACTTCAACCTTTACAATATCATTTTCATTTACATCTACTTCAACTTCCATATTTGTAAGGTTGGCCACCCTAAGAATTTCGGTTCCAGCCATTTGTTGGGTACCCACTACTCTTTCTCCAAGTTCGGCATCAAGTTTTGAAATCGTACCGCTCATAGGAGCATAAATATTGGTTCGTCCAAGGTTATCTGTGGCTTCCTTTACCGTTGCGGCAGTACTTTGCATATTGTAATAAGCCGATTCTTTATTAGCCAGCGCTACTTCATATTCTGAAACAATCCTGTCCCACTCTGCTTTAGAAATCACTCCTTTCTCAAAAAGGCTCTTATTTCGGTTATAATTAGCTTCAGCTTGCTTTAAACTTGCTTCAGCCTGGGCATAATTTGCCCTGGAAGTTTTCAGCCCAGCCTGGGCTCTATTCACACTAGATAGGTAAATGTCAGGGTTAACCTTAACCAGTAAATCTCCTTTTTCTACCGCCTGTCCTTCAACAACAGGAAGTTCAATTATTTCCCCAGAAACTTCTGAAGATAATTTTACCTCAATCTCCGGTTGAATCTTTCCGGTGGCCGAAACAGTTTCAATAATATCTATAGGTTCAATTTTAGTTATTTCTACTTCTTTAAAATTGCCAGATTTACCAAACCAGCCTGCTTTTTTTCCTACAATAAGCAGGACAATAAGCGCTAGGGCAATTCCGATAATTATATATAGAGTCTTTTTCTTCATAGTTTAAAATTTAAGATCGGTCACCGGTACTCCAAAATATAATTCAAGTACTTTTAATTTAAAAATATAGTCGTATTTGGTTCTAAGCACTTCACTTTGTGCGTTTTCATATCTTAATTTTGCCTGGCTAAATTCAAAAGCATTGGAGATTCCCACATCAAAACGCTGTGTGGAATAATCAAAAGCCTGTTCTTGCGCATTTGCCGCAACCAGAGCCGCTTCGTAAGCTTCAAAGGCTCCTTCAGCATCTACATAAGCCTGGTAAACATTTGCTTCAAGATCTAGCTCTGCCTGTTCTAGCTCGTACTCGGCACGCTTGGCATTCACCTGGCTTCTTCTTACCTGTATCCTGGTGGCCATCCCGTTAAATATTGGAACACTAACCTGCACCCCGTAGGTAATACCATCGTTACGTTGTAATTGTTCAAAGAAAGGTAGTGGGCTGCCAAGAGTAGTCATCATATTTGGAGCAACCACAATGTCACCGGTTTGCTCTACTACCCCAATTTGTCGGGTAGGATCATTCGGGTCTATTTCTGCACCAATTATTCTTCCCTGGCCAGATTCTCTGGTATTGTAGTTAAAGAAAGCTCCTACGCTTGGGTAATAAGCTCCCCTGGCAATTTCAACATCTTTTTGAGCCAGTTCTCTATTGGCTTCAGCAATCCTAATTTCAGATCGCTCTTCTTTTGCCTGTTCTACGATATCATCTACAGAGTTATCAAGTATTTCTGTTCCAAAAATATCGTAATCTCTTTCTACGATATCAAAATTCTCATAATCTTTTATAAGTAAAGTTTGTGCTAAACTAATAAGGGAGATTCTAATATTGTTTTGAGCAACAATCATTCGTTGTTGTTCATCAGCATTGGTAGCTTCAATTTCCAGAAGGTCCCCCTGGGGCAATGACCCGGCTTCTACAAGCTCCCTGGTTCTTTCCATTTGCTCCTGGGTAACTTCGTTCTGCATTCTAAGGATTTCAAGGTTTTGCTTATTAAAAAGCACCTGTAAATAAGAATCGGCCACGAAAAGTGTGATATCATCTTTCATCTTGTCCAACGCATATTGGGTGGCAAGCTGTGAGATTTTTGCGCGTTGCAATTGTTTGAAATTCCTAAGGCCGTCAAATAAATTTAGACTTGCTGTAACCCCGGCGGAAAAGTTTCTTGTAGTTTGGGTTTGTAGAATCCCGGTAGTTACGTTTTGCGTAAGACCAGTGTTCCAGGAGTTGGTTGCTGAAGCATTTACATTTGGCAGAAAATTACCAATCGCGTCCCTTCTTCCCAATTCTGCCAGCTCTACATCGAGCTCGCTTTGTTTTACTGAGATATTATTCTCCAGGGCATAATTCACACATTCCTGAAGTGTCCATTTATTGTCTTCCTGGGCTTTTACAAATAAAGCAGAAAATAGAAATATGGTTAGTAAGCTGTATTTTTTCATAATCGGAATTGTAGTTGATGAGTCTGTGAAATTCTAAACTTGTTACATTTTGAAGTGAAAATCTAGCTTCCGGCAAATTCAGGGCTAGGTTTAACGATGTTCCAGACCTTAATTTTATCGTCTTTTGAAATGCCATTTTTCACTTCAACCTTAATTCCATCACTAATTCCCAACTCCAAGTCTCTTCTTTCAAATTCCTGATCTCCTGTTTCAACTTCCACAAAAGGTTCCTGACTTTTTGGATCAAATTGAACCAAAGCTTCTTTAATCGCCAAAACCTCATCTGCACGATCTAAAATTATGGACGCATTTGCACTTAAACCAGCGCGAATAAAAGTAGTATCGGCCTTATCTAAGGTGCCTTTTATTTCAAACTGAATCGCTCCGTTTTCATCTATCCCTTTTGGAGCGATATAATCTAAAATAGCATTAAAAGTTTTGTTTTCTATTGCCCCAACAGTTACCTCCAGCGGCAAATCTTCCTTAATTTTTCCAACTTCACTTTCGTCAACTTTTCCTTCAAAAATCATTTCGTTAACATCAGCAAGGGTGGCTAAAGTAGTACCATCGTTAAAATTGTTACTTTCTATAACCTGGTTTCCAACACGCACCGGCACGTCTAAAACCATCCCGTCTACCGTAGACCTAATAAGTGTATTGGCCGCGCTACCTAACCCACTTGTGGTTCCAGTTTGCACAATCTCAAAATTCTGCTGAGCAGAGCGGTAATTCTGCTGCATTCTTTGATAGTTGGCTTCAGCGTTATCAAAATCGTTTTGAGAAATCACTCCTTTTTCAAATAAGGCCTTTTGCCTTTCAAAGGTTTTTTGCTCGTTATCCAAATTAATCTTTGCGGTCGCAACAGCATCTTTTGCACTTTGCAATGAATTCACATTTGGAATCACCCGAATTTTTGCGATAAGATCGCCAGCCTTTACTTTCTCTCCGGCTTCAATATATATTTCATCTATAATTCCCGAGATATTAGGTTTTATAAGCACTTCTTCCTTCGGAACAATATTTCCCGTCGCCACGGTTTTTTTCACGATGGTTTCTATTGAGGCCTGTTCTGTTTCATAAACCGTAGGATCCTCCTGATTTTTCTGAAACAAATAGTATAACGCGCCTACAAAAACAACGGCGATCAATACTAAAATTGAGATTGTAACTGTTTTTTTCATTTTTTGATTGTATTTGTCTTCTTTACTTTTTTCTTGTTATTCTGTTCTAAGGGCATCCACAGGTTTAATTTTAATAGCATTCTGCGCCGGAATAAGTCCTGCCAATAATCCCGAACAAACTAAAATTGCCAGGGCGGTAAGAACCACCCCTAAATCTACACTAGGATTCGCAAACATCATTTCTGAAGTATCCATTCCGCTTAAAGCATAATTAACTGCGACGATAATTCCTGTGGCGAAAATAATCC
>JAGXIG010000045.1 GCA_024635815.1 Salegentibacter sp.
AGGACTGGTAGGTTTGTCGGCCATAGAAGTTGGTTCTTTTAGAATAATCTTTGCCGCGGTTTTTCTTATTCTTATCGGTTTTAAATCTATAATGAAAATCAAGAAAAATCAGTGGAAGTGGATGTTTTTAATTGGTTTTTTAGGAAATTTCTTTCCGGTTTATCTCTTTTCCTTTGCTGAAACAGAGATAGACAGTGCTGTAGCTTCTATTTTAAATGCAGCTACACCCTTAATGACACTTATTTTCGGCGCGATGTTTTTTAAAGCGGCATTCAATCAGAATAAAATACTCGGGGTGGTGATTGGTTTATTAGGAACGGCAGGACTTATTTTAAGCGGGGCTAGTATAAATCCTGATCAGAATTACCTTTATTCCCTATTAGTCATAATCGCAGCTTCCTGTTATGCGATGAATGTAAATATCCTTAAAACTCACATGAGCAGTATTAGTCCACTGGGAATTGCTGCTGGAAGTTTTACGGTTTTACTTATTCCCAGTATGGTGATTTTATATTTTTCAGGATTTTTTGAAAAGGATCTTTCTAATAACGTGCTACAACAATCTATAGGCTATGTGGCTATTTTAGGAGTGATTGGAACCGGGGTAGCAATGATAATCTTTAATAAACTGGTGCAGATTTCCGATCCAGTTTTTACAACTTCGGTTACCTATACCATTCCTGTGGTGGCTTTAGGTTGGGGAATTTTAGACGGCGAAGTTTTTAGCGGTTGGCAATTACTTTCAGCTTTTGTTATCTTAATTGGTGTATTTATCGTAAACCGGTCTAAAAAAGTATTTTCCAAATTTAGAAAACAAGCCACTTAACTTAAAAATAAACTTGATTAACACTTAAGTTGATTTTTAAACTTTCCTAAAAGTAAAAGAACCGACCATTGCTGGCCGGTTCTTTCTAACATTAATAAAAAATCACTATTCTTGAAAATCTTCAGCTGAAATACCTTCGTTAACAAGGATTTCAGTAACATCAAATTCAAATGTTTGTGGGCCTGCAGCCTGAGTCATTTTAAAAGGAAATTTAACTCCTTCTACTTCCTGGTAATCGCTGTATCCTGTAGGAATAGACATTGTTTGTCCTGCCTGAGTTATAGTTTGTACCGTTTGCATTTTCAATCCGCTGTCTACATTGTAGTAAGCTTTATAATTGTCGCTTAGAGCAACAATATAAGCATCGGTGCCAGCTACGCTTTCAATTCCTTCTAAAGTAGCATTACTTACTTCTAATTCCGGGAATGGATTGGCGTCTATTTTAGCAGTTTTGATCTGATCTTCGGTATAAGGAATTTTTTGTCCCTGTGCCATTACAAAACCGGTTTCGCCATCAAAAACCTGCTTGCTCATTACATTGCCCCCAACAGAAACTTCCTGGTTTAGCTTACTATCCATTGTTCTTTTCATAGTTAGGTTTAAAGCCATTCCCTGTACGCTAGCTTCAGCCTTCATAACCACACTTTCTACTTCTTCTACAGCATCGCGGCCTCCAATAGCTTCAAGGTAATCTGCATAAACTTTCTCTACGGTTAAGGAAGCATCAATTTCTTTAGCTTGTGGTTTTTCAACTTCCTCTCCAAGTTTGTTGTAATATTTAACCGGAATAGTTTTTCCGTTGAATTCTATTTTTTCAAGGTTCTCAGCAATTTCTGAAGCTTTCCCGGCAACTACAATTCTGGCTTCATCTAATTTAAAGTATTTTTTAGCCACGCGTTGAACGTCTTCTACAGTAACATCATTTATCTTTTTAAGAAAAGTTTCATAAAAATCATCATCCAAATCGTTGGTTTTGATATTTAGTGCATAACTAGCAATGGTGGAAGGTTGTTCTAATCTTAATACGAAGTTACCGGCAAATTTGCTTTTAGCATCTTCTAAAACTTGTGGATTCACTGGTTCAGTTCTAATTCTTCTAATCTCTTTTAAAGATTCCACGATGGCGCTATCGGTAACCGCGTTTCTCACACCTGCTTGCGCAACAAATCTTGAAGCATATTTATCTGCTCCTATGCTGGATCCTGCTCCGTAAGTATAACCTTTATCTTCTCTAAGGTTTGCATTTAAATAGCTTCCTAAATTACCTCCGCCTCCAAGAATTTGGTTGGCAACAAGAACAGGGAAGTAATCCTCGTCAGCCATTTTAAGGTCTATGGTATTTTGAAGTCTTAGTTCGCTCTGTACTGCATTTGGCAGATCTACCAGGTTGATTTGGGTTTTTTCAACATTGGTTACTTTTGGGAGATTCTGCTCATTTGGTGCGCCCGCTTTCCATTTACCAAAATTATTTTCCGCTAATTTCTTTACTTCAGATGTTTTAATATCACCTATCACAACAAGATAAGCGTTGGCCGGTTTGAAATAGCTGTTGTAAAATCTTTTCACATCTTCTAAGGAAACTTTTTCAGTATTTTCTACGGTCGCAAATTGCCCGTAAGGATGATTAGCTCCATAAGCTAAAGCTGCACTTACGCGGCTTGCGATAGAGCTTACGTCTTTATTGATAGATTTTAAACCTTCAATTTGTTTGTTCTTTTCTGTTTCAAATTCTTCCTGGGTAAATTTTGGATTTAAAGCTCCTTCTGCCATAAGCTCCATAACTCTTGGGAAAAACTTGGAAAGAGAGCTTGCGTATGCGCTTTCTGCTCCTAAGTTGATACTAGCTCCTAAAAAGTCTATCTCTTCGTTGAAATCGTCTTTAGACATATTCTCTGTTCCTGTTCCCATTAAAGAGGAAACTAAGGCAGAGGTAGCGGGCTTTTCTTCAGCGTGAGGTTTATTTTCAATAATTAAAGACGCAGAAACCCTTGGTAATTTGTGGTTCTCTACTACTAAAACTTTTAAACCATTGTTTAGTGTAAATTCATCTGGCTGGCCAAGATTAATCTTTGGTGCTGGACCCGGTTCCGGTTGTTTAGAACGGTCTACCTGTGCAATTGCCGCTGTATTTAAAAAACAGGCGATAAATAATGTAAGTATATTAAATTTCATTCTTTCTTTGTATTTTTTAAGTTATTCCTTTTCGCTTTCAGGTAGATAATCTAACTCAAGTCTTTGATTATCATTTAGATATTTGTTTGCAACTCTCTTGATGTCTTCCTTCGTAATATTTCTATAGATTTCAATTTCTTTATTAATAAGGTCAGTATCTCCATAAAGAACATTGTAAGTTGCAAGTGAAGAAGCGATCCCCTGGATACTACTGTTAGAATTCACAAAACGGTTCTCAAATTTATTCTGAAGTTTTTGATATTCTTTTTCAGAAATTAGCTCGTTTTGAAGTTTGTCAATCTCTTCGTCCATGGAAGTTGCAAGGGAACCCAAGGGAGTTTCCCCTAAAGGAAGAGCGCCAATTACGTAAGTTCCATAATCTTCCTGAGGTCTTGGGAGAGCCAGTACCTGAATCGCAGTTTTTTCTTCGTCTACCATTTTTTTGTACATTCTGGAGCTTTTTCCATCGGTAAGAATAGAAGAGATCATATCAAGAATATAAGCATCTTTCTCTTTCATAGAAGGGGTGCGGTAAACAAATAACTTTGCAGGAATTTGTATGTTGCTATCTTACTCTGTCGCGGTAATAGTTTCGGTTATTGGTTCTTCTTTAATTGAAACTCGCTCTACTTCGTTTCCTTTAGGAACCTCAGCAAAGTACTTTTCAATCATTTTTTTGGTTTCTTTCATTTCAATATCACCGGCAACTACAAGGGTGGCGTTGTTTGGGCCATAATATTTATCGAAGAAAGTTTTGAATTCTTCCAACTTGGCTGCGTCAAGATCTTCCATTGTACCAATGACTGAGTTTTTGTAAGGGTGCTTTTCAAAAACATATTTGTTGATACCGGTTGCATAAGAAATCTTTCCGTAAGGCGCGTTGTCTATACGTGAGCGTTTTTCTTCTTTTATCACCTCGTTTTGGGTTTCTACCCCAATTTCGTTAATAACGGGGTGAAGCATTCTTTCAGATTCCATCCATAAACCCAGTTCAAGATTGTTAGAAGGGAAAGTTTCGTAATAATATGTTCGATCCTGTGTGGTGCTGGCATTAACGTTGCCACCATTGGCGGCTACAATATCAAACCATTTTCCTCGCTCAATGTTCTCGGTTCCTTCGAATAAAAGGTGTTCAAAGAAGTGAGCAAAGCCAGAACGACCTTCTTCTTCGTCTTTAGCACCTACGTGGTACATCACTCCAACAGTGGCTACAGGAGCCGTGTTATCCTGATGTAAAATCACATGTAATCCATTGTCCAGGTCATACTCTGTAAATTCTACCTCCTGGGCAATTCCTACTGCGCTACAAACTAATGCAAGGGCAGCCATCTTTAAGTTTTTAATCATTTTATATAGATTTTTCATTAATGCAAGGGATTGGTGTTTGAAAATCGTATTTTGTTACAGCATAATTATTAGAATAATGAAGATATTGACGTAATCGTGCGAATAGTGTCAAAATTAACAAGCTATTAAGCTAAGAACTGGCACTTTTTTTAGAAATTTACTATTGAGTATATTTAAAAACACCCTGAGGATGCCATTTAGAATATTTGATATTCCAAAATTCTAGAATTTTTATTGGGGTTATAAACCAAACGAAAAAACACAAACCAAAGCTATGAAGAATTTAAATGTTCCAATTAAATACGGACTTTTAATCGCAGTTGGACTTATCGCTTATTTTTTAATTCTATCACTTTTTAATTTACATATTTATTCTTTATTCAGTTTGTTTAATGGGGTTATTATGGCTGTAGGAATGTGGCTGGCCTTAAAAGCATACCGTAGTTCTAAAGGTTCAAAGTTTAAATATCAGAAAGGTTTTATGGCGAGCTTGCTTACCGGTTTTAATGCGACCATCGTTTTTACTATTTTCTTTGCTTTTTATGCTACGGAGCTCAACCAGGATTTTTTAAATAGCCTTATAAATATATGGCCAGAAGATTACGGCACCAGTATTGGTATTGTGGTTTTTGTAGTAGCAATTATGGGTTTTGCAACTAGCCTGGTACTCACTTTAGCCTATATGCAATTGTTTAAAGATTCGTGGAATACCACGGAGGGGAAGGAACATACCTATTAAAAGTTTTTAGGCTTTGTGAATTAATTAATTAGAAGTATATTTGCACCCGCTTGCGAAAAAAGTAAGTGTAATTTTTAGCATAAATTAATTAATCACAACACTATGTATGCAATTGTAGAGATAGCAGGGCAGCAATTTAAAGTTGCAAAAGACCAAAAGGTGTTTGTTAACCGTCTAAGCGGAGAAGAAGGAGACAGCGTTTCTTTTGACAAAGTTCTTCTTACCGGAGATGGTGACAGCATAAACCTTGGCGCCCCGGCTATAGATGGTGCTCTAGTAGGAGCAAAAATCACCCGTCACCTTAAAGGAGACAAAGTAATTGTTTTCAAAAAGAAAAGACGTAAAGGTTACAAAAAGAAAAACGGTCACCGTCAATCTTTAACCGAAATCGTAATTGAAAGCATCGATGTAAAAGGTGGAAAGAAAGCTGCTTCAACTAAAAAAGAAGAAGCACCTAAGAAAGAAGCCAGTACTGATAAGAAATCGGAAGATTTAAATCAATACACCGTAGCTGAATTAAAAGAGATGGCTAAGGAGAAAGGTCTTGAAGGCTACTCTTCTATGAAGAAAGCTGAATTAATTGAAGCTTTAAGTTAAATATTAATCTACTTAAAACTAAAGTAAAATGGCACACAAAAAAGGAGTCGGTAGTTCCAAGAACGGTAGAGAGTCAGAATCAAAACGTTTAGGCGTAAAGATTTTTGGCGGTCAGAAAGCCGTAGCCGGAAATATTATTGTTAGACAAAGAGGTACTGCACACAATCCAGGTGATAACGTGTATGCAGGAAAAGATCATACTTTACACGCTAAAGTTGATGGTCTTGTGAAATTTTCTAAGACAACGAATAATAAATCTTACGTTTCTATAGAACCGTTTGAAGCATAATTTTAACTCTTAAATGGGATAAAGATTTATTCTTAGAATTATACTAAAACCCCTTCCGAATTTCGGAAGGGGTTTTTTCGTATCTTTAATTAAGACTTTAAGATATATATTATGAAGTATGTTGACGTTTTTAGAACATCAGACCGTAATGAACATTCTATTATTAAAAATCTTTTCGATGATGAAAAATTAGATTACAGATCTTACGGAGAGGCAACAGATAATGCGACCAATATTGGTGCATTAGGTAATGATGGTCTTAGAATTGAAGTCGCGGAAAAAGACCGGGAAAAAGCACATGAAATTATTAAAAGAAGCGGTTTTCTTGGCCAAAGTCATCACATAGCCCAACCTAAAAGACCTGGAAGAAGAAAGCCGCAAATAGGAAAATGGGTGATTATAGTACTTGCTCTGCTGGTGGTTCTGGTAGCT
Organism: Salegentibacter sp.; assembly: GCA_024635815.1. Next base: position 6,403 of record JAGXIG010000045.1, read on the forward strand.
ATTATCTTGTTTGTTTGGTTTATGAGTGGGAATTAGAGAAGATTTTGGTTCAAACTTGCTTAGATTCTGAAACAAGTTCAGGATGATGTTTATTCGATAATCGAGATTTAAACACTCCGAGGGAGTTTACTAAATAAAAAGACCTCACAGGTTTCCAAAACCTGTGAGGTCTAAATTTCTAAAAAGAGATTTCCGCCTTCACGGAAATGACATATTAATATCTGTAATACTCAGGCTTATATGGCCCTTGTACTTCTACACCAATATATTTAGCCTGGTAATCTTTAAGTTCGGTTAACTCTACACCAATTTTCTCTAAGTGGAGTTTTGCAACCTTTTCATCTAAATGCTTCGGAAGCATGTAAACTTCATTTTCGTATTTATCAGAATTTTTCCAAAGTTCAATTTGCGCTAAAGTTTGGTTGGTAAAAGAGTTACTCATTACAAAACTTGGGTGGCCTGTAGCACAACCAAGGTTCACTAAACGCCCTTCAGCTAAAAGAATAATGTCTTTTCCGTCAATGGTATATTTATCAACCTGAGGTTTGATAGTGTCTTTAGAATCGCCGTGATTGTTATTCAACCAGGCAACATCAATTTCATTATCAAAATGCCCTATGTTACAAACGATGGTTTTGTCTTTCATCGCTTCAAAATGCTCTCCACGTACAATATCTTTATTTCCGGTAGTGGTAATAACGATATCAGCTTTTGGAAGTACGGTTTCAAGTTTTTTCACTTCAAACCCGTCCATTGCTGCTTGTAAAGCACAAATTGGGTCAATTTCGGTAACGGTTACAATAGAACCGGCGCCTTTAAATGAAGCGGCTGTACCTTTTCCAACATCTCCATAGCCGCAAACTACAACGCGTTTTCCGGCAAGCATAACATCGGTAGCACGACGAATAGCATCAACAGCACTTTCACGGCATCCATATTTGTTGTCGAATTTAGATTTGGTAACCGAATCGTTTACGTTGATAGCCGGCATTACCAAAGTCCCGTTTTTCATTCTTTCGTAAAGTCTGTGAACTCCGGTAGTAGTTTCTTCTGAAAGTCCGCGGATACCTTTAGCAAGCTCCGGGTATTTATCAAAAACCATATTGGTAAGATCGCCACCATCATCAAGGATCATATTCAAAGGCGCGCGTTCTTCACCAAAAAACAGGGTTTGTTCTATACACCAGTTAAACTCTTCCTCGGTCATTCCTTTCCAGGCATACACGGGAATTCCAGCAGCGGCAATTGCAGCGGCGGCGTGATCTTGTGTAGAGAAAATATTGCAAGAACTCCAGGTTACATCGGCTCCTAAAGAAATAAGCGTTTCAATAAGTACTGCAGTTTGCACGGTCATGTGAAGACATCCAGCTATTCTTGCTCCTTTTAATGGTTGTTCATCTTTATATTCTTCACGCAGGGACATAAGTCCAGGCATTTCAGCTTCAGCAAGTTCTATCTCTTTTCTTCCCCAATCTGCAAGCGAAATATCTTTAACTTTATAAGCGGTATACGGCACTGTTTTAGTCGACATATTATTATATTTGAATATTAGCAATTTTTTGTCTCGCAAAAATAAGGAATCTATAACAAATCTACATGCCACTTTACAAAACAATAACAGTAAACCCGTATACTAAAGTCTTCATTTGGAAGGTAGAAGAGCCTTTTGAAGATTTAAGCAAAGGGATTGAGCTAACACCACATTGCCAAAATCGCGTAGACGGAATGAAATCTGAAATTCACCGCCGCGGTTTCATGAGTATTCGCCATTTAATGGCTGTGGCAGGTTATGTTGATCAAGACTTATTTTATGACGATTTAGGAAAGCCGCATCTTCAGGATGGGAAGAATATTTCTATTACTCATTCTTTTAATTTTACCGCGATAATTCTAAGTGATGAAAAAGTTGGGATAGATATTGAAAAGCGACGTGATAAAATTCTCAAAATCGCGAATAAATTTACCCCACTTCGTGAATATCACACCGTTGCAAACGAAGAAGCTTTAATAAGAAAGCTTACCATTGTTTGGGGGGCTAAAGAATCTATTTATAAAATGTATGCCGAACCCGGACTTGGGTTTTTGCAGCACATTAATGTCACAGATTTTGATTTTGATGATGCTGAAACTACAGCTAAAGTCAATTTTAAGGGAAGGGAGTCTTTCTACGAAATCAAATTTCTGGAATTTGAAGGTTTCACCTGCGTTTATGGTTGGGGTGATCCTAAAAAAATCGAGAATTAATGCGGAATTTTTATGCTGAAATTTCCTTGGCTATAGCCGAAAGAAAAAAGCTCCTCGCCATCCTCATAGACCCCGATAAATTTATAGAATCTGAAGCAGAATTATACCTAAAAAAATTACCGATAGAAACCAGCCATGTTTTTGTTGGAGGAAGCACGGTAGAAAATTGGAAAACCGAAAAGACGGTAAAAGCAATAAAAGCTGAAACTGATTTGCCGGTAATATTGTTTCCGGGAGATTATTCTCAAATTACCGAAACTGCAGATGCTTTACTTTTTTTAAGCCTGCTTTCAGGTAGAAATCCTGAATATTTGATCGAGCAGCAGGTCAAATCTGTAGAAAAATTAAAGAATAGTAAACTGGAAATTATCCCTACAGCTTATATTTTAATAGATGGTGGAAAAGAATGCGCGGTACAGCGGGTAAGTGGTACAAAGCCAATTCCGCAGTTTCAGGTGGAAATGGTTGTAAATACTGCTCTGGCCGGGGAATTTTCCGGGAAAAAACTTATTTATCTGGAAGCGGGTAGTGGAGCCGCTTTTCCGGCTTCCGAAGAAATTATTGCGGAAGTTAAAAAAGCGGTCACAATCCCTTTAATTGTAGGTGGCGGAATTCGCAGTTTTGAACAACAAAAAAAAGCCTATAATGCCGGAGCAGATATGATCGTGATGGGAACGCATTTTGAAAATTGAAGGATTTGTTTTTCTGAGTTCCACAATACTAAATTCAAATCTTTAAATTTGGCTTCCGCGGAAGTCGAATTAAGCATTTTTTCTATCCGGGGATAAATATCAACTATGAAAATTTCAGTAGAACTTACATTAAGTCCGTTACAGGACGATTTTGAACCAAAAATTATCAATTTCATTGAGAAATTAAGGGCTTCAGGGTTAACAGTAAAAGAGAATCCGCTAAGCACCCAGGTTTATGGAGATTATGATGAGGTAATGACTTTGCTAAATTCAGAAATAAAGGTAGCTTTTGAAGCCATGGACCGAGGACTCATCTATATGAAAATTGTGAAATCTGACCGAAGCGACTATGCAGCCGATTTTTGATTTTTTCTTCGATCAGTATTACGGGTACCCTACTTTATTTATCATCCTTGAGGTAATTGCTGTTATTTTCGGGTTTCTCTCGGTACTTTATTCAAAACAGAATAATATTCTGGTTTATCCCACCGGGATTATAAGTACCATGATCTTTGTTTACCTGCTTTGGCAATGGGAATTGCTGGGTGATATGATGATAAACGCTTACTATTTTTCTATGAGTATTTACGGTTGGTATATTTGGACCCGAAAAGTAGATGCCGAACATTTTACGCCCATAACCAATACCACCAGAAAGGAAAACTGGCAAAGCCTGTTTATTTTTATTGCAACCTTGATTTGTGTATTCGCGGTTTACGAATATTTTGATAAGTGGACTAACTGGACTGCTTATGTAGACACATTAACTACCGCGATCTTTTTTGTAGGAATGTGGCAGATGGCCAATAGAAAGATAGAGAATTGGATTTTCTGGATTATTGGTGATGTTATTTCGGTACCGCTCTATTTTTATAAAGGCCTTACCTTAACGGCACTTCAATATTTTGTATTTACTATAATCGCTATTTACGGCTATAAAGCATGGCAGAAAAACTTGCGCAACGACCTTCGTCCGTCATAAAAGTGGTCCTTTTTGGGCCTGAATCTACCGGAAAAACAACCCTGGCAGAAATGCTGGCAAAGCATTATGATACTTTGTGGGTAGAAGAATTTATGCGGGATTATCTTCAGGAAAAATGGGATAAAGAGCAGAAAATTTGTGAGCCAAAAGATATGTTTCCCATCGCTGAAGGACAAATAAAACGTGAAAATGAACTCACTCAAAAAGCCAATAAACTCCTAATTAGCGATACAGATCTTTTAGAGTTAAAAGTTTATTCTGAAGCCTATTACAAGGATTTTTGCAATCCTCAACTTCTTAAACATGCGTTAAACAACTTTTATGATCTCTACTTTTTAACGTATATTGACGTACCGTGGACTCCCGATGACCTTCGGGATAAACCCGAAGACCGTATTGGGATGTTTAAGAAGTTTGAAGCTGCACTTAAAAACAGTAAAAAACCTTATGTGATTTTAAAAGGCGATTTCGATCAACGCTTTAAAACTGCGGTAGAGAAAATAGATGAACTTTTAAAAAATAGATAGACGTGGAATTTAGCGAAATAGACATTTTGCAGATTGAAGACAAAGGATTGTCAACCCAGGAAGTTGAAAGACAAATCCAGATTTTCGATAGAGGAAATATAAAGGTAGATATTCAGCAGGCAGCAACCGTAGGTAATGGAATTCTCGCCTGTTCAGTTGAAGAACAGAAAAAATTTATTCAAACATTTGAGGATAGAAAAGATCAGCTAGATCTTTTGAAATTTGTACCGGCTTCCGGTGCGGCAACCCGAATGTTCAAGGCATTTCACAATTTTGCTGATGAGTTTGATCCCGAAGAAGAGAGCTTAAGAGATTATCTGGATAGAAAGGAAGATAAAAGCCTGCAGTTGTTTTTTGAAAAAGTAGAGAACCTTCCATTTTACAAGGAGGCTTTAAAAAAAGCTGAAGAAAACCACCCAGATTTTTCGGAAAAGTCTAATGACGATCAACATCTAATTTTGGTGAAAACCATGTTATATAAAGAGGGACTTGGATTAAGCGATTTGCCTAAAGGCTTGGTACCGTTTCACGCTTATAGTGATTATACCGCTACGGCTTTTGAAGAACACTTGCATAGTGCTGCAAAATATCTTTCCGTAAAAGGAGTGGCAAAACTGCACTTTACCGTTTCAAAAGGTGATAAAGAAAAGTTTGAAGAGGAATTTGAAAATATAAGGGGAAGGGTAGAAGAAAAATCAGATTCTAAATTTGAAATCACTTATTCTTACCAGGATCCAAAAACCGATACCATTGCAGTAGATAAAGATAATAAACCATTTAGGGATGAGAATGATAGGATTTTCTTCAGGCCCGGAGGTCATGGTGCTTTAATAGAAAACCTCAATCAACAGGAAGCCGATATTATCTTTATTAAAAACATAGATAATGTGGTTGTAGCTGCCAACCTTCCAAAGGTAGTGGAGATGAAAAAAATGCTGGGAGGAAAACTATTAGCACTGCAGGAACAGGTTTTTGAATATATGCAAAACCTTGATGGAGGCAATAATTCTGAAGCCAAACTTGATGAAATTTCCGATTTTCTGGAAAATGAGCTTTTTGTAAAAGTGACTACTACATTTGCGAAGTTTACCGGGGAAGAGAAAACACAATATTTATGTAAAAAATTAGACCGCCCTTTAAGAGTTTGCGGAATGGTGAAAAACGAAGGAGAACCCGGCGGCGGACCGTTTTTAGTAAAAAATGAAGACGGAGAAATCTCGCTTCAAATCATTGAAGGAGCGCAAATTGATAAGGATAATTCTGAACAAATAAAAATCTTAAATGACTCTACTCATTTTAATCCGGTAGATATAGCCTGCAGTCTAAAAAACCATAAAGGTGAAAGTTTTGACCTTCATAATTACGTAGATGAAAACATGAGTTTTATCGCCGATAAAACTAAAGATGGAAAGCCTCTAAAAGCTCTAGAGCGTCCCGGTTTATGGAATGGTGGAATGGCCTACTGGAATACGGTTTTTGTAGAAGTTCCTGTAGAAACTTTTAATCCTGTGAAAACGGTGGCCGATCTTCTAAAGCCTTCTCACCAGACAAAATAGCTAGTTTTGGATGAAGAACAAATAACACGGGAATTAAATTTTAAAGCCGTGCGCAGTTCTGGTGCCGGTGGGCAACACGTTAATAAAACTTCCTCTAAAGTTGAACTTTACTTTAATCTGGAAGCTTCCGATGGACTTTCAGAGGAAGAAAAAACGCGTTTACTTAAAAAACTGATCTCCCGGTTAACTAAAGAGAACCTTTTAATTCTGCATAGTGAAGAAACCCGAAGTCAGCATAAGAATAAAGAGCTGGTTATAGCAAAATTCTTCGAATTAATTAGGGAAAATATTAAAAAACCAAAACCGAGAAAGAAAACCAAACCCAGTAAAGCCGCAAAATTAAGACGCCTCAAGGCAAAGAAGATCAATGCTGAAAAGAAGGCCAGGAGAAACGATCCTCTAAGATAATTGAGGTAATTTTCCACATAAGTGTAGAAAAAATCTACTCTTTATTCCCGTTTTTTGAGATTGTTCAAAAATTTATTTCTTTAATATACTTATTTTCAATTGTTTGAAAACAGGGGTTTTTACTGGTATAATTTTTAATGTGCTGTTATTGCTAGATTAATATTAAATATAGCAGCTTAAGATACTGTTGTATAATTTAGATTTTCGGATAAAAAGAGGCCTTAGGGTCTCTTTTTTTTATGCAATAATTTTAGAAATCCACATTTCTACATAATTTTCTCTTAAAGATCACATTTTTCTACATAATTAATTGCCAATCAAATTTTATTAAAACACGTAACAAGCTAATTATCAGTTTAATAATATTTTTATTCTGATTTTGGTACAATTCTTCCTTATCACTTATTAGATTTAAACCACATTACTTAAAACCTTATTATTATGAAAAAGTTAGGATTAACCTTAGTGGCTGCGGCCGGAATGTTTTTATTCACTCAAAATGCGCAAGCACAGGTAGAGGAGCCTGAAGAAATGGAAGAAATTGAAGCTATAGAAGAAACTCAGGAGAAAAAAGATGAATTTAAAGCAGTAGACGTACTGGCGCTTCCCCAAACAGTTAAAGATGCGATAATGACGGATTTGAATGGAGCCGTAGCAGAAGAAGCCTGGGTGAAAGAAAAGGATGGTAAAACTGTTTATAAACTTGCTCTTAATACAGATGGTGAAAAAACCAAAGCTTATATTGACAAAGAAGGAAACTGGATTGAGAAAGAAGATAAATAGTCGGATTACTGCCACTAACCAAAAATTTCCGTTGATTGTATTTGCCCTACCAAACCTTTGACGGAAATTTTAAATCAAAAGCCGGAATTTAAGAGACGCCAACTCATTCGGCACCAGATGAATAGCATGTAGTAACTAAAAATTCTGTATATTTACAGATCTAAGCGGTTTTGAGGCTTGAGGGTCTATTAACTAACACTACTTACCGTTTAGGAAAGATTGAAAGATTATATGATGATTGTGCTTTATGCAGTCTGGAAAATGGATACCACCCAATGACATTTTTAATAAAAATTTAGATTGTCATTGAAAGAGACCTTTAACGAGGTCTCTTTTTTTATACGTATTTTTAAACCCAATGAATTATAGATTGCTAAATTTGCATGACGGGTTAAATTAAAAATCAATGACGAAAATTCTTATAGTTGAAGATGATGTTCCTTTTGGGACCATGCTTAAAACTTTTTTAATCAAGCGCGACTATAAGGTTGAATTGGTTTTTTCTGGTTTAGAGGCTTTTAAAAAACTAAAAGAGCATACTTTTAACCTGATTCTTTCTGATGTTCGGTTACCCGATACCAGTGGGCTTGATATTTTAAAAGAGGTAAAGGCAGAAAATGCCGAAACCCAGGTTATTATCATGACCAGCTACGCCGAAATTAGTATGGCGGTAGAGGCTATGAAGAACGGTGCTTTCGATTATGTTTCCAAGCCTTTTAGACCTGAGTCTATTCTACAAACCATAGAAAATGCTTTAACCCATACTCAGGTGCAACCCACGGCACTGAAAAAAGCTGAAAAATCACAAAAATCTACCTTCTCACAGGACATTAGTTTTGTAAAAGGTGTGAGTGAGGCAGCGATAAAATTAAGCGATTATGTAGAACTAGTTGCCCCTACAAATATGTCTGTTTTAATAATGGGTGAAAGTGGTACGGGAAAAGAGCAGGTGGCAAAAAGTATTCACCGGCAAAGTAAACGCGCAGGTGCTCCTTTTATAGCTGTAGATTGTGGTGCAATTCCTCGCGAATTGGCTTCCAGTGAATTCTTTGGTCATTTAAAAGGCTCATTTACCGGGGCTATCAACGATAAAACCGGACATTTTGAGGCTGCTAATGGCGGTACGCTCTTTCTTGATGAAATAGGAAATCTTAGTTATGAGTTGCAGGTACAATTATTACGCGCCCTTCAGGAAAGAAAGATTAAACCAGTAGGAAGTAATAACGAAATACACGTAGATATCAGGGTGATTACTGCTACCAACGAGGATCTTACACAAGCGGTAAAAGACGGGGAATTTAGAGAAGATCTCTACCATCGTCTCAATGAATTTTCAATTAAAGTTCCGGCTTTAAAAGAGCGAAAAGAAGATTTAATGATTTTCGCAGAGTACTTTCTAGATGAGGCTAATGTTGAACTTGAAAAAAATGTAATCGGTTTCACTGATAGTGCTATTGATGCATTCAAAAATTATAACTGGCCGGGAAATCTTCGGGAATTAAAGAATATGGTGAAACGGGCGGTTTTACTCACACAAGATGATATGATCCCGCTAAAAGTGCTTCCGCACGAAATCGCAACTGCTACTCAGTCTAATACTGAAACCGAATATAGCTTGTTTAAAAATAAAAATGAAGAACAGCTTATTTTAGACGCTTTGGAGAAAGCCGGAGGAAATAAAAGTAAAGCCGCGAGGTTGTTGTCCATAGACCGAAAAACCCTCTACAACAAGTTGAAGCAATACGGAATTAAACTTTAATTTCCTGCTCCAATTCTTCCATTAAGTTTAAAATATCTCTTTTAAGTTGCAGAAATTCTTCTTCTGAAAAAACTTCGTTTTGCTCCAGTCTTTCAAATTGTCTGGCCTGGTGCATTGCATTTATTTGCTTTAACATTGGCACCATTTTGTGGGCCAGGCGAGCTACTTCTTTTGCGTCATTATTCTTTCGCGCAACAGCAATAAGCTCAATTTGTGATCTGGAACTTTCAATAAAAGCTTCTAAAATGGTTTGCACCGCTTTTTGATCTCCTGCCGAAAAATCATAAATATCCTGAAGATCGTAATTGTTATTTCTTGAATGCTGAAGGTTGCTATTAACCTTTTCTTCAAGCTCAAGTTTAAATATTTCAGCTATACATTGTTGTAGTCTTCCCGGTTTGTAGGGTTTTAAAAGGCTCTTGTTAAAGCCGGCGAGTTTGTATGTTTCTGCGTCAACATCTGTTCTGCCAGATAAAGCGATAACCGGTAATTCCCCAACTTTATGCTTTTTTCTAATATTTTTAATTAGGTCAAAACCATCCATTTCAGGCATTTGTATGTCGGTTAATACCAGCGAATATTTATTGGTTTCCAATTTTTTAAGTGCCTCATTTCCATTTAATGCGGTGTCGCATTGCATCCCCATAGATTTTAGCAATTCCCTGGTTAATGAAAGCTGCGATGGCTCATCGTCCACGATAAGCGCAGTCTTTCCTGAAAGATCGGGTATTTCTGGTGTAGTCGATATCTCAGGAATTTTAGATTCTTCGGGGGCTAATTTTATTACCGGCAGGAATATCGTAAACTCACTCCCTTCGCCTTGTTTACTTTTAAGTTTTAGTTCGCCTTTAAGGAGTTCGGTGAGACTTTTTGTAATAGTAAGTCCAAGACCGGTACCACCATAAGCCTTTTCTATTTTTGTGTTTTCCTGAGAAAATTCTTCAAAAATCTCCTCCTGTTTTTCTTTGGAAATCCCAATTCCGGTATCTTTTACTGAAATAATAAGGCAATAACTATCTTCAATCTCCTTTTTAAGATGAATACCAACTCTTATTTCCCCCTCGTGAGTAAATTTACATGCGTTAGTTATTAGATTGGTGATAATCTGTTTTATCCTGAAAGGATCGCTAAGAACTTGTGTGTCGGTTTCTTCTGAAGCTTCAAAAACAATCTCCACGTTTTCATTTCTTGTCGCTGGTAAGGAATTGTAAACAGTATCTTCTATAAGTTTTGAGGGATTAAATGGCAATTTTTCGATAGTCATTTTTCCGGCTTCCAGCTTGGAAAGGTCCAATAGATCATTAACCAAATGAAGAATAAAATTAGAGGATTTCTTCACCTGATCCATATAATGGGATTGCTTGGTATTTAGCGAAGACTTTTCAATAAGATCGGTATAACCAATAAGGGTGTTTAATGGAGATCTTAGATCGTGGGTGATGGCTGCCATAAATTGTTCCCTTCTTTTTAAAAGGGTTTCCGCAAAATCCTTGGCTTCTTCCAGCTGTCTCCTGTATTTCTGACTTTTGGTTATGTCTTGAATAATAAGAATTAGCGATAATAAAATAATTAGAAAACTCACAATTCCTGCAATAAGGAAGATTTGAGAACTCTCCTTGATCATATTATCTGAAACTTTAGCCCGTTGTATGGAGGCTGCACGTTCTTCTAACTCTATTTTTGAAAGCAAACGTCTTAACTGCTGATTGATCGTCATATCGTTCATAAGGAATTCTTCTTCCTTCTTGTCAACGGTATTTTGAAATCTTCTGTTGGCAATTTCAAGCTCACTCAGGACATTTCTAACCGAGCCAATTATGGAATCTGCAGTGCGATTGGTGAGTTGTTCTGCATTATCTTCTCTCGAATATTCCAACCATCTAATTAATAACCTGCGTTGATGTGGTTCCAGGTTAGAAAAACGCTGCCTGTAATTATAATCATCAAAAGAAGGATCTACTTTTCTCAGTTCATTTAAAACCTGGGAATAATAGTTTTGATTGCGCTGCTGTTCTCTTAACTCGTAGAGTTCCTGTAAGTTGGTTGTTTTATCGGAAAGTAATTCTGAAATACTATCCAGTTCATTTTTCATAGAACTTTCGGCATAACTGGATTTCAAACTTTGTATATCGAGTTGGATGCTATCAATTTGATTTTGATATTTTTCCAGGTCAGCATCATTTCCTGTTTGAATAAGCTGTCTGCTTAAATTTTCAGTTTCATAAAGGCTGGTAGTAATATCGCTCAGCATAAAAAGCTGCTCGTTATTGTTACTATTATTCTCTGAAACCTGGCTAAAAGCAACAACCTGGTTCCATACAAACCACACAGCAATAGCGGCTAGGGCGGCTACCAGAAGATATCCGCCAATCACTTTGTAGGTAATAGACCGCTTTGTATTTCGCATAAATTTATTGCTGCTAAAATTACACCATTTAAACGAATTGAAATAAAATTATGGAATTTCCATAAAAGCGTTATACATTTGCAGCAATCTCAAAGGGGTGCCGCTTAAGTGTGGCTGAGATCATACCCAAAGAACCTGGGCAGGTAATGCTGCCAAGGGACACGCGCAAGTAGCGCAAACGTATGTTACTCCTGAAAATGCCAAAACACCGGTGGGCAATTTCAGGATTTTTTTTATCTAATTTTTAACCAAAGAATAATAGCCCCTTTTATTCGTAAATAATTTATTACGAATGAAATCTTTATTATTTTTTACCG
>JAGXIG010000007.1 GCA_024635815.1 Salegentibacter sp.
ATTGTTCTAACGAATCTACACCAATGGTGTCCAACATAGCCTGTAGATTGCTTTCTCTAGGGCCAATATGGCGTAGGGCAAAAGAATCTGTTCTCATTAAAATAAAGTTGTGGTTTTGTGCTGCGAAAGTACATATTTTTAGCGTAAATTTTTAGTGTTTAGGTGCATACACTTGTTAAGATTTGAGGTGGTAATTTGGGTCCCGGGTAGAATGATTATTTTAGCAAGATGCAGGGGTTAAAAAACTTTTTGGACTTTTATATAAATAGCAGTCTACACGTGTCTTTGGCCGTGGTTTCGCTAAGTTCATTAAGCTTCCTTGAATTCAATATAGAAATTGATAAAAACCTACTATTCTTTATATTTTTCGGAAGTATTACCAGTTATAATTTTGTGAAATACGCCGGCATTGCAAAACTGCATCACGCCAGTCTTGCCCGAAACCTGAAACTGATACAAATTTTCTCGCTTTTATGCTTTCTGGCTTTACTATATTTTGCCTTTCAGCAGGAATTTAGAATACTTTTAGTTTCCGCGATTTTGGGGGTATTCACTTTGCTTTATGCCATTCCTTTAGGGAGGAACAGGCAAAATCTTCGAAATATTGGTGGCATAAAGATCTTTATTATCGCGGTTGTCTGGGCGGGAGTAGTGGTGATTTTACCGTTGATAAATGAGGTTTCATTCCAGGAGATCAGCTTCAGTTTTTTTCAGCGGTTTTTCTTTGTGATCGCTATAACGCTTCCCTTTGAGATAAGGGATCTCAAATATGATTCCGGGAATTTAAATACTATTCCGCAGCAAATTGGAATAGCAAATACTAAGAAAATCGGTTATATTTTATTGGGAATTATGCTCTTACTGGAGTTTTTAAAACCTTATTCTTCGGCAATAAATTTTATCGCTTTAGGCTTTGCTTTATTATCTTCAGCATATTTTATTAAAGCAGCAGAAGTAGATCAGGGTGCCTATTATTCGGCATTTTGGGTAGAGGGAATTCCTGTATTTTGGTTGTTGTGCTGGATGGTGACTAAGATTGTTTTTTAGCCATTTCTTTTTCAATGCGGTTTTTCCAGGCTTTTTTCTCTTCCTCAGAACAGGTTTTAAGCTTAGACTTTTTGATTAAACGGGTGAGCTTTGTATTTTTGGAAGTGTACTTCCGGCAGGGTCTGCATAAGAGCAAATGCATTAGCATGGAGATCTTTTCGCGTGTTCCTGCTTCGTTGTACTGGCTTTTGTCGCAGCAGTTTTCAGCTTTTGAACAGTCAAAAATGAAAAATTTTCGTTTCGGCATAACTTAGAACCAGTTTTTTTCAAGACAAGCTGCCAATGCGGTGCGTGCCCTGTGAATGATTACCCAAAGGTTAGACGGACTAATATTGAATTCTTTACATACCGCTTCAGTGTCAGCCTCATCAATGGTTTTCATCTTAAATATTGCGGCGTGTTTTTCGTTTATTTGATCCAGGCATTCTAAAATCGCCAATCCCAACTCGGTGTTTTCCATTTCATCTTCGGCAGTACGATCAAAAGTATCGGGTACCTGTTCTTCGAGCCAGTCTCCATTATTTTCAGAATCTGAATAATTTATGCGAACTTCTGCTTGCCCTTTTTGCGAGTTAATCTTGCGATAATGATCTATAATTTTTCGCTTTAAAATAGAAATAAGCCAGGTGCGCTCTGTTGCCCTACCTTCAAAATTATCTTTAGAATTGAGGCCTGCAAGAAAGGTTTCAGAAATTAAATCGTTAGCCACCTCGCGATCGTTAACCCTAACAATTGCATAGTTAAAAAGGTAGTCTGAATATTTATCCACCCATTTTGTAGGATCGAGTTTATGAGTTGGCATAGGCTAGCGTCAAGGTCACCTCAAACTTAACAAAAGTATTTGAATTTATAAGTTATAGATCTTATAAGGTTTCATTGCTGAAAATTAGTCCTGAAAAGTGGAAAGCGGTCTGAAAATGTTACATTCCAGACCGCATACTTCTTAATTTACTTTTCAATTAATCCGGCTCGTTTTAGTAGAGCATCGGGTTTTGGTTCTTTTCCACGGAATTTCTTATAAAGCGTCATCGGGTGATCTGTACCGCCTTGTGAGAGGATATTCGTTTTGAACTTGTTAGCGACTTCCCTACTGAAGATACCGTTTTGCTGAAAATATTCAAAGGTATCGGCGTCCAAAACTTCTGCCCATTTATAGGAATAATACCCGGCAGAATAGCCGCCCTGGAAAATATGGGAGAACGCGGTACTCATACAGTTTTCTTCAACATTCGGAAATAATTTTGTGCGTTCAAAAGCTTTGTCTTCGTTAGCCTTTACATCAGTAATTGCTGAAGGATCTACCCCGTGCCAGCTTAAATCCAGCATTCCGAAGCTCAATTGTCTTACCGTGGCCATTCCTTCCTGGAAATTCGCCGATTCTTTTATTTTCTGAACCAATTCCATAGGAATCACTTCGCCGGTTTGGTAATGTTTGGCGAATAATTGAAGCGCTTCCTTTTCGTAACACCAGTTTTCTAGTAACTGACTTGGAAGTTCTACAAAATCCCAATAGACGTTTGCGCCAGAAAGGCTTGGGTATTGTGTATCCCCCAACATTCCGTGCAAGGCGTGGCCAAATTCGTGGAAAAGAGTAGTGACTTCGTTAAAAGTAAGTAACGATGGTTGTTTTTTGGATGGTTTGGTGAAATTGCATACAATAGAAATATGTGGGCGTTCTTCCTCTCCGTCTTTTTTGTATTGCGATTTATACCCTGTCATCCAGGCACCATCGCGTTTTCCCGGTCTAGGGTGGAAATCGGCGTAAAATAAGGCGATTTCCTTATGGTCTTCATCGATAACCTGGTAGGTTTTTACATCTTCGTGATATTTATCAACGTCAAAAACTTCTTTAAAGTTTAAATCATAAAGTTTATTGGCTACTGTGAAAACGCCATCTATAACATTTTCTAGTTTAAAATAAGGCTTTAGTTTTTCATCATCGAGATTGAATAATTTTTGTTTCAGTTTCTCACTGTAAAAAGCTGCATCCCATTTTTGAAGCTGATCTATTCCATCCAGATCTTTGGCGAAGTTTTCTAACTCGTCAAACTCACGTTCTGCAGCCGGCTTTGCTTTTTCAAGAATTTCCTCTAAAAAGCTGTTCACTTTATCCGGAGTCTCGGCCATACGCTCTTCCAAAACAAAGTGGGCGTGGGTTTGGTAACCTAAGAGTTGCGCACGCTCATATCTTAACTTAGCGATCTGCAATACATTTTCCCGGTTGTCTAATTCGTCTCCATGAAATCCTTTCGAACCAAAAGCAAGCGCCATTTTTTTACGAAGCTCCCTGTTTTCAGCATATTTCATAAAAGGGAGGTAGCTTGGGTATTCCAGTGTGAAAACCCAACCTTCTTTTTCTTTTGAAGTTGCCACCTGCGCAGCTTCTTCTTTAAAGCTTTCCGGAAGGCCTTTTAAATCATTTTCATCAGTAAGAAGCAACTCGAATTTGTTGGTTTCAGCAAGTACATTCTGGCCAAAATCCAGGCTTAGTTTGGAAAGCTTTTTGTCAATATCTCTAAGTTCATTTTGCTTTGCAATGGGTAAGTTGGCACCATTTCGTGAAAAAGCTTTGTATTTTCTATCTAGAAGTGTTTTTCGTTCAGTATTTAGATCAAGCTCTTCCATTTTATCGTAAACCGACTTAACTCTTTCGAAAAGTGCTTTATTAAGAATGATATCGTTTTTAAATTCTGATAAAAGCGGGGAAACTTCCTGGGCTATTTGCTGAATTTCCTCATTAGTTTCAGCCGAATTCAGATTAAAAAAAATACTGGTTACCCTGTCTAATTTTTCTCCAGCAAATTCTAAAGTTTCAATGGTATTATAGAAGCTAGGTTCTTCACTATTTGATGAAATCGCTTTGATTTCTTCACTGGCCATTTCAATGGCATTAATTATTGCGGGTTTAAAATGCTCGTTTTTAATTTTAGAAAACGGCGCATGATTAAATTCCTGTAAAAGTGGATTATTTTGGGTGATCATTATCTCTATTTCGTTTTAGTTTTTAAACATCTAATTTATCCATTAATCATTGCTTAAGCTTGCCAAAAGACCACTTAACCTAAATTTGACGTTATTAATAACATTTTTTAACACAAAACGTTATCTTTTATACAAAAAATTGTATATTTCAACTTTAGAATATTGAACGTTTTAAAAAATGTAGTAGCTTATACTTATAAAGTTTTTCTGGTTTAAATATTTAGAATGGTTAATAAATAATTTGTACAGATTTAGGTAAGTTTACTACATAGAAAGCCACGTCGCAAGACGTGGCTTTCGCTTTTTATCGCTTTACTTTCTTCGCACCTTCAATCACCTTAGCTTTAAGTCCTTCTTTATAGACTAAAATCTTATCTAAAGTGCATTTATCGGAAGCTCCTATAATTTGCGCTGCAAGAATTCCTGCGTTTTTAGCGCCGTTAAGGGCTACTGTAGCCACAGGAACGCCGCCGGGCATTTGTAAAATAGACAATACCGAATCCCAGCCGTCTATGGAGTTACTGGATTTCACAGGAACACCAATTACCGGAAGTGGAGAGAGGGAGGCGATCATTCCGGGTAAATGGGCAGCGCCACCGGCACCGGCTATAATTACTTTTATGCCGCGTTCGTGGGCGGTTTTTCCGTATTCAAATAACTTTTCGGGCGTACGGTGTGCAGAAACGATATCTACTTCTACTTCCAGATCAAAACCTTCCAGAATGTCTATGGCATCCTGCATTACCGGTAAATCGCTGGTACTTCCCATTATTACTGCTACTTTGCTCATAATTTTATGTTCAAAAACTTCGTGAAGTTTTATTATTTAGAAATAACTTTAATTGAATTCTTAACCTTTTCAGCAATTTTTCTCGCTTCAGCCAGGTCTTTGTTTGCGATTGTGACATGTCCCATTTTTCTAAATGGACGGGTAATTTTTTTGCCGTAAATGTGCGGTGTTACCCCTGGCATTTTCATAATCTTTTCAATATTCTCATAAACCACTTCGCCTTCGTGATTTGCA
>JAGXIG010000046.1 GCA_024635815.1 Salegentibacter sp.
GTGCTGCAAAACAATAATTATGGCTACAGAAGGAAATAACCTTTCAGATTACGATAAAGATAAACTTCCCGATGCGAGTGATTTTCGCATCGGGATTGTTGTTTCAGAATGGAACGACAAAATTACCGAAGGCCTTTATGAAGGCGCCTATAATACACTTATAGAAAATAAGGTTCAGGAAAAAAGAATTGTGCGGTGGAATGTTCCCGGCAGTTTTGAACTTATTTACGGTTGCAAAAAAATGCAGGAAAGTTTTGATATGCTTGATGCAATTATTGCCATAGGAAGTGTAATTGAAGGTGAAACAAAACATTTTGACTTTGTTTGCGAAGGTGTTACCCAGGGCATTAAAGATCTCAATGTGCAAAACGACACTCCAATTATCTTTTGTGTGTTAACCGATCAAAACATGCAACAAGCCATTGATAGAAGTGGTGGTAAACACGGCAATAAAGGTACTGAAGCTGCCATAGCTGCTATTAAAATGGCAAAATTACGCCAGGACGCCAGATTTTAAATAAGTTTATACATCGGCATTATTCTTGTTGATTTCTTTTTAAGCTCGATCGCTTCGTTTTTTTGAAGCAATTTGAGTAAATTTGAACTGCCACGAAAAATCAGCATATTTTGAGACTCAAAATTTATAAACCCAGAAAGAATGTCCGTTATAATTATACCCCACGTTATTATAAAGGCAAGGATGCGGGTAATATTTATAGTTTTGATTCTAAATTCAATAAATACAAGGAAACTACAAATGCCATAGATTTTGGCTCACAATGGGCCGAAGTGCGTAAATCCAGCAGAACTCGCGGTAACCGGGAAATCAATAAGCGATTACTTATTATCATTATGGTGCTGGTTTTTATTTTTCTATGGATAATTGACTTTGATCTGTCCATCTTTTCCAATCAGCCTTAAATGACAGATATAATTCAACTTTTACCAGACCATGTAGCGAACCAGATTGCTGCCGGGGAAGTGGTGCAACGCCCTGCTTCGGTGGTCAAAGAATTGGTTGAAAACGCTATTGATGCAGGTTCTGAAAATATTCAGGTGGTGATTAAAGACGCTGGGAAAACCTTAATTCAGGTTGTCGATGACGGAAAAGGAATGAGCCTTACTGATGCCCGAATGTGTTTTGAACGCCACGCCACTTCAAAAATTAAAACTGCTGAAGATCTTTTTAGTTTGCAAACCAAAGGCTTTCGTGGCGAAGCGCTTGCTTCTATCGCTGCGATTGCTCACGTAGAGTTAAAGACGAAACAGGAAGATGAGGAAGTAGGCACGCAAATTAAGGTTGAAGGGAGTAAAGTTGCCAATCAGGATGTTTGTGTATGCCCAAAAGGAACTTCGGTAAGTGTAAAAAACCTCTTTTATAATATTCCGGCCAGAAGGAATTTTTTAAAATCTGATGCGGTGGAAACGCGGCATATTATAGATGAATTTCAAAGGGTAGCTTTAGCACACCCGCAAATTGCATTTTCATTGTTCCATAATGGAAGCGAACTTTTTCAATTGCCGGAAACAAACCACAGGCAACGAATCACCAATATTTTTGGCGGGAGAACTAACGAAAAACTGGTTCCCGTAACCGAAGAAACCGAAATTGTTGAAATTTCAGGATTTGTGGGGAAACCCGAATTTGCTAAGAAGTCTCGGGGAGAGCAGTTCTTTTTTGTGAATAACCGCTTTATAAAAAGTCCATATTTAAATCACGCGGTTGTAGCTGCTTTTGAAGGATTGCTCAAAGATAAATCTTATCCCAGTTATTTTCTTTTCTTAAAAGTTGACCCTAAAAGTATAGATATCAATATTCATCCTACCAAAACTGAAATCAAGTTTGACGATGAACACGCGCTTTACGCAATTTTAAGAAGTGCGATAAAACATAGCTTGGGTCAGTTTAATGTAGCTCCGGTTTTGGATTTTGACAGGGATTCTAACCTTGATACGCCTTACGATTATAAAAATAGATCGGCTGAAGTTCCACAGGTGGAAGTAGACCGAAATTTCAACCCTTTTCAGGAAGAAAATGCAAGAACTCATAAAAGCTCTTCAAATTCGTTTTCTTCAAACTTTAAAAAAGAACGGGGAGAAAGTTGGGAAAGTTTATATACCGGTTTACAAACCGAAGATGATCCCACACCAAATACTGATTTTAGGGAAATAGAATTTGAAAGTGAGGAAGTCACTGGGAATTTATTTCAGTCTTCTGAAGATTCACAGGCAAAATCTACCTTTCAGCTTCACAAGAAATATATAGTAAGCACGCTGAAAAGCGGAATTTTAGTGATAGATCAGCACCGTGCGCATACCAGGATTTTGTATGAAGAAATGCTGAAAAACATTACAGTTTCGGCAGCGGTGAGTCAGCAGTTATTGTTTCCTTTAAATCTTCAGTTTAATACGCATGAAATTGAAATAATAAAGCAACTTCAGGATTCGCTGGAACAAACAGGATTTGTATTTTCCGAAGTAAAAGGGGATTCCATAGAAATTGTAGGAATTCCAACGCTTATTTCAGAAAGTGAAGTAGAAATATTACTGGAACAACTTATTGCCGATTTTGAAAACGATGTGCCCGATAATGGTTTTTCACAAACCGATTTACTGGCAAAATCGCTTGCAAAGGGAATGGCGGTAAAATCTGGAACCTTATTAAACAATACCGAGCAGCAACATATCGTTAACAGGTTGTTTGCTTGTAAAGAACCCGGGTTTAGCCCGTCTAACAGATCGATTTTCGTTACTTTAACGGTAGACGAGCTGGATAAAAAATTTATGTAAATGGGAAGAATTACCGACACTGTAAAAGTACTTTTAATCATCAATATCATCTTTTTTGTTGGTAGCCAGTTTTTGGGCGATTTCGCTTATCAATTATTTGCACTTTGGTTTTTTGAGAACGAAAATTTTATGGTGTGGCAGTTTGTAACCCACATGTTTATGCACGGTAGCTTGATGCATATTATTTTTAATATGTATGCACTTTGGGCTTTTGGTGGTCCTATAGAGCAAATGCTTGGGCAAAAGCGCTTTGTTTTCTTCTACTTTTCTGCCGGACTTGGAGCGGCATTTTTACATACCCTGGTAAATTATATTGAATTTAAAACCGGTTATAACGCTTTGTTGGATGCGGGTATGACTATGGGCAATATAGAGCAATTGATTAAAACGGGAGAATACTCTACCGCTATACTGGAGTCGGTGCCGAAGGAAACTTTGCAGGACTTGTATCAAAGTGTAAATACCCCAGCAGTGGGAGCCTCCGGTGCTATCTATGGGATTCTTGTCGCTTTTGGGATGATGTTTCCTAATGTTGAATTATTCCTTTTATTTGTGCCGGTTCCTATTAAAGCGAAATTTTTTATTCCAGCACTTATTTTACTGGATTTTTTTTCAGGATTAACAGGATATTCGTTATTTGGTGGAGGTATAGCGCACTTTGCCCATATTGGAGGAGCCTTGTTTGGCTTTATTATGATGTGGTACTGGAAGAAGAACCAGTTTAACCAAAATCGCTGGGATTGATGAAAGGATCTGATAAATTAAAATATAAACTGCAAACCGCAACGGTAGTTGAAAAGCTAATCGCTATAAACGTGCTGGTTTTCTTCCTGTTCTTTTTGTTCAGGACTATCGCTTATTTGTTTCAGTTACCATCAGATTTTTTACTGGAATGGTTTGTTTTTCCGAAAGAGATTGGAGAGTTTATTTTTAAACCATGGTCTATAATCACTTACTCTTTTTTACACGGTGGGATTTGGCACATTCTCTCTAATATGCTGATCTTATATTTTTCAGGAATATATTTTCTGAACTATTTTTCACCAAAACGATTACTTAATTATTTCTTTTTAGGAGTGATTATGGGGGCGTTGGTGTATATGTTGAGTTATAATTTGTTTCCTGCTTTTCAATCTACGGGGCGTTCTTATCTAATAGGGGCTTCGGCCGGGGTTATGGCAGTTTTGGTGGGTATAGCCACGCATATTCCTAATATGCAGGTAAGGCTACTTCTTATAGGAAACATCAAATTCTGGTACATCGCTGCATTTTTGGTAGCATTAGATATAATTCAAATTCCTATGAGTAATGCCGGTGGACATTTAGCCCATCTCGGTGGCGCTGCATTAGGTTATTTTTATACTAAACAATTACAAAAGGGTAATGATATTGGTTCCTGGTTTGAGAAGATAATGGATAGCTTCGCCGCCTTATTTAAACCCAGCGAGCGCAAAGCCAAAATGAAAACTGTATACCGAAAAACCAATAATGAAAAATCAAATTCTACCCAACGTAAATCTACTTTTTCCAGAAAACTGGATAAAGATGAAAAGCAAAAACAAATTGACAGTATTTTAGATAAAATAAGCAAAAGCGGTTATGATAGTTTGAGCAAAAGCGAGAAGGATTTTCTGTTTAAAGCAGGTAAAGAAGATTAGATGAAAAAACTCGGACTTTTAGATAAGATTATTTTTATCTTTAATTCACTTGCCGCAACGGCACTTTTACTCTCGTATTTACTTGCTTTTATCCCTCCAAAGTCTTTTCCCTTACTTTCTGTTTTAAGTCTTGGGGTTCCTGTTTTAATTCTTGTAAACCTGGTTTTTCTGGTTTATTGGATCGTAAGGTTTAAGCGGCAATTTTTGCTGTCTTTTATAATTTTGCTAATCGGTTACAATTATGTAACAAGCCTTTACCAGTTTAGCTCGAATACGCAAACTTCTGAAGAAGAATTAAGCATTATGAGTTACAATGTTAGAATGTTCAATACTTATGGCTGGACCGATGAGAAGAATATTCCTGAAAAAATCACAAATTTTATAAAAGAAAAAGATCCCGATATTTTGCTCACCCAGGAGCACACGGTAGATGAAACCACTTTAAAGGAAATTTATCCTTATTATTTTGTACATAGAAAGGGCAGAAATTCTGAATTTGGTTCAGCGATTTTCTCTAAGTATCCAATTTTAGAAAGAATTTCTTTAGACTTTCCTCACGATGGGAATAATAATGCGATTTACACAGATCTTTTGGTAAAAGAAGATACAATACGCATTTTTAATGTGCATTTTCAATCTCTTAATATTAAGCCAGACCTAGAGGCACTTCGGAAGGGAGATTCCAAGAAATTGCTGGGTAGAATAGGCTACGGCTTTGGATTGCAACAGGAACAGGCCGAAATGTTGATGAAAAAGGTAAATGAAATGCCTTATAAATCAATTATTGCAGGTGACTTTAATAACACCGCATTTTCATATATATATGAAATTATAAATGGTGAAGATCGCTTTACCGATGCTTTCTTACATTCGGGGGAAGGTTTTGGACAAACCTTTAAATTGAACTATTTCCCTTTACGAATAGATTTTATGCTGATTGATTCCAGTCTTCAAATTAATGCTTATAAGCGTTTTAAAAATGAATTCTCCGACCACTATGCAATTCTAACCCGAATTAAAATTTAAACTCCTGTTCTTCCAGGTAGTTTAAACTATTTGGACCTTCGTTAAAAATAAGGTCCAGGATGCTCAAATTCGGTATAAAACCGTGTTTCTCCTTAAAAACCTGAGTATATTCTTTGTGTACAAAATTGAATTTAGTTTTGGCATTAATCAAAAATCTTAAGTCTTTTTTATCGTTAGGGTTAAGAATGAATTCTGAAGTTTTCTGAAAATCCAGATTTACCTGAAGGGTGTCGGTTACAAATTCTAAGCAGGCGTAATTAAAATCGATCAGGTAATCAAATTTCTTATGATAGAGTGGGTAAATTTCATCTTCATAAAATTCAAAAAATGGGGAAGTTTGATATGATGCTTTTAAAGCACGCCAATGTTGCTTTTGCCATTCAAAATCGTTTTCAATTTTCACTTCTTTGTATAACTGATGCTTCCCGGCCTCTTTAAGCTCTCCCGTTAAAGCAGAGCGATGTTTAATAGGAATATTCAGTAATAATTTCCCGTTGGAATCATAGATATACATCCGGTTTCTATAGGTTTGTTTCTGATAATTGTCTTCGTTTTCAAAAAAGACTTTTTCAGCTTTTCCCAGCGCTACAAATTGAGAAACCGGCCCAAAATAGGCCGGATGTATTAAGATTTCTTCCATTAAGCGTTTTTCCTGCGTTTCTTAAAGTAATTGAAGGCTATAATAATCACTACCACAATTAAGAAATAGGGCAGGTAAGAGGTGGGCGTGGCATCTCCCTTTACCGTAGTGAAAACACGGTCCCATCTAATTTTATTAAAGAAACCCTGGGCATTTGTATCCCAGCTCATCCAGACAAAAACAGGTTTTCCTACAACGTGATTTTCAGGTACAAATCCCCAGGTACGGCTGTCCTCACTATTATGGCGATTATCACCCATCATCCAGTAATAATTCTGCTTGAAAGTATAAGAATTTGTGGGTTGACCATTCAATAAAACCTGGGTTCCGTTAAGGCTTAGCTTATTGTTTATACCCATCTCACTGCCTTCGTAAGTCTCGATAATTCGTTTATAGAAAGGCATCGATTCAGAAGTAAGGTCTACAGTTACACCTTCCTTAGGAATGTAAATAGGTCCCATATGATCGTTGTTCCAGCTTAATTTTCCATTGTTCGGGAAAATGCTTCGATCTTTAGAACCCAGAGAATCAGAGTACCTTTGAATGCTGCTTACGTTGGGATGGTTTTTAATTCGGTTATATGCAGCTTCAGTTAAAGCTTTTATATAGAATTGATTGGTGTTAGGATCGTGATAATAACCATCGGTAATATCATATTCTTCATATAAATACCTTGGATTGAACCCCTGCCCGTTGGTGGTGCCATAGTAGGTAAATTGTGTTTTAGCCCGACCTGGAAGCTGGAGAGGCTCATTGTTTACAATTACTTTTCCTTGGCTTACTTCCAGCGAATCTCCGGGAAGACCAACCGCACGTTTTACGTAATTAGATTTTTTATCTATGGGTTTGTAATAATATTTTCCGTCGCCATATTGCTGAAAAGCATTAACCGTATCTACCGGCCAGTTAAAGACCACAATATCGTTGCGTTCTATTTCTTCAAATCCGGGTAGTCGTAAATAAGGAATTTGAGGTTCGGTTAGATAAGATTTTACTCCCAAAACAGGAATGGTATCGTGAACCATAGGAAAAGCTACAGCAGTTCTGGGCAGTCTTGCTCCATAATGAAACTTGCTCACAAATAGAAAATCCCCAACCAATAGGGTCTTTTCTAAGGAGGAAGTAGGGATAGTAAAGGGCTGCATTACATAGGTATGCACTATAGTTGCGGCAATCACGGCAAAAAGAATAGAGCTTATCCATTCTCCTGCGGCAGTTCTAGGTTTTAAGCTTCGATCTTCAATATATTTTACATCGGTCGCAAAATTTATGTAGTAAATGTAAAATCCCAGTGTTACAATGGCTAAAATAGTATCTGTGGTACTATGCCGACCATAACTTCTAATGGTTTCTACCCAAATTACCGGAAACATAATCAGGTTCACTATAGGAATAAACAGAAGAATCACCCACCACCATGGGCGGTTTATGATCTTCATTAAAATTACAGCATTATAAATAGGAATTGCGGCTTCCCAGGCTTGTCTTCCTGCTTTTTGATAAAGTTTCCAGGTACCTGCAAAGTGAATAACCTGAACCAGCAGAAAAAACAGAAACCATTGTGTAAACGTCATATTTTTATTCTTTGCTTATTAGTAACAAAATACAGTCTTTGTTACTTTATTTTATTTAAAATTGGCTGGATAGCACGTCTTTCATAGTAAAAATACCTTTCTTGTCCTTAAGAAATTCGGCGGCAATAACAGCTCCTAAGGCGAATCCCTGTCTGGATTTCGCAGTATGTACAATTTCTATAGAATCTATCTTAGAATTATAAGAAACGGTATGTGTTCCGGGAACGTCATCAATTCTTTTCGCCTTAACCGGGATTTCATCTTCTTCAGCATGATCCAGTTGCCAGTTTTTCTTTTTATCGTTTTCAGAAATAATTTGTTGCGCAAGGCTTATGGCGGTTCCACTTGGCGCATCTTGCTTTTGAGTATGGTGAATTTCTTCAATTTCAACGGCATAATCATCCATACCGTTCATCATTTTAGCCAGTTTCTTATTTAGCTCAAAGAATAGATTTACACCCACACTAAAATTTGAAGCATATATAAAAGCACTATCTTCCTTCTTACAGATTTCAATAGCTTTTTCATAATCGTCTAACCAACCTGTAGTGCCACAAACTACTGGGATTTTATTTTTAAAACAGGTGGTAATATTTTTAAACGCTGCTTTGGGGACGCTAAAATCTATAGCAACATCAATTTCCATTTTATCAATCTCACAAGTATCAATATCTTCTTCGAGCTTAAGAACAATTTCGTGACCACGATTTAGTGCAATCTCTTCGATTGTCTTTCCCATTTTTCCGTATCCTAAAAGTGCTATTTTCATCTCTATTAATTTTGCTATTGTATTATGTTAACGATTGCAAAATATAACCAATAGTTATATATGCTATATTCTAAAACCTATAATTTAAAGATAGGCCGTAGCGGGATTTTCCGGTAAAATTATCAAAATCCATATTTGGTTTTACCGAAAGGTCTTCACTCACATTAAATTGCTGTAAATGCGCATCTACGTTGGCATCGATTATGTTTAAAACATAAATACCTGCGGTTACTAAAATCGAAATTTCTTTATTTCTTCGATAAAATTGCTGCGCTCTTATTAGTCCATCGTTAGTAATCCTGCCTTCAAATTCATCTTTTCTGCCGGCAAGCCTGTTCTTATAAGCATCCCTGTAACGATTCCATTGATTATCATTACTGATATAAAAATAAACTCCAATTCCAAGACCTGCATAAGCGATAGGAATTTTCCAGTATCGACCGTTATAGGCCTGACCCAAACCTGGTAAAACTGCTGAGTAGAATGCGGCTTTGGCAGGTGCGAGCGCGTTATAAGGTTTATAATCCTTTTCTTCTTCATCAGAAATCGTATCCTGCACCGCAGGCCTTTCAAGCATTAAAGAATCTTCCTGGGCCATTATTGTAGTAACAAACAACAGAAAACAAAGAATTGATAAAACCTTATTAATCTTCACCCTGAATAAGTTTTTTTAACCGAATAAAATCTTCTTCGGAAGAAAAAGGAATACTGAGTTTACCTGAACCCTTTTTGGTGACTTTTACATCTACTTTTGTCCCAAGGTATTCTGAAAATTCCTTGATTCCTTTTTTATAAGAGGTAGGGACCGAAGCTGATTTCTTTATGGTTTTTGAAGATTTTGCGCCTTCGTTTACTTCACGCACCAATTGTTCGGTCTCTCTAACCGATAGAGATTTTTGAAGTATTTTCTCGTAAATTTCCAGTTGTTGTTGCGGATCATTTACGTTGATAAGCGCGCGGCCATGGCCCATACTCATAAAGCCATCCCGCATTCCTGTTTGAATAATAGGATCCAGTTTTAAAAGGCGTAAATAGTTGGCTATAGTCGACCGGTTTTTACCAATGCGCTCGCTAAGTTGTTCCTGTGTTAGGTTTATTTCATCTATTAAACGCTGATAAGAAAGTGAGATTTCTATGGGATCTAAATCCTGACGTTGAATGTTTTCAACCAAAGCCATCTCTAAAGACTCCTGATCGTTTGCAATCCTAATGTAAGCAGGAATGGTTTCTAAACCAATCAATTTGGAAGCCCGATAGCGACGTTCCCCTGAAACCAGCTGATATTTATCGAAATCGAGTTTTCTAACAGTAATTGGCTGAATTACTCCAAGTTCTTTAATAGAAGAGGCCAGTTCTTTAAGACTGTCTTCATTAAAACTGGTTCTTGGCTGAAACGGATTTACTTCAACAGAATCTAAATCCAGTTCTACAATATGCCCAACCAGTTTATCGGCATTTTTATCTTCAGCAGATTGTATATCGTTTTGCGGGTCTTTCAATAAAGCCGAAAGTCCTCGTCCTAAAGCTTGTTTTTTGGTCGCTTTCGCCATCTTCTAAGGGTTTTTCTTTATAATTTCGTTTGCCAGGCTCAGATAATTGCTGGCTCCTTTACTGCCAGCGTCATAGTTAATAATACTTTCACCATAACTAGGGGCTTCACTTAAACGCACATTTCTTTGAATGATTGTATCAAAAACCATCTCGCCAAAATGCTTCTGAACTTCTTCTACCACCTGGTTCGAAAGCCTTAGACGGGAATCGTACATAGTTAGCAGTAAACCTTCTATGTCTAATTTATTATTATGAATTTTTTGAACGCTTTTTATGGTATTCAATAATTTCCCTAAACCTTCCAGCGCAAAATATTCACACTGAATTGGAATAACCACAGAATCTGATGCTGTTAAGGCATTTAATGTTAATAAACCGAGGGAAGGAGCGCAATCAATCAGAATAAAATCATACAGTTCCTTTAAGGGAGTGATCGCCTTTTTCAGCATAGACTCCCTTTGATCCTGGTCTACCAACTCGATTTCTATCGCAACCAGGTCAATATGGGCCGGGATAATATCTAAATTCGGAGAGCTTGTTTTTTGAATACAATCCTCTGGCGCTATTGAGTCTTCAAAAAGCTGATAAGTGCCTAACTCAACCTCTTCCACGTCAATTCCGAGTCGGGAAGTGGCGTTGGCCTGCGGGTCTGCATCTATTAACAATACTTTCTTTTCAAGTACTCCAAGCGAAGCGGCCAGGTTTACCGAGGTAGTGGTTTTTCCCACTCCTCCCTTTTGGTTTGCAATAGCAATGATTTTACCCATTAAGTCTCTATTATTTTTGAAGGGTAAAAATACAATTTATTACAGGTTTATAAAATGATTTTGTTAACAGCTTATACATAAAAAACCGATTGTTGCCAGAAATGCTTAACAATAGGTTTTAATCTGAAAAAACCAATAGGAATAACTTCAGATTTAGCTAGTTTTAACTGCTTTTCTTCGCTTTAATCATCGCTTCTAATTTATCCCACATTTCCTCTGGAATAGCTTCCAGTAAATTAAACTGCCCGGCGCCTTTAAGCCATTCGCCGCCATCTATGGTAATTACTTCACCATTTACATAAGCTGAAAAATCTGAAACCAAATAAGCGGCGAGATTTGCCAGTTCCTGGTGTTCGCCAACTCGTTTTAGTGGAACTTTCTTAGCTAAATCAAATTTATCTTTTAGATCTCCAGGTAACAATCTATCCCAGGCACCTTTGGTAGGGAAGGGGCCGGGTGCAATGGCGTTAAATCTAATTCCATATTTTGCCCATTCTACGGCTAAAGATCGAGTCATTGCCAAAACTCCTGCTTTTGCGGTAGCACTTGGTACCACATAAGCCGAACCTGTCCAAGCGTAAGTGGTCACAATATTTAATACGGTTTTGTCTTTTTGTTTTTCATCTATCCAATGTTTTCCAAGAGCCATGGTGCAGTTTTTACTGCCCTTCAACACGATATCGATTATAGTATCAAAAGCGTTGGCACTTAATCTTTCGGTGGGAGAGATGAAATTTCCGGCGGCGTTATTTAGTAAAACGTCAACGCTTCCAAATTCTTTAAGAACCTCCTCGCGCATATTTTCTACCTGCTCATAATGCCGAACATCGCATTGAACAGCAAAACATTTACCGCCGGTTTCATTTTCAAGTTCTTTAGCGGTATTTTTTAGTTTTTCCAGGTCTCGGGAAGTAATCGCTACTTTAGCGCCAAGTTCCATAAAATATTTGGTCATTGCTTTTCCAAGTCCGCTGCCGCCACCGGTTACGATAATCGTTTTTCCTTTTAAAGCATCGTCCCGAAGCATTTTTTTAGTATAATCCATAATAATTTTTTTTAGTTGGTTTTTCTAATCTATTCTTCATCTATCAAAATCTCCAAAAGCTGAATGGCCGCTTCGCTAATTTTAGTCCCCGGGCCAAAAACAGCCACAGCTCCGGCATCAAATAAATATTGATAATCCTGGGACGGAATTACCCCGCCTACAATTACCATAATATCTTCACGTCCCAGTTTCTTTAATTCTTCCAGAACCTGTGGCACTAATGTTTTATGCCCAGCCGCCAGGGAAGAAACGCCAAGAATATGAACATCGTTTTCTACTGCTTGTTTTGCAGCTTCTTTTGGGGTCTGGAATAATGGACCAATATCTACATCGAAACCAAGATCGGCGTAACCGGTGGCTACTACTTTGGCACCACGATCGTGACCATCCTGCCCCATTTTTGCAATCATAATTCGGGGTCTTCTTCCGTCTTGCTCGGCAAATTTATCAGCCAGTTCCCGGGCTTTCTTGAATGAAGTATTGTCTTTCATTTCTTTGGAATATACACCGCTAAAGGTTTGAACTTTTGCTTTATGTCTGCCATAAACTTCTTCCAATGCATCGCTAATCTCACCTAAAGTAGCACGATGTCTCGCTGCTTCAACCGCTAAGCTAAGCAAATTCCCATTTTCTTTTTTAGCACATTCAGTGAGATCTTTTAGCGCTTTTTGAACTTTTTCGGAATTTCTTTCGGCTTTTATCTTTTCCAGGCGTTCTACCTGTTGTTTTCTTACGGTTTGGTTATCTACTTCTAAAGTAACCAGTTCTTCCTCTTTTTCCAGGCGGTATTTGTTTGTGCCTACTATAATATCAGTTTCACTATCGATTCTGGCTTGTTTTTTCGCTGCGGCTTCTTCAATACGCATCTTTGGAATTCCTTCCTCAATGGCTTTGGTCATTCCGCCAAGTTCTTCAACTTCCACGATAAGCTTCCAGGCTTTTTCTGCAATTTCATTTGTAAGTTTTTCAACATAAAAACTCCCTGCCCACGGGTCGACCGTTTTGGTTATTTTTGTCTCCTGCTGAAGATGTAATTGGGTATTCCTGGCAATCCTGGCCGAAAAATCGGTAGGTAAGGCAATGGCTTCATCTAAAGCATTGGTGTGTAAACTTTGTGTACCGCCAAATGCTGCTGCTGCCGCCTCAATGCAGGTACGTGCCACATTATTAAAAGGATCCTGCTCGGTTAAACTCCATCCGCTGGTTTGAGAATGCGTTCTAAGCGATAGTGATTTTGGATCTTTCGGATTAAATTGTTTCACAAGTTTCGCCCAAAGCATGCGAGCTGCCCGCATTTTTGCAATTTCCATAAAATGGTTCATCCCAATACCCCAGAAAAATGAAAGTCGTGGCGCAAAACTATCAATATCCATCCCGGCGTCTAAACCTTTTCTGATGTATTCCAGTCCGTCGGCAAGGGTATAAGCCAGTTCAATATCACAGGTGGCACCGGCTTCCTGCATATGATATCCTGAAATACTAATGCTGTTGAATTTGGGCATATTTTGAGAAGAATATTCAAAAATATCTGAAATTATCTTCATTGAAGGAGTAGGCGGGTAGATGTAAGTATTTCGCACCATAAACTCCTTTAAAATATCGTTTTGAATGGTTCCCGAAAGTTGCTCAGGTTTTACACCCTGTTCTTCAGCAGCTACGATGTAAAAAGCCAAAACCGGTAAAACAGCGCCATTCATTGTCATGGAAACCGACATTTTATCGAGTGGAATCTGGTCAAAAAGGATCTTCACATCCTCAACCGAATCAATCGCAACTCCGGCTTTTCCAACATCACCAACCACACGCTCGTGATCGCTGTCGTAACCGCGATGGGTGGGAAGATCAAAAGCTACTGATAATCCTTTTTGTCCGGCAGCGAGATTTCTTCGGTAAAAAGCATTGCTTTCTTCGGCAGTAGAAAATCCTGCATACTGGCGAATCGTCCAAGGCCGACTAACATACATTGTACTGTAAGGACCCCTTAAATAAGGTGGGATTCCCGCGGCAAAATTTAAATGTTGTAAATCCTGAATATGAGCTTTAGAATAGGAAGGCTGCAGATCTATTTCTTCAGGAGTTTCAAAAGTGTTGTTTTCTCCTTCTTTTTGCCTATTTCCAAGTTCCGGCTGCCGTAATTCTATATGTTGAAGTTCTTTTCTTTGCATTGCTTACTGTTAAAATTAATCGGCCTTTTCCTGTTTTAGGCGTTCTTGCTCCAATTGTTCGCTTAAACGTTTTTCCAGGATAGGTTCAATTAAAGTTTTACGCGGATTTTGTTTTAAAAACGGGTACAACTCCAATTCATTCTTCATTTTATCCTGCGGATTCTCGAATTTATTGGTGCCGATTAGAACTAATTCGCCACTATCAAATTGTTCCTGCTCTTTTTTAGCGCTTTCCTTAATTTTTCGTTGAATTACACCTTCTTTTAACTGCTTAAGTAATCCGCCGCCCTTTTCAATTTCTTTAAAAATATCCAAAGCCATTTCTGCAAATTGTTTGGTAAGACTTTCAATATAATAAGCACCTTCAGCCGCATTGGCCACTTTATCGAGATATGCCTCGTGCTTCATTACCAACAACTGATTGCGGGCAATCCGGTCGCCAAACTCATTATTTTTATGATAAATTGCGTCGTAAGGCATATTGTAAACCGTATTGGCACCGCCTAAAACCGCACTCATACTTTCGGTAGTGGTTCTTAGCAGGTTTACATTAAAATCGTAGATTGTTTTATTTCGTTTTGTGGGTTGAGCCAGGATATGACAGGTTTCCGGAATTTTATATTCGGAAGCTAAAGTTGCGTATAACCATCTTAAGGCTTTGATTTTTGCGATTTCAAAGAAATAATTCGGCCCGGAGGCGATTAAAAATTGAGGCTGAAATTTCTCGAAATTCGGTTTTTCCTGGAAGTGATTTAGATATTCGTTTACGTGTGCCATTGCGTAAGCCAATTGCTGTGGAATAGTAGCACCGGCATTTTGATATAAAGTATCATCCACACTAATTACCGATTGAAAGCCTTCGGAATTTGAAAAAATAGAATCCAGAATTTCGTAGTCTTTTTGACGGTTGTGAAACCAATTCCCTGAGCGGGCCAAGTTTCCTACAATATCAAATTGAAGAAAAATCTTGCTTTCTTTTCCTTTTAAAATCTCCCGAAAACGTTTGAAATATTCTTCAGAAAAAAAGTTGAAACTGAAGTAAATAATAGTTTTTTCAAGGTCTAAACCTTTCAGTAAGTCTTCGATAGAAATTTCTTCCTTCGGAATAATAAACCAAAGGCTTTCTGTTCCTTTTGTTAAGACTTCCAGGGCTCGGCGATTGGTTTTTTCCGCAGAAGCTACGTATAAACGCTCGCAAATATTCCAGTTTTTTGGAGAGAGTGTTTTTATGCTGTCTTCAACATCTTCAGCATTATAAAAGGGTTTTATATTAATTCCGTCCAGGGATTTATAGACTAGTTTTTCGTTATAATCAGCTCCCTTAAGGTCAAATTGTATTTTTTGTTTCCATTCTTTTGCAGAAACTTCTTCAAATTCCTGAAATAATGTTTCCTTCATCATTTTATAATTTTTATACCAAAGAAATTACTCACAGGCTTATAATTATGTTCCTGTTTGTTGCCAATCTTTGGGTCCAGTATCATGCTGGTTTCATCGTGTGCTTTTATGAAAAATTAATCCTGAATAGTGTCATATTCAATTATGAATATTTCTTCATTAGGTCGCTTCATATAATACTGCTGACGGGCAAATTTTTCCATTTCTACTGAATCCTGAAGCTGTTCTATGGTAGCTTTATCTTTAGAAATTTCATTTTCGTAATATTGTCTGTTTTCTTCAAGCTCGTCTA
>JAGXIG010000047.1 GCA_024635815.1 Salegentibacter sp.
AAAAGATGTAAGAACACGTCGCCGGGATTTAAAGGCATTAAATATTGAACATATTGTAAATGAAGATTCTAATTACTGTTTTGGTGAAGGTGGCGCGGGAACTTACAGCGATGGTAAACTTTATACCCGATCTAAAAAACGCGGTGATGTAGACCGAATTTTAAAATTATTCGTTGGTTTTGGTGCTACTCCAGAGATTATGGTAGATGCGCACCCGCATATTGGCACCAATAAGCTTCCAGCGATTATTGCCGATATTCGCGAACGCATCATTGCTTGCGGGGGAGAGGTCCTTTTTGAAACCAGGTTAACCGATATTCTCACTGAGAACAATGAAGTTTCAGGAATTAGAACTTTAAAAGGAGAAACTATTAAAGCGAAGAAAATCATTCTGGCCACAGGACATTCAGCACGGGATATTTTCGAACTTTTACATAAAAAAAATATAAAAATTGAAGCTAAAGCTTTTGCACTTGGAGTTAGGGTAGAGCATCCCCAGGAACTTATAGATCAAATTCAGTATAAATGCGATTCCAGGGGAGATTATCTTCCGCCTTCGCCGTATAGTATTGTTAAGCGAATAGAGGGAAGGGGAATTTATTCATTTTGTATGTGTCCTGGAGGAATTATCGCTCCCTGCGCCACAGCTCCCGGAGAAGTAGTTACCAATGGTTGGTCTCCCAGCAAGCGGGATCAACCTACAGCCAATTCAGGAATCGTGGTAGAATTGAGACTTTCAGATTTTAAAAATTCAGAAAAGAATCCTTTGGCGGCTATGGAATTTCAGAAACAAATTGAACAAAAAGCCTGGCTGGAAGGTGGAAGTACTCAAAAAGTTCCGGCGCAGCGGTTGGTAGATTTTACCCAGGGGAAGGTTTCTGCCAAGTTGCCGGTGACCTCCTACAAACCCGGAGTTACTTCAGCTGAATTAGGAAATGTTTTTCCCGATTTTATTCATAAAACTTTACAAGCTGGTTTTAAAGAATTCAATAAAAGTATGCGTGGCTTTTTAACCAATGATGCCGTAGTACACGCCCCGGAATCAAGGACTTCCTCGCCAGTGAGAATTCCGCGAGATCCTTATAGTTTCGAACACGTGCAAATAAAAGGACTTTATCCCTGCGGGGAAGGAGCCGGTTATGCCGGAGGAATCATTTCAGCAGCGATAGACGGGGAAAGATGTGCCGAAAAATGTATCGAAAGTTTGAAAAATTTATAGCCATTTATAAAGGTTAAATTATTGATAATTGTCAAGACATTAATAGTGTTGATTTTGGTTTTTTTTATCTTCATTTTTTGAATATAACCAGCAATAAATACCAGGATTATGGCCATAGTAGGTTCAATTATAAAAAAAATAATAGACCTTAGGGATTCTATTGTTTCTCAACCCGAAGCACAAGAAGCACAACTGGAAGTATTAAAGAAACTGCTTAAAAAAGCAAAAGATACCCAGTTTGGAAAGCACTATGATTTTGAAGCAATTTTAGGAGCTGATAATATTCCAAAAATGTTTGCTGAAAAAATTCCTTATTTTGATTATAACAAGATCAATGATGAATGGTGGAGCAAAATGCATGAAGGTGAGGAAAACGTAACCTGGCCTGGAAAACCTCCTTACTTTGCGCTAAGTTCGGGTACAACTGGTAAATCCAGTAAACGTATTCCGGTGACCGAAGATATGGTAGATGCCATTAGACAAACCGGGATTGACCAGGTAGGCGCTTTAAGCAATTTTGATCTGCCTAACGATTTCTTTGAAAAAGAGATCATGATGCTGGGAAGCTCTACCGACTTGCAGAAGGAAGGTGACCACGAAGAGGGCGAAATTAGCGGAATATCTGCGAGTAAAATCCCTTTCTGGTTTAAAGGTTATTATAAACCCGGAGATGAAATTTCAAAGATCCCCGAATGGGACGATAGGGTGCAGCGTATTGCCGAAAATGCAAAGAACTGGGATATTGGTGCTTTAAGCGGGATACCTTCGTGGCTGGAACTAATGATGAAGAAGGTGATTGAATATCATAAAGTTGATAATATTCACGAGGTTTGGCCAAATCTGCAGGTTTATACTTCTGGCGGTGTGGCTTTTGAGCCTTACGAGAAAAGCTTTAACGCACTTTTAAAACAACCAATTACGATAATTGATACTTATCTTGCTTCAGAAGGTTTTATAGCCTACCAACAAAGACCAGGAACACATTCTATGAAGCTTGCTCTTAACAACGGGATTTATTTTGAGTTTGTTCCTTTTAAGGCTGAATATATAAATCAGGATGGATCTATAACCAAGAACGCTCCCGTGATTACAATTTCTGAAGTAAAAGAAGAAGAAGATTATATTCTTTTAATTAGTACGGTTTCCGGCGCATGGAGATATTTAATTGGGGATACTATTAAATTCACCGATGTTGCCCTTCACGAAATAAAGATAACCGGAAGAACTAAATTTTTTCTAAATGTAGTTGGGTCCCAACTTTCAGTAAATAAAATGAATGATGCCGTGCAGGAATTGGAAGAGAAATTTGATATAAAAATTCCCGAATTTACCCTGGCCGCTGTAAGAATTGACGGGGAATTTCATCACCACTGGTATTTAGGAACTGAAGGTGATACTTCAGAAGAAGAACTAACT
Source organism: Salegentibacter sp. (assembly GCA_024635815.1). Next base: position 2,636 of record JAGXIG010000047.1, read on the forward strand.
GAAGCTTTAGATGAATCTTTAAAAAATGCCAATAAGAATTATAAAGTAGCTCGGTCTAAAGCTTTAAAAGGAGTTAAGGTAACCAAAGTGCATCCTGAAATATTCCCCGAATGGAGTGCCGCGAACAAGAAAAAAGGTGGACAGGTAAAAATGGAGAAAGTGATGGACGAGGAAAAGTTTGCTAAATGGGAAAAATTCGTTAAAGAACAAACAGCTTAATTGTTGGCTTCGTCTATTTCGTCAATAAGTGCCATAATCTCTTCTTGTGAGAGATAAAGCTTCTTGATTCGAGCTTTATAAGCATCGGCCAGATGTGTGTGGTTCAAAATAAAATCTTTAGTAGCAATAATATATTTACCAAGGCCATGGTTTACCGCATAAGTATCAGCGGCTCTTTCTGCTTCCTGGATATAATTTTTTGAAGTAAGATATTTAATTCCAAACCAAACCATATTTATTGCACTGCGTTCACGGTAATCCATAATATGGCCTAGCTCGTGACCAATCCAGCCTATTAATACCTCTGAAGGGACATTTTTCACATCAAAGACTTCATCTTCAATTTTTATGTGCTCGCTAATCATTACAAAGTACGAACGCTTCTTTTTGTTCTTTAGTAAACCTGAAACTTTTGGCTGCGCCTGCATAAAAGATTTCTGGATCTTCTTTTTAAACTTGAATTCAATAGGAGTATCCTTTAATTCGGGGTAGTGAGAAAGTGCCACGTAGGTTTCTCGCCAAATTTCATCAGGGACTATTTTATTTTCAAACTTTAAACTGTCTTTTTGTTTCATTGCTTCTTGCGCATAGAGAGTGCTACAATTCCATTGACTTATCAAAATTGCCGCAATTAATATAAGATATATTTTAGGAGTGGGTGTCAAATATATTATTCTTGATGTCTGCTAAAAATATAGCATCCTTGCAGTTAAAACCAAAAATCATGTTATAAAATAAACATAAAAAAGACCATCCTCAAAAGGTGGTCTTTTTTATAAAATTTCTAAAAATCTTCAGAAATTATCCTTGCATTAACTGCTGTAATCTCTGTTGTAGTTCAGTATCGGTTTGAAGTGCCATAGCGATCTTTTCGTAACGCTCTACTTCAAGACCTTGTTCTGAAATTGCACTTTCCATTTCTTCCTGAAATTCGCCCTGCATACCTTCTATTTCTGCAACGACTTCTGCATGCTTGGTTTTTTCTTCTTCAGAAACTTCAACTTCAGCATTTGGGTCTAGAGAAGCCTGGTGAATTTCATTAAAACGTTGAATGTCAAATCCGCTATCTTCTACTTTTTTCGCCATCTCTTGTTGCGCCTTTTGATTTACCATTCTTATCATCTGGTAAGCATCAGCAAATTTAGAAAGCTCTTCATCACTAACATCTACTTCTACAGCTTGTTGCTGTTGCTGAGGTAGCTGTTGAGTCTGGGCAAATACACTTGCTGTTCCTAATGCAAAAGCAAATAATAAACCTGCAATCTTTTTCGATTTAATCATAATCTCTTGTTTAAAGTTTTTTAATGAGCCGCAATCTAAATATAGTATGCTGCGATGCAAAAAATATGAAAAGATAATTGCTAATTTTTGGAGAGGTTTAACTTAAATTAAAAGAACTTGTTAAAATTCCTGATCTAAAACCCTGATTTTTTCTTTTTGTTTTTCGATCCTTCTGCGGTGGAAATCCAAATTGTGATAAACACTTATTCTAGGTATATGCCTGTGCTCAAAACTGTTAGGGCCATCTTTGTATCTGAAAGTCCACATATAACCTACCTGAAATTGAATATTCTCGTTTAAAATATAACCAAGGCCCAGGAACATTCTGTTATCCTCTAAATAATCGTAAGTAACTGTTTTTCCAGCTTGTATAAAAACCTCTTCGTAGAATGAAAGGAATAGGGTGTTGTTGATTAATTTATAATTATTTAACGGATAGTAAGCAGTTAATTTATATCTGAGCCTGTGGGTTAGTTTAAAGGGAGATTCTTCTATGTAATCTCTTTTCCAACGCTGTTCAAATCTAAATTGGTGATTGAGTTTTAACCTGTCAAAAGGTTGTACCAAAACTATTTGTTGCCAAAGCCTGTACTGAGGTACAACATTATCCTGGTCGGCTAAATCCTGTTCCGGTGCCCAGTAAAAGGGAGTTACAATACCTGCTGTGAGTTCTACTTTCGGGTTTATTAAATAGGTAAGCCCAAACCTTAGGTAAATTTGAGCCATATCGTTAACAAAATTATTTCTGCGTCTAAAATGGTATTCTCCGTAGTAGAAGAATTTTTCACTAAGCCGGTATTTGGTATATAACCCTGTCCAAAGTCCTGTGGTATTGAATTCTTTGTCGTAGTTATTATTTAAGAGTGATCCTTGGTTCTCTTCCTGTGCAAAAGAAGAATACCCAATGAATACTAAAAAAATCAGTGTATATATTTTCTTCATTACAGGCTTCTAAGTAGCTCTAATTTCTCATTAAAAGAGTCGGTTCTGCGTAATTTTCTTTCCAGGATTTTTGTGTTTTTATCTATCATAAAAACCAACCTGTCTTGCATTCGTTGAATAGAATTTAACTTCCTTAGCACCTCTTCAGGATCGCGATATGCATCCCAGGCTTGCTGTTTTAAAACTTCAATAATAGTGTTGTTGATTTCGTTGTATAAGGTTTTCTTTTTTCTCACCGGAACCTGGTCACTATAGGTGAAAGGGTCAAAAGTATATTCGGTATAAAGGCTATCTATTTTGCCTTCGAGTTTAGTAATTCGTTCCCCGGTTTCCCATATAGTTTCAAGCAATTCTAATTGCCTTAAGATTCTATTACCTCGCTCAACCTGAACAGCATCATCTTCAGAATCTTCCAGGAAGCTATTCACTAACTGGGGTAAGCTATCGCGGTAAAAATTACTCTTTGTTTGTTTTACGACCTTATTTAGAGATTCATCTTCCAGCCTATCGCTATATAGATCATCTATTTCTTTGCGGGTACTGGAAACTTCATCGTTTAATCGAACTATTTCCTGATCTAATCTTAAATCTTCTATAGCCGTAGTAAGATTTAGAATCAGCGTGTCTGCCAGCTTATTTCTTTCTTTAAAATTTTCGGTTACATACAGTAAAAAGTTTTCAGTTTCCAATTCACTGGTGTAATCATAAATAACATTTTCCCCGTCAATTTCCAGAGTATCCTTAGCTAGTAATTTTTTTGCATAATCTACCAGTAAACCTTTCCGGTTGTAAAATGGCAGCTGATCTTTATAAAGAATATCGTTCCAGGGTTTTATATACTCATTAAGAGAATCCTGTTTTTGCTTCCAATTTAATGCTTTTTGGATATCGTTATTTTCAACCAGGTTAAGATTCTCAATTTCCAGGTTGGTAATACTATCTATATTCTTGCGATATTTGTTTTCAATTTCTTTCCATTCTTCCAAAGCTGTTTCTTCTTCAGAATTAAGCGGGTAAAATGCGCGGTTGGCACCTAACGGAAGTTGCTCCATTGGATCTATTTGCGGATCGTACTTAAAAATCGCTTTGAATATATTCTGAATTAGTTTTTCACCTTTTTTCTGAGCCTGAATATATTTTGAAGTTCTGGGGTAACCATCACTAAATGTAAGGCTCAAAGGGCGGTTTACCAATTCTACATCGGTTTCCTCATTAGCAAGTGCTGCCTGCAAACCTTCGCTTAGCGGATATTCTATTTCTTCAATGGTTCTACCATTTTTATTGCGCTCAAGACTTAATAAAACACCTCTATCGTAAGTTCTGATTTCCTGAAGGTCTTCTGTAAAATAGTTAAATTCCCAGATACCATCCATCAAACCATTAACCATATTTCCGATTACTGAAATGCTATCATTTTCCCGGTTAGCAATTATATAATCGAACTTCCCGGTCATTCTTTCATTCTGAAATTGGGTCTTTAGGTATTCCAGGGTTTTTACACGCTTACCATCGTTGTATAAGATAGTTTCCATTAAAACATCTCCGGAAGGATAACCTTCGCTGTAAGATAATTTCATGATCTCATCTTCGGTAAGAATATCGTAATCTAGAGTTACATCAGAAATCTCATTAATTTTTACGATATGGTGCTTTACTTCATAAGTCCAGTCATCAGCCTTTTGGTTATCGGCATAATTTCCTTCCCATAGATTATAGGTGGCTGAAGCTTCTGCCAGGCTATCCTTGTTTTCCCTAAGAAAAGTGAATTCACCATCTTTTATTTTTTTATCCTCACCGGCAAGTTTGTAAGTAAATTGAGCCTTACCTGTTATACCTGGAATAGGTTGGTAAATACTGTCGTAGGAATAATTTTGACTGAATGTGTTGCTGCAAATAAAGTTAACTAAAAAGAGTAGGAGTATAGATCTCTTCATATTTCTGACTATTTTTTTAATGGAATTTTTTATTCCAGCCAGAATTACTCAACTTTTGCGCCAACTGCGATGAAAGTTAAAAAGTTCGAAATTTTTAGATGATTCTCATTTCCGATAAAATTTTCGATAACTAAAATTTTATCAAACAACTGATAAACAATAAGGTATTGTGTTGGTAGATTATTCTTTTTTCTAAGAGATTAGAATAATAAAATTTTCAAATTTAAAATAGATTAAACTAACTCTACAAAAGTGTTGAAATAATCCACAATTCTAGAAACCCCGGGCAGTGATTATTTCCAAACTAATGGGTTCACCAATATCTTCCTCCAGTTTTTCTTTAATTTCCCTAAGTTGATCTCCCTCCAGATTTTCTGGACCCACGAGTGTAAGAGAAACCCTTAGCGGATCTCCAAACCTTACCTTTACATCTCTTATAACCAATTCATTTATGGTAGATCCTTCTAAGTCGCGGGTAATACTGGCTTCTTTTTTAATTCGGTTAAAGGAAAGGGAAAGTGGCACCATAACCATCCCAATTAAAATTAGGGTATAGATCAAGCCGAGTCTAGCTCTTTTAAAAGGAGCAAAGCCCAGGATAAGAAAAGTGATCCCGGCAAACATTATAATTCCGGCAAGGTTGGTTAAATACAACAAAAATGCTCCTGAGAATACATTCCAGTCCCACCAGCCAATTCCAATTCCGGCTACAGCCAGGGGTGGTACCAGGGCAACCGCAATGGCAACTCCTGCCAGGCTTTTTGCAATCCCTTCTTTTGCGTGGGCGTAGGCCGCAGCGACACCAGATGCTACAGCAATTCCCATATCTAAAAGGGTAGGAGAGAGCCTTGCATCTACTTCAGAGGTAATCAATTTTATGGGAATAATAAGGGTCACTCCAGCTGAAAATAACAGGGAAACCCCCGTTCCAATAAGAATAGTTGTAAGACCCCGCCTAAGCATATTGGTATCATAGCGTACCATTCCCATAGCAAATGACACAATGGGAGAAATAATAGGCGCCAAAATCATCGCACCAATAATCACCGGTGATGAATCAGCGAAAAGCCCGAAAGTGGCGATAAGTGTTGAAAGAATCATCATCACCACATAAATAGAACTGGATTTTGAGTTTTCCCTTAATACCTTAAATAATTCCTGAAATTCTTCGGTGGTCGCCCTCGGCAGGATCGGGATGGTCCGTTTGGTTAATTCCTCACGTTTTTCGCCAGTGGGTAAGGTGTCGGTATTATTGCTTTTTTTAAGATCAGCCTCGTTTTTTTCGGTGCAATATTTACTGGCCTGCACAAGGCAAAGTGATTCCGGTTCCACCCTGAACGTTATTATTTCGGCTTTTTCTTTTTCTCCATCTATTGTAAATTCTATAGGAGAAGAGTTTTTGATACTTAGGTTAGCAATTCTTATCCTTCCTATAAAGGATGGCGTTTTATCTAATTGCTTTCCGAAGGGAAGTAAACTGCGCAATAAAAACCAGATCAATTGCAAAAGATTGGTGGGCGAAATAATAAGTGCGGTAAACATCCCATCGTTCAAAGAACTGTCTGAAACCAATCTTCTGGCCACAACTGAACTTAAAGCGTGTTCTACCACGATTATTCCTAAGGCTGAAGTATGGATTATCTTTTCATCTTCTGAACTAATCTCATACGAATTATGGGAAAGAGAAGATAAATGCCTGATGTTTTTAAAAAAAGAAAAAACTTCTGCAAAGAAATTGTTATTCCGGTGGTCTTCGGTAAAAGTGAAAACATTGCCAATATTTACCGATTGGAATACGGGAATGTCGTTACAGAAGAGCATATCTAATTTATGAGCTTCTTCATTCTTAAGGATTTCTTCTAACACCGTTTTAGGATCGCTGGCAATACCTAAGCCTTTAGTAGTATAGGTGTTTTCAGGATGCGGTAAAATGCCGATCTTAAGATTCTTCTTCGCTGCTTTTGGCAAGAATTCACTTAAAAACTCATCGTTTAAATAAGTGACTACGATATCACCATCACCAGTTTCAAAATCTGTTTGAGGATAATTTATAGTTTGTTTTTCGGTATTTTCTAATAATGGAAAAATATCTTCTTCAACTTTTTTCCTATCATCAGGATGATGTAAAATGTACAGCATAGTTACTTATTGCGATTGCAGCACCAAGATAAGGCTTTTTGAAATCGGCACTAAAAGTTTAACCTGAGATTTTGAATTAAACAATGAATTTTTTCTAATTTCAGTAAAAATAATTTAGCAAAATGAGAGAAGAGAATCGCAATGCAATTATATTATTTTCCGCTACTTCGGCAACAAACCGTTTTAATTTCAGGAAAGACCACGATACTATTAGGGTAAAGGATTTAAAGACTTCAGTGAATTTCTACGGAAATATCCTGGGGCTGGAGCAAATCTCTAATGGAGGACTTGGAGACCATATAAAATGGTTTCAGTTAAACAATAAGGTACAATTGCACCTGGTTGAAAGTGACGAAGTGATTGAAAAGAAAAAGGGCGTGCACCCTGCTTTCAATACCGGCAATTTATCAGAATTCATGGATTTTCTGAGGACTAAAAATATTCCTTTTGAAAACTGGAAGGGAGAAAAAGATACAGTGACTATCCGTCCAGACGGGATTAAACAAATTTATTTTCAGGATCCCAATGGTTACTGGATTGAAGTTAATGATAGTGAAATTTAGCTTTTTAAAGCATATTCTTCTTTAAGCAATCCGAGTTCTTCGATGGTTCTTAGAACTCCGTTTTCATTATTGCTAAAATTTGTCATGAATTTACTTGCGTTAATAATTTCAGGATGAGCGTTTTTCATCGCGTAGCTATATTTCGCATTTTGCATCATCTCCAGGTCGTTGAGGTAATCACCAAAAACCAGGGTTTCTTCCGGGGAGATATTTAACTCTTTTTGAATACCACTAATAGCATTCCCTTTATTTGCGGTTATGGAAGTAATATCTATAAAAACATTGGCTGCAATGGCTACTTTGTAATCATTAGCGTATTCTTCAAAATGAGGATAAGTGTGTTCCTCAACCCCGTTAAAATTGCAAAAAGTGACTTTTAAAATAGTATCATCTACTTCAGTAAGGTCTTCTACCTTTTCTATCCTTTTGTAAAATTTATTGATCTCGTTAAAGAAACTATCGTCTTTACTTTCTACATATGCAGAATTCTTTCCGCAGAGCACCAAATGCGTTTCGGGAAGCTCCCGGCCTTTCCTTACAAAATCCAACGCGGCTGCTTTGTCTAAAGGGTTCACATAAAGATCTTTTCCTTTATGAACTACGTGGGTACCATTTTCAGCAAAAAAAAGCATCCTGTCTTTAATCCTGTCAAATTTGCTTTCCAGGTTATAAAACTGACGGCCACTGGCAACAGAGAACATTATTCCTTTGTTGTTAAGTAATTCTTCTATTTCCCAAAAATCTGGGTGGATCTCGTGTTGGTCGTTCAACAAAGTTCCATCCATATCGGTAACAATCAATTTTATCATAGCGCAAAATTTAAGCGGCAAATATAAAATAATAGAAACCGGGAGAAGTTAAGAAAGCATCAAATGTTTTTGACTTTTTTCTTATCGTAGAAGATTTGCATATGTATCTCTGACTTCCGGAGAAATTAGGGAAACAGGTAGTAGGCATTTCAAGCCTAATCTTTGTTTTTATGCTTGTTTCAGGAATAATACTCTGGTGGCCGAAAAAGGGAAAAACCTCAGGAAACGACTTAAGATTAAATGGAATGCAAAGTGGCGGCGCGTAAATCATGACTGGCATAGTATAACCGTTTATATATTTCGATGCTGGCCTTATAGTAATTATGGGTTTTTTTCTTATGAATGGATGAACCACGGACTTTATGATCTGGCTCGGACGCAGAAATAAGAAACCTAAAGCTAGTACATGAAAAAAATTGAATTTTTTATTTCTAAAAAAGTATCGCGTCTACAATTCCGCCTACAATTGCAATAAATACGGCTAGCCATAGGGAAGGGAGGAAGCCTTCTGTTTTAAAATCATCACTAAACTGGTCGGCAATCTCGATAATAATGGCATAGGCAATGACGCGGGTTATAAAGCCTAACCCCAGGAAATAAAAAATTCCGAAGGTTGCGATATTTAGTAATAAGGTGAGGACCCAACTTAATAGGAAGCTAAGCACGCCAATAATAAGCGCCACAATTATAGCTGTTTTGAAGCCTTTAAGTTTTACTTTAGGCATCATATTGGCCGCAGCGAGTAGCACCAGGGCATCAATAACGATATGCACTACCCATTGAAGCATGATTTTTTGGTTTTGAAGTTAGTATACCTAAAGATAGAAAAATTTGCTTAAAGTTTTAATCAAGTCGCTTTTCCAGTGTCGTGGGTTCCTGTTTGGTGATGATTTCCCAAAGGGCCTTAAAATTTGCCAATTGTTCCCGGCGCTTAATTGTTTCAGAAGAAGTGTACGCCCTTGGAGCAGCTTCAAAGCCTTTGTATTTAACATCCAGGTTCCTGGCGATATAAAGACTTCTGGGAAGATGAAATTTTTGGGTAATAACAATAGCATCCTCAATTGCAAAAACGGCTTTAGCGCGAAACATACTATCGTAAGTATCAAACCCGGCGTGATCTAAAGTTATATCCTCGGGTGGGACACCTTTTTTGAGCAGGTAATTCTTTATGGCATTTACTTCGTCATAATCATCAGTTCTATGATCCCCGCTTACCAGGAAATTTTCAATTTTATTTTGTTTGTAAAGTTGATATGCAGTTTCAACCCGATCTTCTAGAATTGGGGATAATTTCCCGTCTGAATGTACACTCGCTCCCAGAATTATACCCGTTTTAGCTGAAGGGATTTCTGTGATTTCAGAATAAATAAGATAAGAGGTTTCTTTCTGGATATAAGCTTCTAACCCAAATATGATGAGGATACTTAAGATAACCAAAAGTGCAAAAGCAAGGATTAGTTTTTTAAAAAGCTTCATAGGCTACGCCAATTATAACACGAAGATAAAGAATAATAGTTTACATATATGTTTAATTTATTGAGGATGCTTTTTAGCATTAGTCCTGATTGTTTACCTTTGAGAATCTTAAAAGAAGAATTGAAAAAATGAGCAATATTAAAGCTTTACAATGGCGTTATGCCACCAAAAAGTTCGATCCTGAAAAAATACTCTCCCTGGAGAAAATAAACATTCTTAAAGAAGCTTTTAATCTTACTGCAACATCTTATGGTTTACAACCTTTAAAGATGGTTGTTGTGCGTAATAAAAAGCTACAGGAGCGGTTGAAAAGTGCTTCTTGGGAGCAACAACAATTAAATACTGCGTCTCATGTCTTAGTGATTTGTATCGAAAAAAAAGTAGATAAAAATTTTATTGAGCAATACTTTAAAAGGGTGAAACATATACGGGAAACTCCAGATGAGATTCTAGACCCGTTTAAAAAGTCTTTGGTAGATAGTTTTGAATCTAAAGCAGAAGAGGAAGTGCACGCCTGGGCTTTAAATCAGGCTTATTTAACCTTGGGGACACTTTTAACCGTTTGTGCTACAGAAGAAATAGACGCCTGCCCCATGGAGGGATTTGAGCCAGACAAATATGATGAACTCCTAAACTTAGATGCTCATAATTTAAAATCAGTCCTTGCTTTACCAGTGGGTTATCGTGCAGAAGATGATATGTTTTCTGAATTTAAGAAGGTGCGAAGACCACTTAATGATATAATTATTGAAATGAATTAATAATTTACGTAGCGGGTTATTTCAAGTCCGTAGCCAATCATTCCCACACGTTTAGTTTGTTGGGTGTTGGAAAGCAACTTGATTTTATGGATTTCAAGGTCGTGTAGAATCTGGGCACCAATCCCAAAATCCTTATTATCCATATTAATAGGCGGAGCTTTTACTTCGCCTTTTTTCTGAAGTTCTTTTAGCTCGGCAAGTCGAGGCAATAAATTTAAGGATTGTCTCGCAGGATTTATAAAAACAATAGCACCGCGGCCTTCATCGTTAATCGCCCTGAACATATTATCCAGTTTTTTGTCGGCATCATTGGTAAGCGTTCCCAAGATATCATTATTAACCAGGGTAGAATTTACACGAACCAAAATTTCTTCATCGCTTTTCCAGCTACCTTTGGTGAGTGCCAGATGAACCTGATTATTGGTAGTTTGGCGGTAAGCTCTTAATCTAAATTTTCCGAATCGGGTTTCAAGATCAAAATCTTCTTTTTTCTCGATTAAAGAATCGTGTTGCATTCTATACGCCACGAGGGCTTCAATAGAAACTACCTTTAGATCAAATTTTTGAGCAACTTCCATTAGCTGCGGAAGTCGGGCCATAGTCCCATCTTCGTTCATGATTTCCACGATAACTCCTGCTGGCTCAAAACCGGCAAGTCTTGCGAAATCTATAGCAGCTTCGGTATGCCCTGTTCTTCTTAAAACGCCCCCTTCTTTCGCTTTAAGCGGAAATATATGTCCGGGGCGGTTAAGGTCTGCTGGTTTAGTTTCAGGATCTATGAGGGACTGAATAGTTTTAGCTCTATCTGAAGCTGAAATTCCTGTAGATACACCTTTACCGCGCAAATCTACCGAGATGGTAAAACCGGTTTCCATAGGATCGGTATTGTTGCTAACCATCATTTCCAGTTTCAGGTTTTTGCAACGTTCTTCGGTTATTGGAGCGCAAATGAGTCCGCGGCCGTGAGTAGCCATAAAATTGATCATTTCCGGGGTTACCTTTTCTGCAGCTGCAACAAAATCTCCTTCATTCTCCCTGTCTTCATCATCTACCACAATAATTACCTTTCCTTCTCGAATGTCATCTATCGCTTCCTGGATGCCGTGAAGTTTAAGGGTATTTTGGGTAGTGATTTTCTGAGCCATGTTGTGTGTTATTTTGGGCTGCAAAGATATTTAATCTATTTTTCTTTTCGGCTTAATAATACCAGCTTTTTTAAGGCCTTTCCGTATAGGTTCGGTAATATTGTCGAAGGCAAAAAGTCCCTGGTCTGTAGTAGCCCTGTAAGTAAGATAAATTCCTAATGGGAGCATAATAAGTGTGGAAAGCCAGGTGGCCATAAATGGGCTGATACTGCCGTCTTCTGCACTATTCTTAGCAAATATGCCAATAAAGTGGTAGGTTAGAAAAAGCAGGATAGCAACAACCATAGGTAAACCCATTCCTCCTTTTCTAATAATAGCGCCTAAGGGTGCGCCTACAAAGAATAAAACAATACATGCCGCAGCCTGTACATATTTTTCGTGTAAGGCTATCTCAAACTTGTTGAGTATTTTGGTAGAGTTTCTTAACTCAGATCTTTTGATATTAAGATGTGAAAGTGCACCGTTTACCGAACCCAGCGATAAACTCACTATCTGAATTGCCTGGTAAGTGTCATATTCTTCGAGGATAGTATTTTTAATTTCCTTTATAGAATCTGCAGGATTCAAATTCATATCTATTTTGTCAAGATCTGTACGCTGGTACATATTTTCGGTTAAGGCTCTTTTCTTTTCATTATGGGAGGTAGAAAATGAATCTATACTCTGCCGAAGTTCAGAAATATTTAACATACCCTGGGTGTTGTTATAACTTTCATCTTCCAGGTCTACATTATTAAAATCGGAAAGATCGAGGTTTATAGTATATTCTTCGAAATAACTTTTAGCAAAGGGTTTATTTCTTCTTTTGGAATAATCTGAAGGTTGAATTTCGTCATAATAATTACCGTCTTTTAGAATAAGTGAAAGTACATCAGAATCTGTACTACCCATTAATTCGCCTTCTTTGGCTTTCATTACCGTAAAGTTTCCGCTGCGGTTTGTTTTTTTATGAATAATAACATCGGATAGATATTGGCCATTATCGCCACTTTTGTCCTCAACTTTAATATTTATGGTTCCCAGATCATTGAAAACACCTTCGGTAATTGCCATCGCCGGTTTTAATTTGGCAATGTTTTTCCTAAGATTTATCGACTTATATTCCGCCGTAGGAATCACATTATTAGCAAAAAAGAATGCGGTGACGCTCACGAATAAGATGAAGAAAGTTAGGCTGCGCATAGCCCTTTGAAGTGAAATCCCGGAGGATTTCATGGCTGCAAACTCATAATTTTCGGCAAAATTACCAAAGGTCATAATTGAGGTAAGCAGAATGGTAAGCGGTAAAACCAGTGGCACCAGTTTAGGAGAGAAATAAAGGAGGAATTTGAAAATTATTTCGGTATCCAAATCTTTACCCGCAAGTTCACCAATGTACAGCCAAATAGTTTGGAGTACAAAGATGAACATAAGTATTATAAAAACTGTAAAAAACGTTTTTAGGTAACTGGTGAGTATGTACCGGTCTAATATTTTCAACTTAGTCTAATCTATTGATGTAAAAATCTTCGTAACGAGCTTCTTCAAAAATGAAAAGGTTTCTTGCCAGCTCCTGATCGGTTTTAAAGCTTTTTACAGTAATAGTGATTTTTGTATCGTTATCCTGGGTTTGGATAAGGTTATAAATATGTTTGGTTTGACTGTCAATCCCTAACAGTATATTCTTAACCTCTGCATTGTTGTCTTTTGGGGTTAACTTTACATATTGAATTTTGCGACCATTTAAATTCTGGGCGACATCCATTTCGTAATTATACCCTTCTTCATAGAAACTGAACATTTTAGATGGAGTAATATTATTCTCTTCTTCTTCAACATAGGTAGAGATATTAATCTCTTCGTCTTCGGGAATTATAGTATAGATTTTCTGCCCATCAAACATCTGTGTAGTTCCCATTAGGTTCAATACATATTTTTCACCCTTAATACTAACATCCCCGCGGGTTTCCTGGTTCACGTTGGCGGCATTATTTTGTAGGGTGTATTTAAAGTCTATCACCATATTATCGTAGCCTTTAACCTTAGAAGAAACTTCGTTAAGAAGGCTTTCTGCTTTTGTGGAATTTTGAGCTTGCAAACTTATGGTAAAAATAGCGAGCGTAATAAAAATTAATTTTTTCATTTTAGTAATTAGGTGTTATTCTTCATTTAATAATTGATCTAAGCCTGCAAGATCGGTAATTAAAACCTGTCGGGCTTTACTGCCCTCAAATGGACCTACAATTCCGGCGGCTTCTAACTGATCTATAATCCTGCCGGCGCGATTGTAACCCAATTTTAGTTTACGTTGCAGTAAAGAAGCCGAGCCTTGTTGAGCGGTAACGATTACTTCAGCAGCTTCTCTAAAGAGTTTATCTCTTTCGCTAACATCTATATCAACACCTGTGCCACTCTCATCTGCTTCATAAGCAGGA
>JAGXIG010000048.1 GCA_024635815.1 Salegentibacter sp.
AAAGTTTCGCTATTGGCAATGGTATCAATTACCCGAAATTGATAATCATTATTTCCCAAACTTAAAGTTTCGTGCTGACTATGAATATCGATAAGATATTCGCCTAATTTATTTAATGAAGTGAGTTTTACAGGGGTATCGTTCACAAAAGCCCGGGACTTACCTGAAGCAAGGATCTCTCTTCTAATTATGGTATTCTCTTCATAATCCAGGTCTTCAGCAACAAAAAAATCTTTTAAGCGGTAATTAGAAATATTAAAAGATCCTTCTATCACGCATTTTTTTTCTGTATCGCGAATACTCCCGTAGTCGGCACGGTTACCTAACAGAAGTCCGAGAGCGCCAAGCATAATCGATTTCCCGGCACCGGTTTCTCCTGTAATTATAGTAAAGCCTTCCTGAAGTTTGATATTTATATCTTCAATTAAGGCGTAATTTTTTATAGATAGAGCTGTGAGCAAAGTGTACTAAATTTGGGCTAAATATACGGGAGAAATTATTCCCAATCAACAATAAACTTTCTAGTGCGTCAACAAGCAATAATAAAAGGGAAAATTTGGAATTTAGAGGCATCTGGATCACAGGATAGAGCATTTAAATCTCGATTATCGAGTAAAACCCTTTATTGCAGGTTTCTCCAGTTGCGGGAATATCGGGGCGCCAGGCCACTTAAGGTCTGACTTAATCCCGGCCGGTTAATTTCGGGACCATCGCTAAAGATTTGCGTAACCTCATCGGCTTTGGCATCAAAAAAACTTCTAAGCAATAAAGAATTTGCCCTCCTGGAATTCATAGTAGTTAAACTTTCCAGTGCATCAGCAATTGCAATTTTTCCGGCTTCAGGATCTTTATGCATTACATCTAATCCCTTGAGGTGATACTGGTACAAAGCAGTTCGGTATTCAGAAAACATATTAGAAAGCAAATCTGAATTTAACCGAAATCTTGAGGTTTGTCCATCGGCACCACTCCAACCCGATCGGCCACTTTGCTGTGCTGTATTTACAATTCGGTTAGCTTCCTGGTAATAATCGGTGCCACCCTCAGGAGCAAAGGTATCGGCGTCCATTCCTAAAATGGTGTAGACATAAAATGAAACCACTGAAACCAGATTATTTGAAAAGGAATTCTGGCTGTAATTTAAAGGCTGATATTCGCGATAATTAAAGCTAAATTGAGCATCGTTAAAGTTTAAAATAGGGCTCACCATATTAGAACCGTAAACAGGTCTTGAAGATTGCACCTGGATGGTCCCACTGAAAGACTCGCCTTCAAACTCGTTTATGGTGATAAACATACTGCAATTAATGCGTTCCCCAGGTTCAAATTCTTTATTAGTCCAAGAAGTCTGATTTACAAACTCCCGAAGCGAATTTTCTAAGGTTCTAAAAACTGAAAGGTTACTTTGCCCGGTTTGTTCGGTATTGATCACTATTTCGCAATTGAGTTCCTGGGCGGCCGCAAAAGGCATCCCGGCAACTAAAAGAATAAACAACAGTAATTTACGCATCTAGCAAATGTAAGATTTCGTTTAAAATATCGGTCGCGACCTCAGCCTTCGTTTTTAGATCAAAGGCTTTCTCTGAATCCTTGTAGACCAAAGTAATTTTATTAGTATCCTTTTTAAAACCTGCACCGGCATCGTTTAAAGAATTAAGCACAATAAAATCCAGGTTTTTCTTTTTAAGTTTTTCACGGGCGTGTTGCAACTCGTTATTGGTTTCCAAAGCAAAACCTATCAATTTTTGATGGGTTTTCTTTTTTCCCATGGACAATAAAATATCCTGGGTTTTGGTAAGTTCAAGGCTTAGGTGCTCTTCAGCCTTTTTAATTTTTTGAGCCGCTACAATTTTTGGTTTATAATCTGAAACTGCGGCAGCTGCAATCGCCACATCTATATTTTCAAAATAATCGTGCACCGCCAAATACATTTCACGTGCACTAACTACCCTAATTAAGTTGATCTTCGGATCTTCAATTTCTAAATGGGTAGGCCCTGAAACCAGAACAACCTCAGCTCCAAGCGCAGCCGCTTTTTTAGCAAGTTCAAAGCCCATTTTTCCGCTGGAATGATTTCCTATAAAGCGGACGGGATCTATAGCTTCGTAAGTTGGGCCGGCGGTAATTAGGACTTTCTTCCCCTGCAAGGGTGAAATTTCAGCAAAATGCGTTTCAAGAAAAGCGATGATCTCTTCCGGTTCCGCCATTCTTCCCTCACCTTTTAATCCGCTTGCGAGCTCGCCGGTTCCAGCGGGAATCATAATATTTCCGTAGGATTTTAAGCATTCAAAACTTTTTTTTGTGGAAGGGTGTTTATACATATCCAAATCCATTGCCGGAGCAAAAAAAACCGGGCATTTAGCCGATAGGTATGTCGCGAGCAAAAAGTTGTCGCTATTGCCCGAGGCCATTTTAGATAAGGTACTGGCAGTGGCGGGGGCTAAAACCATAAAATCGGCCCAAAGGCCGAGTTCTACGTGATTGTTCCACTGCTCATCTTCATCATCTTCTGTAAAAGAAGAAAACACCTCATTTTTAGATAAGGTGGATAGCGTAAGCGGAGTTACAAATTCCTTTGCAGCCGGCGTCATCACAACTTTTACCTGTGCACCGGCTTTAATAAACAAGCGTACTAAAAATGCAGATTTATAGGCGGCGATACCGCCACTTATGCCCAAAAGCACTTTTTTGCCTTTTAGTACAGACATCTTAATTAAGCTTCTGCTTCAGAATCTTTAGTATTTCGGTAATAGATCTTACCGTCTAACCATTCCTGCATAGCAAGAGCGTGTGGTTTTGGAAGTTTTTCATAAAACTTAGAAACCTCAATTTGCTCCTTGTTCTCAAAAATCTCATCAAGACTATCATTGTAAGTAGCAAATTCGTCAAGCTTCTCCAACAATTCTTTTTTGATCTCAGAATTGATTTGGTTTGCTCTTTTTGCAACTACTGAAATAGCCTCGTATATGTTACCTGTTGGCTCGTCTACCTTGTTCTTATCGAAGGTAATTGTGTTAATTGGTGCGTCTGTCTTTTTAATATCCATCTTTCTTCTACTATTAAAAATTTTGTAAGCGTGATTTTATATCTTCTGCTGAAGCTTCCATTGGCTCTATATATTCGCCTTCTGGATAATATTTTTTGTAATCCTGGTAATATTCCAGCGCTTCTTGTAGGCGCTCTTCCATTAAATCCCGAAAACTATTAATGGCCAGCTCGTAAGCTGAATCAAACCTGTAATAATGCGCATCTTCCCTAAAAGGAGACCCCGGATTATTAGCTAAGAAATTTGTAAAAGAGGTTATAGCGGCACGGTAATTTCCGGCTCTGGCTTCTCCTGTTAAATGATATTGTTTTGCAATTTCGTATTCTTTTCTTTCAAGTTTAATACGCAACTCAGCTGCCATATCGTTGGCTTCATCTGCGTGCGAGCCTTCGGGATACGTATTTAGATAAGCCTGAAGTTCTGCAATTGCCTTATTAGTATCGGTTTGATCAAGATCATATCGTGGGGAAAGTTCATAAAAGCTTCTTGCTTTTTTATAACCTGCTTCTTCAACCTTATCACTGTTAGGATAAGATTGCTGAAAACGTTCAAACTCATATGAAGAGAGGTAATAATTTTCTAATTCATAATAAGTATCGGCAAATAAATAGCTAAGTTTTTCTCCCTGAGGTTTTCCACGATATTCGGGAACAATTTGTTCAAATAACCTTAAGGCTTTTCGATATTTCCGTTTATCGTTATTTTCTTTAGCTTCGTTGTATAACTGTTCTGCGTAGGTATATTTCTTTCCACTGTCCTCACTTTTTAATAAGTTTTGGTACTCTCCACAAGACACCATTAACATTAAAACTGCCGCTAATAAAATTGCTTTCTTCATCATTTGTAAAAACATCTGGCAAAAGTACATTTTTCTTCAGTATAAAAAAAACTTTGTATTACAGCCTTAGATAACTCAAATAGTGTTTTTGTATTATCCTGAAAAAAGATAAACTAAGGCTTTTGCTGAAAAAACAAAAATCCCCGGGATGGGGATTTCTAAAGTAAGTCGATAAATTTTAGCTAAAATTCTTCAGAAATTCTTCAATTTGCTGCTGAAGCGCAGGTGTTGCTTTAACCAGAGGCAATCTCAGGTAATTTTGAATGCTCCTTTTTTGAGCAAGCAAGGCTTTAATTCCGGCCGGATTTCCTTCAGCAAAGATCAAATCTATAGATCGCTGCATTTTATAATGAAGCTCATAAGCTTCAGTTGATTTACCCTCCAAACCAAGAGAAACCATTTTAGAAAATTCCGCAGGTAATCCTTGCGCGATTACCGAAATCACTCCTTTTCCCCCAGCTAAAACCATAGGTAAGGTAAGCATATCGTCTCCAGAAATTATCAGGAAATTTTTTGGCACCAGGCTTATTAATTTCATAGCCTGTACCATATCGCCGGCGGCTTCTTTTACTCCAATAATATTATCAAAGTCTCTCGCGATACGGTTTATGGTTTCCGGTAGCACATTAGATGCCGTTCTTCCCGGCACATTATAAAGAATTATGGGGAGCGGTGAAGCGGCAGCTACAGCTTTAAAATGCTGATAAATTCCTTCCTGAGTAGGTTTGTTATAAAAAGGTGAAACCGAAAGAATGGCTTCAAAACCATTAAGGTCTCCGTTTTTTAGTTCTTCACAAAGAGCATAAGTATTATTGCCTCCCATTCCTAGAACTAAAGGCAGGCGTTTGTTATTCTGTTTTACAACAGTATCTATTACGAGTTGTTTTTCTTCTTTATTAAGGCTGGCGCTTTCGGCGGTTGTTCCTAAAACCACCAGGTAATCTATTCCATTTGCGATCTGGTTCTCTACCAGATTTTCCAGTGCTTGTACATCTACAGATAAATCTTCCTTAAAAGGAGTTATCAAAGCCACACCGGTACCAATAAATGATTTCATTCTGTTTTAATTTTTTTGTGATAATCGAAAAGATTTCCCCTATTTCATCTTAAAACTAAAAAAAGCAAAATTTTCGGGCGACAAATGTATTGATTTTGCCAAGTTCATCACCTAAAATCTAGTTCCGTATTTAGAAAAAAGCACATATTTAACAGCTTTGTTTTTTCTGTTAAAAAATAAACATGCTAAAAAGTGTCCCAGGTCATTAAATTAAGTTCATCAAGCGAAGTTTATGCTCGGGGGTAAGGAAAAAAAGCAGACAAAAAATTAATCCTGTATACCAAAGTAAATTCCCTGTGATTAAAATAGCTGAATCTTTCATATAAAAATGCGCAGAATCTCTAAAGACATCTGCAAATATAAATGCCAATACCAGCGTAACAAAGTAAACTGATTTTCTAGAATAAGAATTCAGATAATAGATTAGGGAGAAAATACCTAAAATCAATAAAACACTGTAATAGGCTATATAAATAGCAAATTCCATATTATTGACCATATAGCTCCTAAGCTCAATCACATGCATTAATAATAAATAGGTGTTCACAGAAATTAGAAGTAAAAAACACGTCAATACTGATTTACTGGCGGTTTGCCGCTCTGTGTTCTGTAAGGCTTCCCTGCTTAAACCAAAATACGCGGCAATATAAAAGAAGAGTGAAAAAACAGTTAAACTGTAAGTATTAAAAAAGAGGCCGGCAATTTGTGCAGTTATGAAAAACAAAAAAAAGACCATCGCGTTAAAACCAGCTTTTTTATTTAGCTTTAAATAAATACCGGCAAGTCCATTAACAAATAAAAGCTGTGTAGCCTGTATCAACCAATCGGCTTCAGCTATAGTAGCATATATATTCACAACCAGCAGCGGAATAAGAAGTATAGATATGTATTGAAAAAGATTCATTTTCCTCAAATTGCGGCCCGAAAATATAAAAATCATTTTATCATAATCACCTTTTTTAGTAAAGCATCAGTGTTTTTAAGCCTACGGCGTAGTTTTTCGATAAGATACTCGCTTTTTCCGTTGAATTACCACTGATTTTTCAAAAGTAAAACTTTAGCCGACACGGATAATCTATTTATCTTTGGCTCCTTAATAAAATTTAAATCACCAACATAATGCTGGATCCTAAAAATTGGTATTACAGGATAATAACTATAGGCCTGTATCAAATTTCTAAAATGGGTTGAAATTCTATATAGATGAAAAAAATTAGATCAAGTTTTTATCTGCTCTTCTCTATACTCGTGTTGAGTTGTAAAGGAAATTCGGTTGAAACTGCCGAAATTAAAGGACAACGAATCGCAATAGATGAAAATATTGAAGCCGACTCGCAAATTGAAGACTTTGTAGCTCCTTTTAAGGAACATCTTAATAAGACATTGGATAGCACCTTAGCCTATAATCCAAAGGATATGGTGAAAAGTGACGGGGATCTAAATACTGCTATTGGCAACCTAATGGCAGATATTGTTATGGAACAGGCCAACCCGATCTTTAAAAGCAGAACCGGTAATAAAATAGATATGGTTTTGCTGAATCACGGCGGAATTAGATCTGGCTTAAATAAAGGAAATATTTCTACCCGAAGTGCTTACGCGTTAATGCCTTTTGAAAATGAAATCGTAGTCACTGAACTTTCCGGAGAAAAAATAAACGAAATACTTTCTTACCTGGAACGGGCAAAAACCGCCCATCCCGTTAGCGGCATCCAGATAGTAATGGATCAAAATTATAAGGTTTACAACGCAGAAATAAAGGGCGAAAAAATTGATGAGGATAAAACCTATTTTGTAGCGACTTCAGACTATTTGCAGCAGGGTGGTGATAATATGAGCTTTTTTAAAGATCCCATCGCACTCTATAAAATTGACTATAAACTTCGCAACGCCATTATAGATTATTTTAAAAAGGTTAATACTTTAAAAATTGAAAAAGATAATAGGTTCATTAGAAAGTAAAGGCGATGAAAAGAAGAAATTTTATACAGCAAACCTCAGCAGCAACAGCGTTTATAGGAATTGGCGGTTTAAGTTCACTTTCGTTTAAACCAGGTTATAAAAAGCATATCACCATTCTGCATACCAACGATGTGCATAGCCACATTGAACCTTTTGGCCCCGATGATTCCCGGAACCCGAATATGGGTGGAGCAGCCAGGAGAGCAACTTTAATTAAGCAGATAAGGAATGAAAACCCTAATACTTTATTATTAGATGCGGGGGATATTTTTCAGGGAACACCTTACTTTAATTTCTACGGCGGCGAATTGGAGTTTAAGCTGATGAGCAAGATGAAATACGATGCCTCTACATTGGGAAACCACGATTTTGATAATGGGATAGACGGATTATATTCTCAACTGCCCCATGCTGAATTCGATTTTATTTCTTCAAATTATGATTTCACCGATACGGTAATGGATGGGCATACTCGAAAACATAAAGTTTTCACCAAAGACGGAGTGAAAATTGGCGTTTTTGGACTGGGAATTGAATTACAGGGTTTGGTGAATGATAGTCTTTATAAAGAGACTAAATATCTGGATCCTTTAGAAATAGCTCAGGATATGAGTAGAATTCTTAAGGTAGAGAAAAATTGCGATCTGGTAATTTGCCTTTCGCATTTAGGGTATGACTACAGCCACGAAAAAATTTCTGATATCAAACTGGCAAAAGCCACAGAAAATATAGATCTTATTATTGGCGGCCACACCCATACTTTTCTTGACAAACCAACTATTGAAACAAATAAGGTCGGAAAAAAAGTTCTGGTAAACCAGGTTGGTTGCTACGGACTCTACCTGGGAAGAATTGATTTTTACCTGGACAATGAAAACGAAATTAAAGCTAATGGATTAAAGATTAAGGTTTAATATCTTTATCTCGATCTTTGAAAATTAATTTACTGAATAGCCTAATCAAGCATTTTCAAAAACTCGTCTTCACTTACAATTTTAGTCCCGAGTTTTTCGGCTTTTGCCAGTTTGCTGGGGCCCATATTTTCACCGGCAACCAAATAATCTGTTTTTCCTGAGATTGATCCTGAAACTTTCCCACCATTATCTTCAATCATTTTCTTAAGCTCGTTCCTGGAAACTTTTTCAAAAACGCCCGAAATAACAAAGGTGTTTCCTTCCAGTATATCGCTTTGATTTTCTAGTTCTTCCGCAGCGATTTCCAGTTGAAGTCCGTAACCTTTTAATCGCTGAACAATCTCCCTGTTTTTTTCGGATGCAAAAAAATCGGTTACACTTTCTGCGATGCGTTCCCCTATTTCATCAACAGCCGTTAAATCTTCGCTTGAAGCTGAAGCTAAAGCAGCTATGTTTTTATAATGTTTTGCCAGTTTTTTGGCCACGGTTTCGCCTACATACCTTATTCCTAAGGCAAATAAAACGCGTTCAAATGGGATTTCCTTAGACTTTTCAATCCCGTTTATTAAATTCTCAGCCGATTTTTCTGCCATTCGCTCCAAGGGAAGAATATCCTCTTTTTTCAGAATGTAGAGATCGGCATAATTGGTAATTAGATTCGCGTTCACCAACAAGGCAACCGTTTCTCCGCCCAGGCCTTCAATATCCATCGCTTTCCGGGAAATAAAATGTTGAATTCTCCCCACAATTTGCGGCGGACAACCATTATAATTTGGACAATAATGTTGGGCTTCTCCTTCTTTTCTAATTAATTCGCTACCACATTCGGGGCAGGTTTCAGCATATTTGGTTTCCGGAGTTTCAGGATCTCTTTGGGTAAAATCTACTCCCACTATCTTCGGAATAATCTCCCCGCCTTTTTCTACAAAAACAATATCACCTTCCCGCACATCAAGCTTTTCAATTTGATCGGCATTATGCAAAGAAGCCCGTTTTACCGTCGTTCCCGCCAATTGTACCGGTTCCAGGTTAGCCACAGGAGTGATCGCCCCCGTTCTTCCTACCTGGTAGGTGATTTTATTTAATTTGGTGCTTTCCTGCTCGGCTTTAAATTTATAGGCCATTGCCCAGCGTGGCGATTTGGCGGTGTAGCCTAGCTCGTCCTGCTGGTCAAAACTGTTTACTTTCACCACCACACCATCGGTTTCATAAGGTAGATCATGGCGATGCATGTCCCAGTAATTCACATAATCCAGAACTTCAGCAATACTATTCTTTAATTCAGCTTCTGGCGGAACTTTAAATCCCCATTCCCTGGCTTTTTTCAAGCCTTCAAACTGGGATTTAACCGGCAATTTTTCAGCAACTAAACTATAAAGCAGGCAATCTAAAGGTCTTTTGGCAACCTCAGCACTATCCTGCAACTTTAAACTCCCGGAGGCAGTATTTCTAGGGTTCGCATAGGGTTCTTCTCCGGATTCCACCCTTTCAGCATTCATTTTAGCAAAACCTTCGTAAGGCAAAACGATCTCTCCCCGAATATCAAATTTCTGTGGAAAATCACCTTTCAATTTTAAAGGAACCGATCTTATAGTTTTTATATTATTGGTAACATTATCACCCTGAAAGCCATCACCACGGGTAACGGCACGCTTCAACTTACCGTCTTCGTAAGTAAGACTAATTGAAGCGCCGTCATATTTTAACTCGCAAACATATTGCACTTTCCCACCAATAGATTTCTCGATGCGTTTTTCCCAGTCTTCCAGCTCTTCCTGGGAATAGGAATTTGAAAGCGAATACATTCTATAATCGTGGACTACAGTTTCAAAATTCTTGGTTATGGCACCGCCTACACGGCGCGTGGGAGAATTAGGATCATCAAATTCAGGATTCTTTTCTTCTAAATCCTGTAATTCTTTCAGCTTCATGTCAAAGTCATAATCGCTGATCTCGGGCTTGTCTTCTATATAGTATAAGTAATTATGCCTGTGTAGTTCTTCGCGTAATTGCTTGATCTTTTCTTCGGTACTCATAAAAATCGGCTGGTAAGTTATTGCTGAATTTTTAGTTTATCGTTTTCAAAAATAAAGGAATGTTTTTTCCCGTCGTGAGTAAATTCAATTTCGAATTCAGATTTATAGGCTTTATCATCAGTAGGAAACCAGTCTTTTAGCTTTTGGTTAATGGTAATTAGCAGACCTTCGTCATCTCCAATCGCGCAAAAACGCTCAAAATCGCCATCGTATTTCCCCAATTTGAATTTCGAATTCAAAAACTCATATTTTTCTGAAATGTTTTCAGTCACCAAACCAACTTCACTTATCCCCAAAATACTTTTTTCTGAAAATAATGCAGAATCGGGTTTACTGAAACTTTCACGGGAAATGAATTCGATTATATTTTTATCCTCATCGTAGAAATAGAGAGATTTAGCCCTCCAGGCTATAAAATCTACAATTTCCTGCCCATTCCCTTCCAAAACAGGAATACGCTCTTTCACCCACTCCAAAGCTTCATTATGCTGATTATCGGGAATATGAAAGGCGATATGATAAGTCGTGGCGTTTTCCTTATGCTGAAATCTTATCGAAGCATATCCGGTTTCAACTTCAAAATAATCCTCGGTATAATCAGTGATTTTAAAATTCAATTTATCCCGGTAAAATCGAAGTTGCTCCCTGATATTATCGGTATATATTTGAAGTTTATGGATTTTCATAGTGTCTTTCTTAGGTCTGATCTTTATTCATCCATTTTGGAACAGGCATAGGTTTAAAATTATGCATTTTTTGCAGTAGCTCCTCAATATTTTCAGCAATAAGCAACAAATCAAAATTCTCTTTTCTAAGCAAACCTTTTCTAACCATAGTTTTAAGCATCGCGATAAGATCGTCGTAAAATCTATTGATGTTTAGAAGTCCGATGGGATTTTGGTGCAAACCCAGCTGGCCCCAGGTCACTATTTCAAAAAGTTCTTCAAAAGTTCCAAATCCGCCGGGGAGGGCAATAAAACCATCGCTTAATTCGTGCATTTTAAGCTTGCGCTCGTGCATATCTTTGGTAGTGATCAATTCGGTTAATTCGGTATGTACCACTTCTTTGGTTTTCAGAAAATCGGGGATTACCCCAATAACTTTACCACCATTTTGAAGGGTGCCGGCAGCAACCTGACCCATTAAACCGAGTTTACTTCCGCCAAAAACAAGTTTGATATTTTTTTGAGCCAGGACTTTTCCTAAGCGGTAAGATTCGGTGTATATTTTTTCGTCATTGCCTTCGCTGCTTGCGCAAAACACGGCAATGCTTTTTAATTGATTTTCGCTTTTGTTTTCCAAAATTATTATTTTCTATCTATAACTTCTAGTTCTGATAACTATCGGAAGTGTTTGAAGTGACATTTTAAAACTTTTCCCCTTTTAACATCCTGAAATTCCCAAAAATATCTTTTCGTAATTCTGTTTTAAACCCGTGTTCCTGCATCATCTGTTCGGTTTCTTTAGCCAGGTATTGATTGATCTCAAAATAGAGCTTTCCGTCGGGAATCAGTGCATTCTTAGCCAATGTCGTGATTTTATCGTAGAAAATTAAAGGATTTTCATCTTTAACATACAAGGCTGTGGGAGGATCGTACGCTAATACATTTCGATGCATCTCTTTCTTCTCCAATTCCCGCACGTATGGCGGATTGGAAACTATTATATCGTAAGATTCCGAAAGCTTTTCTAGTTTAAGGATATTCTGCTGAATACAATCCAGGTTTACTTCATTGTTTTGAGAATTTTGAGCTGCAATCTCCAAGGCTGCTGCTGAAATATCTAAAGCTGAAATTCTTGCCTGCGGAAGATTCTTTGCCAGGCTTATAGCGATGCATCCGCTCCCAGTTCCTATGTCAAGGATTTTCAATATATTATTTTTTGAAGAAAAATCGTCCAAAATCCATTGTACCAGTTCTTCAGTTTCCGGTCTCGGAACCAGTACATTTTTATCGACTTTAAATGCCAGGTCGAAAAATTCCGCCTCCCCAATAATATGCTGAATAGGTTCGTGTTTTTTTAACCGCACCAAAGCCGAATCTAATTTCCCCACCTGATCTTCATCAATTTCAAGTTCAGGATTTAAAGCCAGGTCTATTCGTTTTATTTCGAAGAAAGCTTCAGTTAGTAAATAGAAAAAAGAATGCACTTCTTCCGCAGGATAATCGTTTTCAAGCGCTTTTAGGAAGATTTCTTTTTGTTCTTTAAGTTTCATGCTTCAGTTGTGAGTTGTCTGTTCTCAGTTTTCAGTTCTGGGTTGCGAGTTGCGGTTAAATAAAAAAACTTTGAACCTTAAACTTTAAATTTTGAATCTTTTCTCTTTATTCTCTCCTCTGGTCTCTTAAATATCCCTGATCATCCACATCGTACAATTATAATGTCCGGTGTCGCCCATAGGCTTTTCTAAAGATTTGAATCCGCTTCGGCCATAGAGTTTCCTGGCGCTTTCCATATAAGGCAAAGTTTCAATATAGCATTGCTCAAAATTCTGGGATTTGGCAAATTTAATGCAGGTATCCATCATTTGTGCACCCAGGCCTTTACCACGGGCTTCCGGTAGAAAATACATTTTCTGTAGTTCGCATATCTTTTCTTCCATCCCTATTAAAGGTGCAATTCCTGCTCCTCCAATTATTTTCCCTTCATCTTCTACCACAAAATAGTTCATTCGTGAGTGCTTGTAGGTTGCGAACATATCGTCCAGGGCTTTGTCTTCATAGGCGGTTCCTACTTTGGGAACGCCCATTTCTACCAAAACCGTCCTTACTACTTCGGCAACTTGTTGATTGTCTTCGGGTTGAATTTCCCGTATTTTTAGCGTGCTCATTCTTAGTAAATAATCCTATTTTAGTGGCGTGAATATACACGAAAAATATATAAAACGCTGTATTGAACTCGCCAAAAACGGACTCGGAACTACCTATCCCAATCCGTTGGTAGGCAGCGTAATTGTTCATAAAGACAGGATAATTGGTGAAGGCTGGCATCAAAGAGCAGGAGCGCCACACGCCGAGGTAAAGGCTATTAATTCGGTTCAAGATGTTTCTCTTTTAAAAAAGGCTACCATTTACGTGAGCCTGGAACCTTGTAGCCATTTTGGAAAAACGCCACCCTGCAGCGATTTGATAATCGCCAAAGGCATAAAAAAAGTGGTGCTTGGCTGTGTAGATCCTTTTGTCGAAGTCGCCGGCCGGGGAATTAAGAAATTGATGGAAGCCGGGTGCGAAGTACAGGTGGGGATTCTGGAAAAAGAATGTCAGGAACTGAACATACGCTTCTTTACTTTTCATCAAAAAAAGCGGCCTTATGTTATTTTGAAATGGGCACAGACTTCGGACGGATTTATCGCTCCTGAATTTCAGAAAAAACGAGAACCGGTTTGGATCACTAATCAATATTCAAAACAGCTAGTACATAAATGGCGGAGCGAAGAACAGGCTATTTTGGTAGGCACCAATACCGCGATTTCCGATGATCCCAAACTAAATACAAGGCTTTGGAAAGGTACAAATCCGGTTCGGGTGGTGATCGATAAAGATTTAAAGATACCACAGGAATCTACATTGCTTGACGGCAGTATAAAAACAATTGTGCTAACCGAAAAACATTCTAAAAACACTTCCGAGAGTAATAATATAGTTTTTGAAAAGCTCGATTTTCAGAAAAATATACCTCAACAAATTTGCGAAGTTTTATACAGGCATAATTTGCAATCTGGTATTATTGAAGGTGGCGCTCAAACGCTTCAGTCCTTCATTGATGCTAATCTTTGGGATGAAGCCAGGGTTTTTACCGGAATTGCTGAATTTCATAAAGGCGTACAAGCACCAGAATTTTCAGGAAGATTGATTTCAGAAATCACGCTGAAGCGGGATAATTTAAAAATTTACAAGAATGATTAAAACTATAATTTTTGATTTTGGAGACGTATTCATAAACCTGGATAAACCGGCTACGATGCGCGAAATGGAAAAATATGAAATCGAATCGCTTTCAGAAGATTTACTGAATATAAATCAGCAATATGAAAAAGGATTGATCTCTTCAGAAGAATTTGTAAAATCGTATCAAACCGAACATTCCCAACTTCAGGAAGAACATTTTAAAAATTCCTGGAATGCTATTCTGATAGATTTTCCGGAATATCGGCATCAGTTTTTAAAAAAGCTTTCTGAAGAAAAAAACTACCAACTTATTCTTTTAAGCAATACCAACGAAATTCATATTGACTGGGTTAAGGAAAATGTATCATTTTTCGAAGATTTTAAGGCGTGTTTTGATGCGTTTTATCTTTCGTACGAGATTAATTTCAGAAAGCCAGACGCTGAAATTTATGAGTTTGTTTTAAAAGAACACGATCTAAAACCCGAAGAATGTCTTTTTATAGACGACACCCGGGAAAATACAGTAGCTGCCGAAAATTTAGGAATTCACACCTGGAATATTGAACCTACCCGCGAAGATGTGATAGATCTATTTACCGCCAAAAAGGAATTGTTTTGATCTACCTGCTGCTTAGCATCCTCTCTTCCACAGTTATTTTTGTGGTTTTTAAACTTTATAAAAAGTATGGAATTAATACGATGCAGGCGATTATCGTTAACTATTTTATCGCCTGCATCGTAGGATTTTTCGGCTATATTGATGGTGTTGGCGATCTGGTTAGAATTCCTACGGAATCCTGGTTTTTGGGAACTGTTTTTCTTGGCGCAATGTTTATTACTGTTTTTAACCTGGCAGCGATAACCACTCAACGCAGCGGACTTTCGGTGGTCTCGGTCGCTACAAAGATGTCGGTTGCGATTCCTGTTTTCTTCGGAATATTTATTTATAATGAAAGCCTCGGGTTTTTAAAAGTCTCCGGAATTATACTTGCACTTGCAGCGGTTTATTTAAGTTCGATTAAAACCGAGAAAGGCATTAAAATAAAAAAAAGAAACCTAATTTTCCCTTTACTGGTTTTCTTCGGAAGCGGAATTATTGACACCACCATCAACTATCTGGAAAATTTCTATGTTTCTGAAACCGATGTTGGGCTTTTTTCCTCCAGTATTTTTGGAATCGCCGGCATCATTGGGACAGCTATTTTGATTGGTCAGGCTGTCTTAGGAAAATTAAAAATTACCTGGAAAAACATTGCCGGTGGAATTGCCCTCGGGATTCCGAATTATTTTTCTATCTATTTCCTGGTGATGGCCTTGCGGTCCCCCGGTATTGAGAATTCGGTGATTTTCACCTTAAACCACGTGGGAATTGTTTTGGCTTCCACAATTCTTGGAATTGTACTATTTAAAGAGGTTTTGCTAAAGAAAAACTGGATTGGAATTGCGCTTGCGATAATAAGTATTATACTGGTAGCGAGTAGTCAGTAGATTTATCCCGTAAGGCCTCACAGGTTTCAAAAACCTATGAGGTCTAAAAATAAGTTACAATGAAAGACACCTATAAAACCATCACCAAAGCTTCATCTGAAGTCTTATTTAAAGACCGAAATTCTAAATTTTTCGGGTATGCATTTCCGGTGAAAACCGAAGAAGAGGCCAATCTTCATCTCGAAGAATTAAAAACAAAACATCATAAAGCACGGCACTGGTGTTATGCCTGGCAATTGGGGAAATCAGATTATCAATATCGCGCCAATGATGACGGGGAACCTTCAAATTCTGCCGGAATGCCCATTTATGGGCAGATCCTGTCTTTTGAAGTGACAAATATTTTAATTGTAGTGGTTCGGTATTTTGGTGGTGTAAAACTCGGGGTCAGTGGCTTGATTAACGCCTATAAAACCGCCGCACAAATGGCACTGGAAGAAGCCAATATCGTTAACCGAACGATAGACGAGCTTTTTGAGCTCAGCTTTGATTATCCTGAAATGAACATCGTGATGCGATTAATCAAAGAAAATAATCTCAATATCATTGAGCAAAAACTAGAGTTGGATTGCAGGATTTATATTTCCGTCAGGAAAAAAGACGCGGAAAAGATATTTGAGAAATTTGTTTCAACTTATAAGGTTGGGATTAAGAAGTTGGAAGATTAACTGTTATATACATTAAATATTTGAAGAATTTCTAAGTTGATATCGTCAAACTGTCCTGAAAGCTTTCGGGATCGTTTCAGACTTTATTCCGAATTTACTTCGGGATTCCAATATGGAATAATTTCCAACAACTTAGATCCCGAAATCAGGATGACAGCTAAATATAAAACCTCACAAAATCACTTCAACTTATCCAAAATATATTGAGGGCAACGAATTGGTTTTTTGGTTCTTGCATCCATAAAAACAAGGGTCGTAAATGCTTTAGATAGCAATTCTTTATTTTGATTATAAATTAAATATTCAAAAGTTATTTTTACCGAAGGAAGTTCTTTTAATCTCACCTCAATTTTAAGTTCATCCTCAAAAAGTGCGGGTTTTAAAAATTTTGTATTGAGTTCATAAACGGGTAACATCACCCCGGTTTCCTCCATAACTTTATACGAAATACCCAAAGCCGAAAGCCAGTCCAAACGGGCTATTTCAAAGTATTGGGCATAATTCCCGTGATGCACCACACCCATTTGATCGGTTTCCGCATAACGGACTTTAACATAAGTTTCGTGACTTTTCATATTGAATTTAACAGGTAAAGTGAGTGAGGTTTTGTACTTTCATAATCGGATTTAAGTATGCACAAAATTTTCTTAAAATTCAACCCTAAACAGGTTTTTTTATTACATAAATTGTTCACATATTTGTTCCACTCAAGTTGAAAGCCCTAATTCTTTTAACTGCTAATAAACCACTACTAATCTAAAATAATACAACACAAAGCATGTCAAAAACTGCGCAATCAGTTTGGAATAGCTGTCTGGCTTTTATCAAAGATAACATCACTCCACAGGCTTACAAAACGTGGTTTGAACCTATACAAGCAGTAAAACTCACAGATTGTGCCCTTAGCATACAGGTGCCTTCAAAGTTTTTTTACGAGTGGCTAGAAGAACATTATGTCAAGCTTTTAAAAGTTTCACTAACCAAAGAATTAGGGGAAAAAGCCAAATTGGTCTATGTGATCAAAATGGAGAATACTTACGGAAACAAAATGCCGTTTACCGAGAAGATTCCGAGTACCCAGCGTAGCCATATGGCTTCCCAGGAAGTAGATGTGCCTATAAAAAATAAAAATCCCGAATTAAAAAATCCATTTATAATCCCGGGAATTAGAAATGTAAAGATCGAGTCTCAGCTTAACCCGAGTTACAATTTTGAGAATTTCCTGGAAGGAGATTCCAACCGATTGGCAAGATCGGCCGGACTGGCTGTGGCCAATAAACCGGGTGGAACTTCTTTTAATCCACTCCTTATTTTTGGTGGTGTAGGATTAGGAAAAACACATTTAGCACACGCTATTGGAGTTGAAATAAAAGATAAATATCCCGAAAAGACGGTTTTATATATTTCTGCGGAAAAATTTACCCAACAATACATAGAATCAGTTAAGAAAAACAACAGGAACGATTTTATTCATTTTTACCAGATCATCGATGTTTTAATTGTTGATGATATCCAGTTGCTTTCAGGAAAAGCCGGTACTCAGGATGTATTTTTCCACATCTTTAATCATCTGCATCAAAACGGAAAACAGGTTATTCTAACCAGTGATAAAGCTCCGGTAGATATGCAGGATATCGAGCAACGCCTGCTTTCAAGATTCAAATGGGGACTTTCGGCAGAATTGCAACACCCCGATTTCGAAACCCGGATTTCTATTATTAAAAACAAACTTTATCGAGACGGCGTAGAAATGCCGGAAGAAATTGTTGAATTTTTAGCTAATAATATTAAAACGAATATCAGGGAACTGGAAGGTGCCATTATTTCACTTATCGCGCACTCTTCTTTCAATAAAAAAGATATCACTTTAGAACTCGCCAAAAAGATCGTAGACAACTACGTGAAGAATACCAAGCGAGAAGTTTCAATAGATTATATTCAAAAAGTGGTGAGTGATTATTTCCAGATGGATGTTCAAACTTTGCAGTCTAAAACCCGAAAAAGACATATTGTACAGGCAAGACAGCTGGCCATGTTCTTTGCGAAGAAGTTCACGAAAGCCTCTTTGGCGAGCATTGGCTCTCAAATTGGAAAACGCGATCACGCTACGGTTTTACACGCCTGCAAAACGGTAGATAACCTCTCTACTACAGATAAGCAGTTCAAGAAATTTGTGGAAGACCTCAACAAGAAACTTACCATATAAAAGCATTTTTATGAAGACTAAGGTATTGATGGTGTGCCTCGGCAATATTTGCAGATCACCGCTTGCCGAGGGAATATTAAAATCTAAAGTAGATGAATCAAAGGTTTTTGTAGATTCGGCGGGCACAGGCGATTATCATATAGACGATTCACCCGATCCACGCTCTATTGCTATAGCAAAAAAGAACAATCTGGATATTACTTATCAACGCGGAAGACAATTTCAGGCAGAGGATTTCGAGAAATTCGATCGCATTTACGTGATGGATAATTCCAATTTTAAAGATGTGATTTCTTTGGCCAGAAATGATGACGACCGGTCTAAAGTTCAGCTTATTCTCGATGAAATATTTCCTGCAGAAAACGTAGATGTCCCCGATCCTTATTTTGG
Organism: Salegentibacter sp.; assembly: GCA_024635815.1. Next base: position 18,490 of record JAGXIG010000048.1, read on the forward strand.
TGGTGAGCATGGATTTGAAAATGTATATCAAATGCTTGATGAAGCCTGCGAAAAGATAGCAGCACAGCTCAAAGAAGAAAATAAGGCTTAATGTCAGACTTTAAATATTCCGGAAAACTTTACCTAATCCCTACTACTATGGGAGCCGCAAACCCAATGCAGGTTTTACCCATACAGGTTAAAGAAATAATGGAAATCCTGGATATTTTTATCGCTGAAAATGAAAAAACTGCCAGGAGACATATAAAACAATTGGTTCCTGAAAAGCAACAATCTTCACTTCAATTTTTTCATCTGAATAAATTCACTGAAGCTTCAGAAATTCCTTCATTTTTAAATGATTGCAAAGAAGGAAAAAATATAGGTTTATTGAGTGAAGCCG
>JAGXIG010000049.1 GCA_024635815.1 Salegentibacter sp.
ACATTAAACAGCATGACGACCTAAAAACAATTCCGGTAATAATGCTTACAACTTCTTCTTCGCAAGAAGATATTGATAGCTCTTATAGAAATTATGCGAATTGCTACATCACTAAACCTATAGAAGTAGGTGATTTTATGGAAGCCGTTACCCAAATTGAAGAATTTTGGGTGAATTTGGTGAAACTTCCTTCCAAATAGTAATTTTTTGTTAATTAAAATATCAAGGCTTTGTTTTAACTTTTTGCCCTAAGCCTTATATTAGCGCCACAACTCCATGAACTACTTATGAGCCAGGAAACGAAGTATACCGAAGATAATATACGGTCTTTAGACTGGAAAGAACATATTAGAATGCGTCCCGGGATGTACATTGGAAAGCTGGGGGATGGCTCCAGTGCCGACGATGGGATCTATATTCTCCTCAAAGAAGTGCTGGACAATAGTATTGATGAATTTGTGATGGGCTCCGGGAAAACCATAGAAATCTCGGTGCAAAATCAACGTGTAATAGTTCGTGATTACGGGCGTGGAATACCTTTAGGGAAAGTAGTAGACGTGGTTTCTAAAATGAATACGGGTGGAAAATACGATTCCCGTGCTTTTAAGAAATCGGTTGGACTTAACGGAGTTGGTACCAAAGCCGTAAATGCGCTTTCTTCATATTTTAGGGTAGAATCTTCCAGGGACGGTAAATCTCACGCTGCCGAATTTGCGCAGGGAGAATTACAGGAAGAGGAACATTTAGATGAAACTTCCCGTCGCCGCGGAACTAAAGTAACCTTTGTGCCAGATGAGGTTATCTTTAAGAATTTTAAATTCCGGAATGAATATATAGAGAAAATGCTTAAAAATTATGTTTACCTGAATCCCGGGTTAACCATAATGTTTAATGGTGAAAAATTTTATTCAGAAAACGGACTTAAAGATCTTTTAAAAGACAGCATTCACGAAGATGAGCGTTTATATGAAATTATCCATATGCGAGGTGATGATATTGAAGTTGCTCTTACTCATAGTAAAGCCCAGTACAGCGAAGAATATCACTCTTTCGTAAATGGGCAAAACACTTCCCAGGGGGGAACACACCTTGCCGCTTTTAGGGAAGCGATCGTAAAAACGATACGTGAATTCTACGGAAAAAATTATGATGCCAGCGATATTAGAAAATCAATAGTTTCAGCTATCAGTATTAAAGTAATGGAACCGGTTTTTGAAAGCCAGACTAAAACAAAACTGGGTTCAACCGATATGGGTGGCGATATGCCAACGGTGCGGACTCACATTAATGATTTTCTAAAAACACAACTGGATAATTACCTGCATAAGAATCAGGAAACCGCTGACAGGCTTCAGAGGAAAATATTACAGGCAGAAAGGGAACGTAAAGACCTTTCCGGAATTAGAAAACTTGCAAAAGACCGGGCTAAAAAAGCCAGTTTACATAATAAAAAACTTCGCGATTGCCGAATTCATCTTGCAGATAGTAAAAAAGAGCGTTACCTGGAAACTACCTTGTTTATTACCGAGGGAGACTCAGCGAGTGGTTCTATTACTAAATCCCGTGATGTGAATACACAGGCGGTTTTTAGTTTAAAAGGAAAACCTTTAAATAGTTACGGACTGAGCAAAAAGATCGTTTACGAGAATGAAGAATTCAATTTGCTGCAAGCCGCGCTTAATATTGAAGAATCTTTAGCGGATCTTAGATATAATAATATTGTAATAGCTACCGATGCCGATGTAGATGGAATGCATATCAGGTTATTGTTAATTACATTTTTTCTTCAGTTTTTCCCTGAATTGATCAAGGAAAATCATTTATATATTCTGCAAACGCCTTTATTCAGGGTTCGGAATAAAAAAGAAACTATTTATTGTTACAGTGAGACCGAAAGAAGAAATGCGGTAGAAAAACTCACAGGAAAAGCTGAAATCACCCGATTTAAAGGTTTAGGTGAAATTTCTCCAGATGAATTCAAGCATTTTATTGGGGATAATATTCGCTTAGATCCCGTGATGCTTGATAAAGAGAAATCTATAGAAGAGATGCTTAGTTTCTATATGGGTAAAAATACGCCAGACAGGCAGGAATTCATTATTGATAATCTTAAAGTTGAACTTGATCTTATTGAAGAGCTAGGCTTATGAGATTCACCAATAGGAATGAAGTTAAAATAGTCCCCTCAATTTATACCGTTCTGGTGGCGATTTTCGTTACCAATATTTTTGTAAACATTGAGCTTATGAGTAGTGATGAACCAATAAGGTATAGTCACTTTATTCCTAATATCGTGGTGCTTTTGCTCGGTTTTTATGTGCATAGAATAGGGCAGAGCTTCGATTTTGATAGCGACGGCGAAACCCTGAATTTAAAGAACAACGGAGTTTTCTTCTCTAAATTTATGGAATACCGGGTGAAAAAGGCCGAATTTCCGAAGAGAAAACTCGGTAAATTTAGGTTTAGCGATTACTTTTTTTATTCCGCAGTAACAATTTATATAAGTTCGCGCAGAAGACGCGGCTACAAAAAATATACCTTTAACACTACTTTTCTCACCCGTAAGAAGAAGCGTGGCATGATAGCTTCGATGCAGAAAATAGTAGACAATCAAAAAACTACAGCTTAATGGAAGAAAACCAGGATGAAGCTAAAGATGAACATTTAGAACAACCAAAGGAAGAGCTTATAAAAGTAACCGGGATGTACAAGGACTGGTTTCTGGATTATGCTTCTTATGTGATTCTTGAACGCGCGGTACCTGCCATGGAAGATGGTTTTAAACCGGTGCAACGCCGTATCATGCATTCTATGAAAGATCTTGACGATGGTCGTTACAACAAAGTAGCGAATATTGTTGGGCATACCATGCAGTATCACCCACATGGGGATGCCAGTATTGGAGATGCCATGGTGCAAATAGGCCAAAAGGATATTCTTATAGATACCCAGGGAAACTGGGGAAACATTTTAACCGGAGACCGTTCTGCAGCGCCAAGATATATTGAAGCACGTTTATCAAAATTTGCGCTGGAAGTTCTCTTTAATCCCAAGTTAACCGAATGGCAACTTTCTTATGATGGAAGAAAGAAAGAACCGGTAAATCTTCCGGTAAAATTCCCGATGTTACTCGCACAGGGTGCTGAAGGGATTGCCGTAGGTTTGAGTACACGGGTTCTTCCGCATAATTTTAATGAACTTATAGATGCTTCCATAAGACATTTAAAAGGAAAAAAATTCACGATTTTTCCAGATTTTCCAACCGGCGGAATTGCTGACATTTCTAACTATAACGACGGAAAACGAGGTGGCCGTGTAAGAGTAAGAGCAAAGATTAGTCAGTATGATAAAAATACCCTGGCTATTACCGAAATTCCCTACGGAACTACGACCACAACTTTAATAGATTCCATTTTAAAGGCTAACGATAAGGGAAAAATCAAGGTTAAGAAAATTGAGGATAATACCGCTGCCGAAGTGGAGATCCTTATTCATTTACCAAATAACATTTCTCCAGACAGGACGATAGATGCGCTTTACGCCTTTACCTCTTGTGAGAATTCTATCGCCCCTCTAGGCTGTGTGATTATAGACAATAAACCTATTTTCCTTGGAGTTTCAGAAATATTACGAAGCTCAACCGATCATACGCTTCATTTGCTGAAGCGGGAATTAGAGATTACGCTTGAGGAACTGGAAGAACAATGGCATTTTTCATCTTTAGAGCGAATTTTTATTGAAAAACGGATCTATCGCGAAATTGAAGAGGAAGAAACTTGGGATGGCGTGATCAATGCGATAGATGAAGGCTTAAAACCACATATAAAACATCTTAAACGTGTCGTAACCCGTGACGATATCACCAGGCTTACCGAGATTAGAATTAAGAGGATCTCAAAATTCGATTTAGATAAAGCGCAGCAGAAAATTGAAGCCCTGGAAGATGAGATCGCAAAAGTAAAACATCATTTAGACCATCTGGTAGATTACGCGATTGCTTATTTTACAAAACTCAAAAAAGATTACGGTCAGGATAAAGATCGAAAAACTGAGCTTCGCATATTTGATGATATCGAAGCGACAAAAGTGGTTATTAGAAATTCGAAACTTTATGTAAACCGTAAAGAAGGATTTATTGGTACCGCGCTTAAGAAAGATGAATATGTTACCGATTGTAGTGATATAGATGATATAATTTGTTTCACTGCCGACGGAAAAATGATGGTGACTAAAGTAGACAGCAAAACTTTTGTTGGAAAGGATATCATACACGTTGCCATTTTTAAGAAAAAAGATAAGCGAACCATTTATAATATGATTTACCGCGACGGTAAGGGAGGCGCATCATATATTAAGCGTTTTTCGGTTACCTCGGTAACAAGAGATAAGGAATATGACTTATCACAAGGAAAAAAAGATTCAAAAGTGCATTATTTTTCAGCAAATCCTAACGGTGAAGCTGAAGTTATAACCATTTTCTTGAGACAGGTAGGCAGCATTAAAAAATTAAAATTTGATGTAGACTTTGCTGATATGCTTATTAAAGGCAGAAATGTAAAAGGAAATATCGTTACCAAATATGCCATAAAACGAGTAGAATTAAAAGAAGAGGGTGTTTCTACTTTAAAACCCAGGAGAATCTGGTTTGATGAAACGGTTAAAAGGTTGAACGTAGATGAACGCGGGGAACTTCTTGGAGAATTTAAAGGAGAAGATCGTATTCTGGTCATTACCCAGGATGGAATTGCAAAAACCATAATTCCCGAACTCACTACGCGTTTTGATGAAGAAATGGTAGTGCTGGAAAAATGGATGCCGAAAAAACCAATTTCAGCCATTTATTGGGAACCCGAAAAAGAGCGTTTCTATGTTAAGCGATTTTTAATTGAAAATCCTGAGAGGGAAGAGAAGTTTATAAGCGAACATGAAAACTCTTATTTAGAACTGGTTTCTACCGATTATTACCCACAAGCGGAAATAGTTTTCTCCAAACAACGCGGAAAAGAACAGCGTCCTAATGAAGAAGTGAATATTGAAGAATTCATTTCGGTAAAAGGGATTAAGGCTCTTGGAAACCAATTAACTACCGAAAAAGTAAAACAGATAAATCCATTGGATCCTTTGCCTTACGAAGAGGAAGAAGATGTTCCTACTGAGGAGATTGAAGTGGTAGAAGAAGAGTCTGTTTCAGATGAAAAAAATAAGCTGAATATTGTTCGAAAAAAGGAGGATTCAGGTGATTCAGAAAGTCAGACTAAATTATTTGATGAGTAAATGGGTATTTTAAAAGAGTTCAAGGAATTTGCCATAAAAGGAAATATGGTAGATATGGCCGTGGGGATTATTATTGGTACGGCATTTAATTCGGTTGTAAACACTTTGGTGAAGGAGGTAGTGATGCCTCCCTTAAGCCTAATGACTGATGGTATTGAATTCGCTAATAAAAAGTGGGTGCTTCGGGAAGGTGTTGCAGAAGCAGAAGGCGTAACGCTTGTAGAAGAAGTGGCCGTAGGTTATGGTGCTTTAATTGAATCTTTATTGGATTTTCTTATAATTGGGATGACTATCTTCCTGGTGATTAAATTTATGAACCGTTTTAGGAAGAAGGCTGAAAACCCTGAAGATAAGCGGGAAGTTACCCCAAAAGATATTGAACTTCTATCTAAGATGAACCATCTTATGGAAGAACAAAATCAATTGCTTAAAAATAACTTTTCAGAAAGGAAATAGTCTTATTTAACCCGGTCTACCTGGCCGCGTTGCTTTTTATCCTGTCCAACAATACCATATTCAAATGTATAGCCATCTTTATTGGTGGTAAGAATCTTAATATGTATCGGCTTTTCTTCAGCCATACTTTTTGGGTTTAGATTTTTAAGTATATACTCGCAGTCGTTGATCCATCTCACCGATGAGGTATCGGATTTCCCCTGGAATTCATCGATTTCTATAGAATCGTTCCTTATAAAGGTAGAAGTGGCTAATTCGCCGTTCAAATAGGTTTTATACTCAAATGTACCGGTTTTAAAGTCCGTGCATTTTCTTTCCGGCTCGAAACAGCTTGTAAATATAAAAACCAGGCTAAATACCGCTAAAAGCTTCTTCATAATAGCAATTTCTTTTGAGTTGCAAAATAAACCTATTTTAACCGGACTGTCAATTTTCAAAGGCTTCAAAAGTGCCATCTTCATAAAAAATAACAATTTTTCTTATCGGTTTGCTTTTTCCTTGCTGTGGAAAAAGAGATGGCATTTCATTTTTCTCAGGATTGATTTCTTTTTGTGGAATTGGAGCGGTAGAAGTTTCCTGATTTACTTCAGGTTGTGGATTAGGTTTTTCAGAAGGAGGGAAACTTCCTTTTCCATTCAGAAGCCAATACAATTCTACTTCGGGAAAAGACTTTACAACCTTCATCACAAAGTCTAAACTCGGTTTATTTCTACCCGATAAAATATGGGAAATAGAAGAGCGTCCAACTTCAATTTTATCGGCAAAAACTGCGGCCGATAATTCATAAAATTCGAGGATTTTATGCAGGCGTTTAGAAAAATCTTCCGTGTTTACCATTGTAAATTATTTTATGCGAAATCGCTATTTACAAATGTAATCAAACCTTAGATAGCCTGCAAATTACATATGTAAATAATTATTTTTATATAAATTATAACTTTATATAGTCATATTTAAATAACTAAAAAACAATGTTTTAAATATTAAAAATAATTTCATAGGATTTATTCCATGTCACGGGTTTATTAGGTTGAACTCTTGTTTACACTTGTAATTAACAAAGGTAGATTCATCTGTTTACAATTGTGAAATTTGTAATGTTTACTTTTGTAAACATGGAAAAAACAGCATTATTTACTCAGCTTTATAAAGTTTATAATTCATTTAAAAACCAGGGAATTTCCGGAAGGTATATTCAGCAAAGTGATATACAAATTTTACTCGATGATCTTGGAGAAGAATTCCTTCTGGAAAAAATTGGAGAGTCGGTTTTGGGTAAACCTATTCATAGTATTCAATTTGGTAATGGATCAATTAAAATTCTTGCCTGGTCACAAATGCACGGAAATGAATCTACGACTACCAAAGCCGTTTTTGATCTTTTTAATTACATAAGTAAGTATAAGGATGATGTTTTGGTGAAATCTCTTTTAAAGAATTGCAGCTTCTGTATTATCCCAATGTTGAATCCCGATGGAGCCGAAGCTTATACCAGGGTTAACGCCAATAATGTAGATCTAAACCGGGATGCGCAGGATTTAAGTCAACCGGAAAGCAGGGTTTTGCGTAGAGAATTTGAAAATTTTCAACCTGATTACTGTTTAAACCTCCATGATCAAAGAACAATTTTTAGTGCTGGTACCAAGCCGGAACCGGCAGTTTTATCATTTTTAACGCCTTCTATGGATAAGGAAAGACAAATCTTTCCTTCCCGAATTAAAAGTATGCAGCTTATTGCTAAAATAGCATCAGACCTTTCTGGTTTACTTCCCAATAGAATTGGAAGGTATGATGATGCGTTTAATATTAATTGTACTGGCGATACTTTTCAAAGCACGCAAACGCCTACCATTCTTTTTGAAGCGGGACATTTCCCGGAAGATTATAAGCGGGAAGAGACCAGAAAATATGTGTTTTTGGCTTTAATATCGGTTTTAAAAGCTATAAATGAAGGGAGTTTTGAAAACATGGATTATCAAAAATATCAGGAAATACCTGAAAACGAAAAACTTTTCAATGATGTTATTTTAAGGGCAGCCAAAACTGAAAACGGGGTAGTGGATATTGCTATTCAATATAAGGAAGTTATAGAAGATAAAAAATTTCTATTTTTACCAGTAATAGAAAAAATTGCCCCAAAAATTAATAAGTTCGCACATAAAGAAATCTTTTGTGAGAATAAAAAAATAGTAATTAATGAGGAAAATAAGCTTATCGAAAACGTTATAGTTAATAAATTGGTCTTAAATGAGATAGAATTGCTTCTTAAATGTGAATAATTCTCAAAAAACTTAGTAATTATTCAAGGATTTTGTATTAATTTTGAATTTCAAATAAATAAAGAAATTTAAAAAATGGCCAAGTTTAAATTAGACGAAACAGATCACCAAATTCTCGATATGTTAATCGAGAACACGAGGACACCATTTACCGATATCGCTAAGAAGCTTTTAATATCGGCAGGAACCGTACACGTTCGGGTTAAAAAGATGGAAGAAGCAGGAATTATAAAAGGTTCTTCTTTAACCCTTGATTATAAGAAATTAGGTTATGCATTTATTGCCTATGTAGGCGTATTTTTAAAGAATACTTCTCAAACCAAATTTGTATTGGAACGTATCAACGAAATTCCTTTTGTAACTGTTGCTCACGTAACCACAGGTAAATTTAACGTATTCTGTAAAATTAGGGCGCGAAATACACAACATGCCAAAGAAGTTATCTTTCAATTAGATGATATTGAAGGAGTTTACAGAACAGAGACTATGATTTCTTTAGAAGAGAGTTTAAACGATAAGAAACGTTTAATGCATTCTATTTTTCAGGACATGTAAACAAGCCTAAATTTAATATAAAAACCCTTTAGGCTTACGTGTTTAAAGGGTTTTTTTATAACTTTAATGCAATCTTAATCAACTAAAATTTATTATGCACAGAGAACCAAAACTAGAACGTTTTAATGAAAGCGTACTTTCAAAATATCAGGTTTATAACAGTATATTTTTAACGCTGCCTTTTGACGATATTAGTAAAACAGGATCCCTGCTGCCTCTTTTTCAGGAAATATGTGAAGCGGGCTTTAAGGAAAATAAAAATCCTTCAGAAATTATTGAAACTTTTTTCAATAAATATCAGGATGATCCTTCAGAAGAAAACCAAATCAGTTTACTATTCCGGTTTATTCAGTATATAGAAAGACAGGTAGTGCTTTTTGATGCTATTGAAGATGCGTCTTTTCCAATAGTTAATAATATGGATGGCCACGGAACCCTTAGAAACGTAAAAGAGGAAGCCGAAGCTAAAGATAAAACACCGGAATTACGGGAATATCTGAAACGCTTTAATGTAAGGCCAACTTTAACAGCTCACCCTACGCAGTTCTATCCGGGAGCCGTTTTAGGAATAATTACAGATTTGGATAAAGCTATTCAAAAGAACGATATTACACTAATTAAGAAATTACTATCGCAACTTGGGAAAACTCCGTTTTTCAAAAAAGAAAAACCAACCCCTTATGATGAGGCCGTTAGCCTTATCTGGTATTTTGAAAATGTATTTTACCAGAGTGTAAGCAAGATCTATAACTATATCCAGCAGAATATTTTTGATGGTGATGATATTGGTAACCAGGTAATCAATTTAGGATTCTGGCCGGGTGGAGACCGTGACGGAAACCCGTTTGTAACTACTGAAATCACCTTAAAAGTTGCCCAAAGGTTAAGAAGCACTATTTTGCTGAATTATTATCGTGACATCCGAGCTCTTAAAAGAAGAGTAACTTTTACTGATGTTGATGTAATTATTGCTGAAATGGAAACCGCTCTTTACCAAAGTGCTATTTCCAGATCTGGAAAGATTAAAATGTCCCTTGAAGAATTCAAGTCTAAACTTCATCAAATTAAAGATATAGTTGAATCGAAACACCAGGGCTTGTTCGTTGAAGATATTGACGATCTTATTAATAAGGTAAATATCTTCGGATACCACTTTGCTACCCTGGATATTCGTCAGGATTCAGGAATACACGACGAGGTCCTGAAAGAAATCATTAAAAAACAGCCAGAATTATTCCCTAAAAACTATGCTTCACTTTCTGATGAGGAACAAATAGAAACGCTCACAAAAGTTAAAGGGAATATAGATCCTGAAAATTATGAGGATGGAATAGTTAAATCTACACTTTCCTCTATTTATGCTATGCAGGAAATTCAAGAAAAAAATGGGGAAAATGGAGCTAATAGATACATAATTAGTCATAGTGAAGTACCGCAAAGTATTTTAGAGCCTTTTGCTTTCTTAAGGTTATGTGGATGGAAGAATCCAACGGTAGATATTATTCCTCTATTTGAAACGGTACCCGATTTAAAAGCTTCACCAGATGTCATGGAGACTCTTTATAAAAATCCTGTTTATCGTGAACATTTAAAAAGCAGAGGAGAAAAGCAAACGATCATGCTCGGTTTTAGCGATGGTACTAAAGATGGCGGATATTTAATGGCTAACTGGAGTATATACAAAGCTAAGGAAATGCTTACTGAAGTTTCCAGGAAATACGGAATTAAAGTCGTATTTTTTGATGGTAGAGGTGGACCACCGGCTCGTGGGGGCGGTAAAACACACCAGTTTTATGCTTCTTTAGGTTCTGGTATTGAGAATGAAGAAATTCAATTAACCGTACAAGGACAAACCATTAGTTCTAATTTTGGAACCCGGGATTCTTGCAGGTATAATTTAGAACAATTGCTTAGTTCAGGGGTTTCTAATGAGATTTTTAGTGACGATAAAAACCAGTTGACCGATGAAGACCGGGAAACAATGACGAAACTGGCTGAAATAAGTTACGAAACATACACCAACTTTAAACAGCACGAGAAGTTTATTCCGTATTTGGAAAAAATGAGTACTCTTAAATATTATTCAAAAACCAATATTGGTAGTCGCCCATCTAAAAGGAATAAATCAGCCGAACTTAATTTAAATGATTTAAGGGCGATTCCATTCGTTGGAAGCTGGAGCCAGTTAAAACAAAACGTTCCAGGATTTTTTGGTGTAGGTACCGCTTTAGAGAGGTATGAGCAAGCAGGGGAATTTGATAAGGTAAAACAGCTTTATAACAATTCGGTTTTCTTTAAAACCTTATTGGAGAATTCTATGATGAGCCTTACCAAATCTTTCTTTGCCTTAACTGCATATATGGAGCAGGATAAGGAATTTGGCGAGTTCTGGAAGATTATCTATGCTGAATATAAGCGTAGTCATGCGATGTTATTAAAAGTAACCGGTTATGATAAGCTTATGGAAAACCAGCCTGCTGGAAGAGCATCTATCCAGGCTAGAGAGCGTATTGTGCTACCTTTATTAACCATTCAGCAGCACGCTCTTAGAAAAGTTCAGGAACTTCAGGAGCAAGGCAAAAGCGCGGAGGAAATGCTGGAAATTTACGAAAAAATGGTAACGCGTTCCCTCTACGGAAATATTAACGCAAGTAGAAATTCAGCTTAAAATGATAGCAAGCAGTTTAAAATCTGATGAGTACAATGCGTACTATCATCAATATTTACAGAAAATCCCCGGCAATTTAGAGCTGGGGATTTTACTTATGGAGAATAAGGAAGATTTACTTGAAATATTAGACAAAGTGAAGCCGGAGGATCTAAAGTATAGTTATGCTGAAGGTAAATGGACCGTAGCTGAAGTAATTCAGCATCTTATAGATGTTGAACGTATTTTTCAATACAGGGCACTTACACTTGCAAGGGAACCCGGGATTAAATTACCGGGCTTCGATCATGATGCTTATGTTCCCGCGAGTTCTGCACAAAAACGGAATTTGAAGGATTTTAAGAAAGAATTCGAAGCAGTAAGAAATGCAGGTATTTATCTATATGAGAGTTTTTCAAAAGAAATGTTGGGAAACAAGGGATTTGTTAGTGGAAGTCCAACTAGCTGTCGTGCCTTAGGCTTTATAACTGCCGGCCATACCAGACATCATATTGAAATTTTTAAAGAGAAGTATCTTATTTCATGAAATTCTTTAAAACCACCTGGTCACTTTTTAAACAGGCTTATATAAGCTGGAATAGGAACGAACCCTATGCCCGCAGTGCTACTATAGCTTATTATGCTTTATTTTCCTTACCTTCTTTACTGATTATTGTTGTAACTATTGCAAGTTATTTCTTTGAGCAGGAAGCTGTACAAGGTAGGTTGACTTCAGAAATTGGTGGTTTTATAGGACAGGAACCTGCTGAAGCTATTGAAAAAATGATTGCCAGCGCCGCCCTGGCGAGTGAATCTACCTGGGCTATCATATTTGGGGTAGGAATGTTGCTATTTGGTGCTACCGGTGTGTTTTTTCAGCTTAAAATGGCGATGAATAATATTTGGAATGTTGCCGCTAAAAAAACCAATTTTCTAAGAATGATGTTTGATCGATTTATTTCATTTGGTATGGTGATGGTAATAGGTCTTTTATTATTACTTTCTCTCGTTATTTCTGCTTTAATCAGAATTCTAAAAAATAAAATTGGTGATTATGCTCCAAGCATCACCGAATTTATGGTTGAAGTTGCCAATTTTAGTATTTCATTTCTGGTTATCACTACGTTATTTGCTGCGATTTTTAAACTACTTCCCGATATTAAATTGCTATGGCGAATCACTTATTTGGGAGCCGCAGTCACCACCATTTTATTTCTTATAGGAGAAGGGTTAATTAGTTTTTACTTCGGAAAAAGTGAACCTGCTTCAGTCTATGGCGGAGCATCTTCAGTGGTGTTAATTTTACTTTGGGTTTATTATACCTGTTTAATATTGTTTTTTGGTGCAGAATTTACCGTGCAATACGCCCTGCTAAAAAATGAAAGGGTAGTACCCAATAGATATGGGGAACCTGCAATTTATCAGGAACTGGAAAAATTGCAGCAGAAGCGCACACAGCTAGAGGAAGAAAAAGAAATAATAGATACGCTTAAAAATAATATGGATTGGGAAAAAAACCGGGGAAAAAATCAAAAGACAAAGACTAAGAAATAGCCTGATTTTAAAAACATTTAAGAGAATTAATAAAGTTTAACTTTAATTGGCTTTCCTTTTATAATGTCCTTAGCACACTATCCCTTAAACATATTTTATCTTTGAATGAACCTAAAATGAAGATAGAATTATGGAAAAGAGAATAGCAATTTTAGCCACAAACGGATTTGAAAAAAGTGAATTATTTTCACCAAAAGAAGCCCTGGAAAATGAAGGCTTTAAAGTAGATATTATAAGTCTTGAAAAAGGAAAAATTAAAGGCTGGAAGGGGACTGACTGGTCTGGAGAAATAGAAGTGGATTACACCGTAAAAGAGGTAAGTGCAAAAGATTATAATGCATTGGTACTTCCAGGAGGCGTTATAAACCCAGATCAATTAAGAAGAAATGAAGATGTCCTGGTATTTGTGCGGGACTTCTTTAAGCAAAGCAAACCTGTAGGCGCTATTTGCCACGCAGCCTGGACGCTAATAGATGCTGAAGTTGTAGAAGGACGAACAATGACTTCCTTTAGCTCTATCAAAAAAGATCTGGAAAATGCAGGAGCTCTTTGGGTAGATAAAGAAGTAGTTGTAGATGAAGCTTTTGTGACATCAAGAAATCCTGACGATCTTCCGGCGTTTAACGCTAAGATGATCGAAGAGATTAAAGAAGGAAAACACGATTTACAACACGCATAATCCCGATTTAAGATTTTAGATTTATAAAAGCCTGCCTGGAATTTTCCAGGCAGGCTTTTATAATTCGAGATCCGAACGAATTATGCTTTCTGAAGTTCAGCGGCAACCGCATCAACTTCATCCATTACTCTAAGTAAATTTTTCCCCCAAAGTTTAGCGATTTCCTCTTCTGTATAACCTCGCTTTACCAATTCTATGGTGATATTTAAGGTTTCAGAAGCATCCTGCCACCCATCAATTCCGCCACCACCATCAAAATCTGAACTAATTCCCACGTGTTCAATTCCGATTAGATCTACCATATAATCTATATGGTCTACAAAATCTGAAACTCCAACAGGTTGAATTTCTTCTTTCAGTAATTCAATTTCAGGAGAAGCTGCAATTCTTACTTTTTGATAACCGGCATAATAAGCATTTCTGTTTTCATTGCTTAATGCTCTAACAGAATCACGAGGCAAAATCACAAAATTCATTTCCTGGGCTTTTTTCTCATAAAGCTTAGAACTGGCCTCCTCAAAGGCTTTATTTTTTTCGGTATTCACATAAGCACTAAAGGCAACAGTTTGTACCACGCCGCCGTGTTCTTTAAACAGCATTAATAGTTCATCATCTAAATTTCGGCTGTGGTTGCAAAGTTCTCGGGCAGAGGAGTGGGAAGCAATAAGCGGAGCCTTAGAAAACTCGAACATCTGTTTGATGGCCTTCCTAGAAGGATGCGAAACATCTATCATCATTCCCAGGCGATTCATTTCAGCAATAATTTCCTTTCCTAAATCACTTATGCCGTTGTGAAGCCACTCATCGTTTTCTTCGCCCGTGTTAGAATCGCTCAATTGACTATGGCCCTGGTGTGCAAGCGACATATATCTCGCACCCAGATCGTAAAATTTCTCTACATTTTCAATATCCTTCCCGATTGAATAACCGTTTTCAACACCAATCATCGCCACCTTTTTTCCTTCGGAAGTCAATTTTCGCACTTCTTCCGAGTTAGTAGCCAAACCTATTTGATCAGGGGCGAAATCTTTTACCAGTTTATGGATAGCGTCAAACTTACTCATGGCGTTTTCATATGCGTTTTTAAAGCCTTCATCAGTAAGTTCATCCTGCCCGGTATAAACTATAAACCAGGCCACATCAAGTCCGCCTGCTTCCATTTTAGGGAGGGTTACCTGGTTTTCCAGATCCATGGTATAATTCCTGTCTTCCGTAAAATTATTGATATTTATATCGGCGTGAGTATCTATGGTAATTACATTTTCATGAATTTCTTTTGCTTTTTCCAGTAAAGCTTCATCGCGATGTTGGGCAAATACCAGATTTCCTGTAATAATGAGCACAAGGCTAAGAAGACTTAATTTCATATATATTTTTATTACGATTTAATAAGCCCTGAAATTACTAATAAAAATTTAAGAAATAAATGGAACAACTTATTTTGATGTATAATAGGCAGTGGAGAAAGAAGCAGTACTTTCTTTTTCCCTCTTATTAATAATTTTGCTCAACCGTTTTTACTAAGAATTTTATTAAAAACATATTCAATTTTCTCCTACATTTGATAGAATTTTCAACCGCTCAATGAATAAATATATAATAGTAAACCAGCCTGAAAAGTGGCAACTAAAACTGGATCACGTCGAGATTATTTCAGCGCAATCCTATCTTACTAATCCCGAGTTCGCCAAGATCAAAAATGCCAGGATCTTTAACCTTTGCAAAGATTATTCATACCAATCTAAAGGATACTATGTTTCACTTTTAGCCGAAGCCCGAGGGCATATGGCTATTCCAACGGTAAAAAATATTGTTGATTTACGGGAACCGAAACTGGTTAAAATTGTTTCAGAAGAGTTTGACGACTTGATGCAAACCAGCCTGAAAAGTATAAAATCCCAGGAATTCACACTCAGCATCTATTTTGGGCAAAATGTGGCACAAAAATATAAGGAGTTAAGTGCGATGTTTCACAGGCATTTTCAAATTCCATTTTTGCGGGTTAAATTCAATTATACCACCAAGTGGAATATTAAAAGTATCAAAGCGATTTCTGAGGCTGAAATTCCAGAGGAACATCTGGAAAGTATGTATGAGTTTGCAACTCAATATTTTGCGAAAAAACGCTACGATACCCCACGTACCAATACATCGGAATACGATCTGGCAATTTTAGTACAGGCCGATGATCCTGCGCCGCCAAGTAATGCCAAGGCATTAAAGAAATTCGTTGAAATTGCGGAGAAAATGGATTTTTATGTAGAAATAGTTTCTCCAAAAGACCTATCCCGATTATCAGCTTTTGATGCTTTGTTTATCCGGCAAAGCACCGAAGTTAATAATGAAGCTTATGCTTTTGCTCGAAAGGCCCAGCAGGAAGGCATTGCAATTATAGATTACCCTGATGCGATCCTGAAATGTTGCAATAAAGTTTATATGGCCGAAGCTTTGGAAAACGCTAATATTCCCACGCCAAAAACGGTGATTATTCATAAAGAAAATATTGATAAGGTTTTAGAAATTACCGGGCTTCCGGTGGTCTTAAAATCACCTGATTCCACTTTTTCCTTTGGAGTGAAGAAAGCAACTACACCGGCAGAATACCAGGAGTTGGTAACGATGATGCTCAAAAAGTCAGAGCTGGTGATCGCCCAGGAGTTTTTACCTTCAGAATATGACTGGAGAATAGGTATTCTGGATAATAAACCTTTTTATGCCTGCCGTTATTATATGGCCAAGGGACACTGGCAAATCTATAATTGGGACGCCAAAGTAAAAGACGATCAGGATGGAAATGC